>NZ_FQYR01000002.1:287090-587090 GCF_900141815.1 Rubritalea squalenifaciens DSM 18772
TGATGGTAACTGATCACTGCTTGCGGTCAATCCGCAGCAGCGCGGCAGCGGACGGGGATCCGATCGAGATGGTAACCTATCACTGTCTCGTAGCTATGGCTTGCTATTAGGTCTACTTGTGTAATGATAAAAGCCCCCGCAAGGATATGTTGTGAGCATTTTTTGCGGAGGCTTGAGTCTATTTTTGGCTCTTTGATCCCGTGAGCGGTTCTAGCTAGAATTAGAGCCGCTCACTGGTGGTCCTGGGAGGGGTAGGGGAGAGCTTGAACCGATCCGTCCCTCCTATAGCATAATAATCGGTACATAAATTGCTTATAGCAGGATGTTTATTTACGTCAAACAAAAGGTACGTGTATGGTTTAAATTGTTTCTTGAAAAGAAGGTATTTAATGTCAAATTACCTACACACTTACTGGTTATTGATCATCAGCAATAATAGGTACGTGTAGCTGCGGATTGACCGCAAGCAGTGATCAGTTACCTGAGGGGGCGTGGATTTCATGGCCACGTCCCCTTTTTACTGAATATTTCAATCAAGCGTCTCGGATTTCCCCGGTGGGGAGAACGGTGACTTTACGGGCATTTGGGAATTTTTTAGCAAAACTACCAGGCATGCAGGAACGGAGCAGAGATTGGCCTGTATCCGGGTCTTTGTGCCCTTGAGCGGCGTCGGTGTGATGGGCGAACCAGACTTGGCCTGTGGAGGTGGCCATGGTGTTAAAGACAAACAACTGATCCGTGCCGTCTATCTCTGCCAAGATGGAGTCTCCGGAGCAGAGGTGGAAGAGGAATTCAGCTTCGGGCGGCATGTCAGCGTAGCTTTTCTGGACCAGGGGCTCGCGGTGGCGCTGGCGGCGGGTGGCCTCATAGAGGGTGACTGGCTCGAAGTGGAATTTCCCCTCTCCCAGGCTGAAGATGGCGAGGTGGTGGGTGGAGGCGGACTGCACGTGTGTCTCATGCGGGCTGCCGGGGCGAATCGTGATGTGGGCGTAGGGAATGGCGGTACGCACTTTTCTGATCGGGATGCCGGAGGGCATGGTGAGCGGGGCGTCTGCCGAGATGGCTTTGAGCGCGGCCAGGTCTCCGCCGGCTTCATGGATATAGCTTCTCACAATATCCCGGATAGTATCGTCACAGATGCCTTCCACTTCTTTTTTACTGAGGGACTGGACGGGTTTTCTGAGGACAAGTTTGCCCTCGGCGGTCTTACCGTAGTTGGTCTCCTTGTGTAGTGCGCCGGAGACTTTTCTGCTAGGGCGGTGAGATACCCAGATGGAATTGAGCCTTTCGGCGACATCCAGGCGGAAGTTATGCCAGGGGATTTCCAGCCTCTCTCCCTCGGCACGGAAGTGGAAGACGCGTTTGCCTTCTTCCCGTGCTTCCTTGACTTTCAGCTCGTGCTTGAGCTTGCGGGTGATTTCCTGGATGCGGTCCTGGGTACAGAGTGCGATGACGATGGCATCCAGCGCGTGGTGGCGGTGGTCGTCCCGGTTCTTGAGGTCCAGTTCGTCATGACGCAGCAGGGAGTGCAGCTCCCACTGGTTTCGCAGGGTGGAGGTGTGGTTCCCCTTGGTACAGAGGATGTGGTGGGGGCGCTCAAAGAGGTGGGAGAGATACTGGCGGGCGGCCTTGGCCATCCAGGCGGTGTCATTGAGGTCCCGGTTAACGAAGCCCTCGGGTATCTGCTGGGCGATGAAGCGCTTGTACTTGCCGCCGGGAAGTTTCTTGGCCCGCTGGAGGGCGGCTTCATACTTTTCAGGATCGCTATGGGCCAGCCAAGTATAGGGCAGGCGCTGCCCCTTGTCCCGGTTTTCCTGTGACAGGCAGACTACCTTGTTAGACAGCGAGTTGTCTGCCGACTGCGAGAAGGGGTAGATGTGGTCGATATCCACCTCGCCATTGAAGAGCTGGGAAATGCTGATGGGTTTCCCTGAGTAGACACAGAGCTTGTCCTGTTCTTTCCAGAGGCGGTAGAGAATGATGGCATCGTTGTTAGGGATGATGCCCAGCTTTTCGATGTCTTTGCGGGCGGCATCCCGTTCCTTCTCGTGTTGTCTGTTTCTCTTCTGGTGTTCGGAGCGCTGCTTGGGGCTCATTTTGAGCGAGCGGGCCATTTCCAGGTGGATCTTGTGCGGCTTGCCGTACTTGCGGATGAGGCCGTTGACAATCTTGCGCAGCTCGGTGAGGGAGCGCAGGACTACCGGGTTGTTGATGATGACCTGGTGAGGATCGTAGAAGCTGCTTTTAGGGTCGGTCAGTTGTGCGAAGTTGGGCAACAGGTCGAAGGTGGAGGTCTGTTCTTCGTCACGCCGCTTATAGCCAGCGGCGTGGAGGGCGGAGTCCGACTGATCCTTGGCCATGTAGACCTTGCCTTGCCGCATATGGGGAAGGAGTTTTTCTAGGGCCACGACGGAGAGATTGCAATAGCCGGAAGGAAGGACGGTTCTCAGGAGTTTGTCGCGCTGATCATCTGTAAGTTCTGAGAGAGTCGACAGATTTTCTGCTATGTCATCATCCGTGGCCGCAGGAGCGGTCAGTATTTCTACAATGCGGTTCTTTGTGTCCTCCGGCAGGGCATTCCAATCCTTAGCCAGCGTTTTTCGGGCGCTCAGGGTATGGTCTGTGGGGGTGGCGGAAATTTTGGTTCTGCCTCCCGCCTCGAGGTTGAACTTTAGCTGGGCGGGGGAATCAGGTAGGGATGCCTGGAGCGCGCGGTGCTTGCAGAGGTGTTTCTTCAGCGCATCGAAGGTGACTTCTTTCTTCCCAGTCAAGTAGGCGATGGTTGCATTGCGCTCTTCAGGAGTGAGTTTTCTTTCCTCAGGATGGCGCGGGTTAGAGTCATCCAGGACACGGAGGTTATTGACCTCCTGAAGCATGCGGAACTCCTGGAAACGTCTGTCTGCAACGGGGGCCCGCTTTTCCTCAGGCTCAAGTTCGCATTGACCGATGGAACCGGCTGGCCAGTAGACCTTGCGCTGGAAGAAGGTGAGGTTCTCGATACCGAATTGGTCTAGTAGGTTCCTGCCGTCCTCTAGCGGAACAGGTTTGACTACCTTGGTCGGCTTTTCCTTCTTACCCAGGCTGCCGTAGCGTAGCTGCTCCGTCAGGGTATCCGGGTAGTAGGCCTGCTGGGTATTCCAGATGAGGTCGAACTCATGGTAGAGCATGGAGCGGTTCAGCCGTCTGTTGTTGTTCCTGTTTCTGAGGCTCGTGTGGATGCCTTCTTTCTGATAGATCTGGTAGAGATAATTGCCGACAGTCTGGGCGCCGCTACTATCGATCTCTTTCTGGAATTCTTTGATCTCCCCAAGCATGCCCTGCGTCTCCTTGTCACTGCTGTCTTCCTCGGCCTTGCGCAGGGAGAGGAAGCCACGGCGCTGATTCAGGTGGAGGATGATACGGCCTAGCTCATCGAGGCTAATCTGCTCATGAATGGCACGGGAACGGAGTTCATAGACATCCATGGCCATCCACTGGTCAAGGGCTACGGGGTCCTTGGGCATCCAGCCCAGCTGTTGAAGAATCCCTTTGATGAGCTTTTTCCTCTCGGCTTTGCGGCGGATACGGCGGCGCATCCCACGAGCGCTGCGCCTGTCCATATTCGGGTGCTTTTCCTTGGCTGAGTTGAAGTTGTCTAGACCTGCAGGAAAGACACGTACACCGCAGTCGATAAATTTGTCTTCTTGAGAGACTACTGCCCAGCCGATAGATGCGACACCCATATCCAGCCCGAGAGTATATTTGGAAGGATTCATGTTAGAACATTTATAGGTTGACCCCGCGGCTGTCCAAGCATATTCTGCGTTTGGTAACTGATCACTGTTTGTTGTTCTTTTCGTAGCAATAATCAGATTTAGCGGGCGCTGTTCTACGGAGCATCCCGCCTTTTTTTTGCTCATTTTTAGGGAGTACTTGTTCCAAGCATGGGGAAGCGAACAGCCTGTTCGGATCTACGGTGTTGAAATCGGCTTTTTCTGGAGTTACCTTGGCGCATGTTTCGTTTTGTAATTCCGCTGATAGGGCTGGGCTTGTTGCCGTTGCAGGCAGAGCCGCAGAAGTTTGATTTGTTGACTCTGAAGGATGGCAAAGGCTATCGCTCGGTGACGGTGACGAAGGTGAGTCCGGATGGCATCACGCTGATGCATGCGGAGGGCATGGCCAAGGTGGGCTACGAGAAGCTGCCGGAGGAGCTGCAGAAGCAGCTGGGCGGCTTTGATGCGGCCAAGGCAGAGGCCTACCGCAAGCAGCAGCAGGAAAAACAGAAACAGATCTCCGCCGCGCTGAATGCCTACAACGAGGCGGGCAAGGAGAGGAAGCAGCTGATTCTCGACCAGCGGCTGGAGAAACGCATCGCCAAGGAGCTGTCCGAGCAGGAGCAGCGTGAGAAGATGCCCTGCCAGCTGAAAGTGCTGCGTAGCTTTGATCAGGGCATCCTGTGCTGGATGAGTCCCGGCGTGGAGGTGCCCACTTATGAGACGAATGCCTTCGGCCGTGCCAAGCAGGTGGGAACCCGCTGGTCCTTCTCCACTGAGTACGAGCAGCCGGTGCTGATCCGTGGCGACTGGGGACCGATCGTCGATGGCGATGAGGTAGGCGCCTGGGTGCTGGAGGATGGTTCCTTCACCTACACCGATGAGCTGGAGGTGGAGCGCAAGGTGCGTGCCTACCGCGTGGTGTCCAGCCGCAGGAAATGAGGAGCCCAAGGGCTCGTCATCGGTCAAGGGTCATGAGTCATTGGGCAGCATGATGAAACGGATTTTACCACAGAATATACGGAAGTGACAGAAAGGCTGGTTAGATGGAACCCCTGCGGGGAGTGTGGAGGAAAAAGCGGGAAGGATAAAGTCCTGCTTGATGAAGCTTTCTTTACCACGAATGGCACGAATCTCACGAATACGGGCGGGATGGAACCTGGCTAGTTGGGACTTCACACGTAAACCCTAAGACTTTAGATGACTCAACCATATTTGTTAGAACGGAGAATAGGATGCTACATGAACTGATCAGGGAGATCCGTGCGATCGCACAGACGGGGCTCCACTACACACGGGATGCCTATGACCGTGAGCGCTACGAAAGATTGTTAGAAATCGCTACTCAGCTTTATGGCATGGAGAGCGATGCCTCCACGGAGCAGATCGAGAAGTTTTTCTTTCCGGAGGAAGGCTACGCCACCCCGAAGGTGGATCTGCGCGCCTGCGTGGTAAAGGATGGCAAGGTGTTGCTGGTGAGGGAGCGGGCATGCGGCCGCTGGACATTGCCAGGCGGGTGGGCGGACCAGAATGAATCGCCCATCGAGGGCATCACCCGGGAGGTACTGGAAGAGTCCGGCTACCAGGTGGAGGTAGGGCGTCTCTATGCCCTGAAGGATCGTGACAGGCATCCCTATCAGCCGAAATATCCGGTGAGCATCTACAAGCTCTTCTTCACGGCCAAGGTCACGGGTGGTGAAGCGCTGGAGAATACGGAAATCTCCGAGATCGCCTTCTTTGACCCGGCAGACCTGCCAGAGCTCTCGCTAGACCGGGTGCTAGCCGAGGACATCCTGCAAGGCGTACAGGCCGCTCAGCAAACGGGCATGGCCACGCCCTGTGATTGATGGAGCCCCTGCGGGGTCATTACTAATTGGTGATTACTGATGACTGATTCCGGCTGGATGAAACGGATTCCACCACAGAATACACGGAAGTGACAGAAAGGCTGGTTAGATGGAGCCCCTGCGGGGAGTGTTCAGTGTGAAGTAGAAAGTATTCAGGCCTGCTTGATGGAACTTTTCTGGCCACAGATTACGCAGATTAGGAATGGATTTCCTGCTAGATGGAGCGGGCTGTCGATGGGTAGCTTTCTTTACCACGAATCGCACGAATCTCACGAATCGGGCTAGTTGGAGCCCAGCATGATGGTCTTAAAAGCATCCCTGCGCGGGTCGCTCAGGTTTCATCTGGCAGGACCATTAACGAATAAGCATTAACTAATAACAAGCCCAACGGGCGCTTGTACGGGTGGTCGTTTGGTGTTGTTTGTTAGATGGCTTAGTACTGGAATTTTTCGGCGTGGATTTTTTCCATGAAGGCGTCGTGTGGTTGGAAGCATTCTTGGATGAGTTCCCCGTAGGCGGGCAGGAGCTCGTAGACTTTGTCAGTGCGGTTAGAGCACCAGAGGACTTTCTCATAGTTGCCATTGCCGTGGGGAAT
Organism: Rubritalea squalenifaciens DSM 18772; assembly: GCF_900141815.1. Classification (NCBI taxonomy): domain Bacteria; kingdom Pseudomonadati; phylum Verrucomicrobiota; class Verrucomicrobiia; order Verrucomicrobiales; family Rubritaleaceae; genus Rubritalea; species Rubritalea squalenifaciens. The sequence continues at coordinate 293,285 of NZ_FQYR01000002.1, forward strand.
GATGCGGGCCCGAAAGTCGGTAGCGGAGATTCCATGCTCACTGGCGAAAGCTATTGTTTTCTGATCAATGGCAGCGTTGATCTGGTAGGTGATGTCGAGCACTTCATTCTGGTACTCCGGATTCTCCTCGATGCAGCTACAGAAATGCGTGACGCTACCGTGGCTGTAGGCCGGATAACGCTGGTACCAGGTGGACAGGTAGAGTCCTAGAGCGACCCCGATCGCTACCAGGGAGAGACGGAAGATGAGTGGTTTCATGTTACCTAGCTGAGTCACGGTTCATGAGGAGAAACGCGTGGCGCAGCCGGATTCTTAGAGAATGTCACCTGTGCGGGCTAGATGGAGCCCCTGCGGGGAGTGTTCAGTGGGAAGTTTGAAGTATGTAGTCTAATACGATGAAACTTTTCTGGCCACAGATTACGCAGATTAGGAATGATTGCTGGCACGATGGAACGGGCTGTTGGTGGGTATATTTCTCTTACCACGAATGGCGCTAATCTCACGAATACGGGATAGATGAAACCCAGCTAGATGAAGCATGCGCGACCCCGTTGGGGTCGTGTTCTTTTTTGGACGGGTTCCAGGGGTAGCGACCCTGGGGCTCGCAACCCCTGGCTAAGTTGCGGAACCCCGTTGGGGTAGGCCCCTGCGGGGCATTACTGATTGGTGATTACTGATGACTGATTGTGGCTAGTCGATCTCCTAACATCTTAAACGTAACACCTAAGACGCCTTGTTTACCACGAATCGCACGAATACGGGGTAGATGAAACCCAGTATGATGGTCTTAAAAGCATCCCTGCGCGGGTCGCGAAGGTATCATCTGGCAGGCCATTAACGAATAAGCATTAACTAATAACAAGCCCAACGGGCGCTTGGGTGGAGGAAGGATCGTGCTCCCTTTGGGATAGAACCCGGGCATAAAAAAACCACCCGGGTGGGTGGTTTAGGGGAAAGGTGTGCTGGTCGTAGGCTTCTAGATTATTATTGTGGAGTTTGGTCAGCCGGATTCTTAGAGAATGTCACCTGTGCGGGCGCGCTCCGCATAGCTGCGTAGTTCGGGGCTGTCGATCTCGCCAGCGAGATAGTTGTCCATCGCTTTCATGCAGCGCTCTGGATAGTAGCAGCTGAGTTCACCGTAGCCATGGATGGCGGCTTCCTGGCACGCCGGGTGATCGAGCTGGAGTGTCTGTGCGAGCACGGAGAAAATACAGTCATCTGTCTCCCGGGATTCGGCTACATCGCCTGTGTAACCAAGTGCATTGATATCCCAGAACATGTAGCATATGGCATTGAGGGGACTCTGGGATTCTTGATCAAGATGGCTGAGCGTGCGCGAACAACGCCGCATAAAGCAGTCCTGATATAGCCTGATAATAGAGCGGATGGAGGCAAGTCGTGTCTCAAGGGGAACTTCTGCAGACTTCAGAGCAAAGAAATAGTCTGAACAGGCTGTAGATAACAGGAACCAGAGACCTTGGTTTACCTGTGCATCGCTATAGGGTAGTAGGTCTGTGCCGCTATGGGTAAAAGTATCGCCGATCAAAATGGCAAAGTCCTCATTGCTACCGTCAAATTCCGGGGCGTCCAGATCCCAGTGCCAGGCAGGATCGGTGACCGGGTGTTCAAAGAGATAGACTAACCATTCCTTGTAACGTGGATGCATGATGTTGGTGTGAAACATGTATGAGTCGGATGATCCTCATTTTATCTTGGACTCGATGAACTGGATTGTCTCATTGTTGAGGATCGTGGTGGGAATCATCGTGTAGTGGTCCATGTCGTAGGTGAAAAGGAGCCAGACATCGCGAAACTTCCAGACGCCGGTGATTAGCTCCCATTTGATTGTCGATTGGTGCTGAGAGGTATGGAAGGTGAGATGTTCCTCGGTGAGCTGGATGGTGACTTGACGGTCAGTCATAACCGCGAAGTTTGTATCGGCCAGGTAGTAGTACCTGCTCCATCCGAAGATATAATAGGCAGGAACGATCAACCCCACAAAGAGGTACCAGTCACGTCCACCCATGATCAGAGCTGACAGGCATCCCAGCGCGACCAAGGCAAAGATAATTAACCAAGGCCCAGCCTTTCGCCAGACGAATCGAGAGGCGGATTTATTGACAAGAGTCTGCGTAGCTTCGTACTCAAGTGTGATAGTTTCTGGGGTATCCATGTTTTGAGTAGCGGGGCTCACTTCCACTTGAACTTGTCGGTATCGACCGATTTTTCCCGGATGTCCTGCATGGGGATGAAGAGGATCTCGTCACTCTTGCAGAGGTATTCGAAGATGCCCCAGATAAGCAGGAGAAGGCCGATACCTGCGGCGAGGAGGAGAATGCCACCAACAATGAGGGTGGAGTTGGAGTAGGTCTTCTTGCGGGTGAATTCCACGCCAGTGCTATCGAGCGCGGTCATGCGCCAGTCGGCCACGGCGGCGAAGGAACGCAGGTGGCTGATGTAGCTGTTTTCCTGCGGGGTGAGTTCGTAGTCTTGAGGCATAGATGGATTGTTGAAGTGAGATGGATGAAGGAGAAAGGAAAAAGGCAGGCTAGAGTGATTTGCTCTTAGTCTGGCCTATGGTTTGGGGCTGGTTTCGAGGTAGGTCTTGTATCTGAGTTCCCAGTACTTGCAGAATGTTTTCTGTTTGGCTTGGCCGCAGCAGCTCCAGTGTTCGATCCCTTGGATGGCCTTGCCGCAATGCTGGGTATTGCCGCCGGGGACCACGCTGCGGCATCCGGTGCAGGCCGCTCCGAAGCGCCCGTGATGCCGGATCTTCCCGCCGAGCCGCACGATGGCATAGGCGAGCACGCTGGTGACATGTTCTTTCCCTGTGAGGATGATACCGTCCTGCCCGGTCTTGTTGATGGCTTGCTGGGCGACGAGGAGTTCGCTGATGATGGCATCTTCCGCGGCTGCCTGGGATCTCTTGCTGGCGTCGTCACCGGGCTGCTTCCGCGCTTCTTCTTGGTCGAAGAGGTAGAGCGGCCAGGATTGATTGGTCCGGGAGAGGCGGTCGTACCAGAGGATGGCATGGGCATAGCGCACGCCTTTCTCAAAATCCGGATGCGCGGTGAAGCCGATGGCTCCGGGTACCTTGTGAGCCAGCTTGGAAAGATCATCCAGCGTTTTGGCCTGCACGAATCCGTCCTGACGGCTGAGGTCGATCACGCGGTGGAGGCCGCCGTTGAAGCCGTGCTGGGCCTGGTGATAGGACTGCGCCTGCTGGCAGTGCGCGGCGCTGGTTAGGATGAGGCAGAGGAGGAGAATCAGATAGGGCTTCATGGTGTTATCTTTGAAGAGGAAAAAGGCTGCTAGATGAAGCATTTTCTACCACGGAATATACGGAAGTACCAGAAGGTTGGCCCCTGCGGGGAGTGTTCAGTGTGAAGTATGCAGTCCAGTACGATGAAGCGGCTGTTGGTGGGTATTTTTCTCTTACCACGAATCGCACGAATTTCACGAATCGGGCTGGATGAAGCCCTTGCTGATGGAGCCCGGCTAGATGAAGCATGCGCGACCCGCGTTGGGGTCGTATTGTATTTGGAATGAGTTCCAGGGGTAGCGATCCTATGGCTCGCAACCCCTGGCTAAGTTCCGGAACCCCGTTGGGGTAGGCCCCTGCGGGGCATTACTGATTGGTGATGACTGATTCTGGCTAGTCGATCTCCTAACATCTAAAACGTAACACCTAAGACGCCTTGTTTACCACGAATCGCACGAATCTCACGAATACGGGCTGGATGAAACCTAGCATGATGGTCTTAAGGGCATCTCTACGCGGGTCGCGGAGGTTTCATCTGGCTGGACCATTAACAAATAAGCATTAACCAATAACAAGCCCAACGGGCGCTTGGGTGGAGGAAGGCTTGAGTCTTATTGTGTGTCTCTAGGCTGTTCTTCGAGAGGAAAGAGCTTCTCGATGGCTTCGGGGTATATGTTCCAGTATCCCTTGAATTCTCTTAGCCCGTCTTTGCGCTTTAGGATCAGTCGGTCTTTATCGTAGGCTAGAACCAAGGTAGGGATATCTATTTTAGGGATGTGAATGGTCAGTTCCTGATTTTGATCTAGCTGGTAAGTACCCGAATGGTCCACAATGCTATATGCATAAGATTTCATTATGACTTTTGAGCCGGGATAGAACAAGAACTCGATACTATCGAAGTTTGAACCTCCAGCTCCAACCATTAATGTATCCGCAAATACGATTTTATGATCATTTTCAATCCGGTCACGAAAGAGGTTCTCTGGAGAAATGTGTTTCTGGCTCACCTCGGTTTGAGAAGACGTTTTGTTCTGGTTACATCCTGTTAGAGTGAGCAAGGCCACGCAGCAAAGCATGCTTGCCATCGTGTATGGTAATGTCTTTTGCATGGGTGGAGTGGTAGAAATGTTAGAGAGCATCGTCCTGGGTGACTTGCTCGCTATCGGGCGGGTAGAGATCCAGGCCGAGTGAGAGGCCTAGGCCTGCCAGTTGGGCGAGGGTCTGGGTGCTGAGGGTATCGCCGCCCTGGCCACTGCCGCTGCTGTAGCTGCAGAAGATCTCAGCCTCCACCTGGTCAGACTGGGCAAGCTGGCGGATGGCATCCTGGCAATGGGAGAGATTCTGGAGCAGGGACTGGATTTGCTCCTCGAATCCCAGATGGCTGGGGGTGGGTGAGCGGTAGCTCCAGATATTGGTGCGGGCGGGGCCATAGCTGCGGCCTTGCTTCCCGCTCCATTTCTGCCCGGCTATTCTTACCGTGGTGGGCGCCATGCCAAGCAGGGCTTCCAGCTTGGTGGGGTCCAGGCCATCCCCTACGAAACGCAGGCTGACAGCGAACCATTTTTCATCCTCAGACAGCATGGTGTGGAATGTGCGTGGTGGCTGGGGATTTGGCTTCCAGGCATCTATTCATGGCTTTCCTTGGTCTCCAGTACGATGACGAGATGGCCTGTGCTTGGTGCCATGTCTTCATCGTTGAAGCCATTGTCAGTGTCTTTTACAGCGAAGGTGATGCTACCGTCCTTGTTAATGGCGGGAGTGGGGAGAAACGTGTCTGGGCGATGCTTCTTAGGAATTTCTAAGAGGCCGCGACGGCTAGCGTTATTGTGCTGAATCCAGAATTTGATGCCTTCCTCGTTGTCTTCCAGCACGATCGAGTACTCCTGCTTGGCGCGTTTCCCCGCACCAGTCCCGTCTTGGCTGAGAGTGCTTGAGGCGATCTCTTTGCCATCCAGATAGACCACGATCCGTGATCCGAATGATTCTTGCTTACCGGATGCTGTCAGTTCAAAAGAGGCTGCGTAGAGATTGAGGTAGGAAGCTAGGTCAGAGCTAGGAAAGGGTTTTGCTTTCAGCTCCTTGGCGTGGAGAGAGCAGCTTAGGGACAACAAGGCGGCAATAGTCAGTAGGTTTTTCATGTTAGGTGTTTTAAGGTGAATGATGATGCTATGATCTGCAAAGGAGTGTGCGTGGTGGGTGGGGATTTGACGAGGGAATTTCTAACCACGAATTGCGCGAGTAAGGGCTGGATGAAACGGATTCCACCACGGAATTCACAGAAGGAACGGAAGGCTGGTTAGATGGAGCCCCTGCGGGGAGTGTGGAGGAAAAAGCGGGTAGGATAAAGGCCCGCCTGATGAAACAAATTTAGCCACAGATTACGCAGATTGGGAATGATTGCTGGCACGATGGAGCCCCTGCGGGGCATTACTAATTGGTGATTACTGATGACTGATTGTGGCTAGCCTGCGGGCTTACACCCCGGAGGGGTGATGGAGGGTAGCGCGGGGTCAGCGAGCGAAGAGAGCGCCACCCCGGGAACAGGTCACCCCCACCCATACCACCCTGGAGGGGTGGAGGAAGGCCAGAAGCACATGGAGGTCGGGAGCTAGTAATTCAGGTACACGTACCAGAGGGCGGTGCCGTCTTCTTTTACTTCTATTTCTCTGGAGATAATTTAGGGAAAGGTGGCTTGGGCAATTTATCGAACACGTCGTAGTCCGTTGGATAGTGTTTCTCGATGATAGCCAAGTCTCGTTGGAGCTTCTCGAGGATCAGCGTAAAATCTTTCTGCTGTTCCACGGTCATATTTGCATTTTTCCACGCTTTTTTGGTGCTGAGGAAATTCTGGTACATTCTGATTTCCTGATTGATGCAGTGCTTGGCGTAGTAAGCATTGAGCTTGGCGTCATTGAGTTCGAGCATTCTGTGCAGGTACATCTTTCCATGAACCACTCTGGAGTCCCGCTCTCCATAGCTCCCCATGTAGGCAAATTCCTTCTGGCAGTATTCACGTGCTAGATTGTTTGCCTTATTGATGTCGTCCGCCTTGCACAGGCTGATGGATAAGAGGGTAATGATGAGAAGCTTAAGTGGTGAAGGTGTCATGATGTGAAACTTGCTGATTGGTGTGTCCCTTTGAGCTAGAGGGGCTCCTAAGGGGAGGGTTCAGCGGGAAGTAGAAAGTATTCAGGCCTGCCTTATTGCCAGAGTGGGAATTCTTCGCTTAGCCCAATCATTTTGACATCGGGGTCTGCTGTGAATATTGCCTTCAAGTCCTCTTGGAGCTTTCCTACACGAGCGTGGGTATCGATCATGCGGAACTTTAGAATGCTCCACTTCCGTTCAGGATCGCGGCTGATTTTCACGCAGAGTTCTGGATTTTCGTCTGCGTCAGAGGCACCGTACACACAACAGCCTAACGAGTAGGGCTGTCCTAGGATTTCGACCCACCATCCCCAGTCCTCGCCACAAGTGAAAGGTACTTGGTAGCCTCTGGTTCTCAACTGTTCGGCAAGATAGTCTGCGAGAGCTTTCCCGTAGATACCCTCATTCACTGATTCATCTGCTTCCTCTGGTTGAATAGGGAACTTTCGTGAGTGAATGTGAATGAAGGGTGACGTGGCCATGGGGATACTATTCTCTGCGCAAGTTTTCTAGTGCGCCTGGGACTTGTTGAGGAGCTTGTTGGCTTTTCTCATGTCACCGATGAGCATCACGTAGCCGCAGTCCATGCAGAGGTTGGCAGAGAGTTCTACATCATTGGTGCCGAGTGTGAGGAACTTGGTGTTCTCCGGGCGGAAATAAACTTTGCCGCTGGACTGGACTTTTCCAGGCTCCAGCTTGGCTGATCCACAGCAGGGGCATTGACGTTCTTTGCTCATGGGTTGGTTCTTTGTTAGATTGGGTTAATGGATATGGCCATTGAGCCTGTCTGCTAGATTACGGCGATCTTCTTCTGGGACAAGCTCGTAATGAGAGCGGTCAAGACAAGCGAGTTTGAACCTTATCTGTATCAATGGCCGATAGGAGTTTCTGCAATGTGGGGATCCAGATTTTCTTGCTGCGTTGACTATGCATTCCTTTGGGGAGTCTCTCGTGCCAATACTGCCAATAGTGCTCGAGATCGATGCCTTCATGCATGGTCGAGGCATGGATCTTAAGTGAGAAGTAGTCCAGTGCCTCTTGGACTTGATCGCGAGAGATAAATTGGAGCTGATGGCCGTCGGCTTCTGCGAAGTAAACCCATTTATCTAACAGGTTGTCTCGAGGTGGATATAGGGGCATTCCATCAATATGTACTGTACTCATGAAATCTCTGTGCTTGGTGGTATCGAGCTTTTCTTTCCAATAGCGGGCCATACGTCGTGTGTAAGTACGCTGTTTAACGTCTGTTGATTCCTGAAGCGTGATGCTGGGATCTCACTCCAGCTATTTCTCTGGCTTTTTGATGGCTTGGTCTGGGTTGTCTCTAATATATCTAGCTACCACTTGGCTGAGGGTCTTGTCTTCCTCATAGTAGACGGTTTCGAGAGAGTGTAACTTCTTAGACAGTTCGTCGGTCTCATCGGCATCTTCATCCGGAAGTATTGTGGCTGCTGTAAGTAAAACTTCGGCAGACTGATTCATACCGAGTTTCTTGTAGGATTCAGACCAGGTTTTCAGGTCGTCCCGCGAATAATTACCTAGCCATAATCCATCCCCTCCAATGATTCCTGAGGCACACCAAGCATCGATGACGACTGCTTGCACCGGGGTGACCTGATTTCTATCTGCGTAGTAAGCATCAAATGCCAGATCTTTGACTGCGCTAAACAATGTAAAATCATCACTGGTGGTAATTACTTTCTCTAGGTTCCAGGACATAGTGGATATTGAGTTGATGGTGGGATTTCACTCCTGCTCCGCCTTCTTGGGATTGAGTGGTTTGAAGTCCTCGAGGCATTGTTTGGCTGAGAAGATGTGTGCCTTTACCTTGGGCTTGGTTTTGTAGAAATTGACCTCGTCCCACTTGCCGGATGCTTCCGGTTTGAAGGTGAAGTACTGGTAGCCTCTCTGGTCGCAAAGTTTGGCGATTTCATAGATATAGCTCAGCCCCTGTTGGGCATCGATTACCTTGCCGGTGATGTGGAACAGGCTCTTCGCTTTGTCGTCTGTCTGGCGCTCCTGGATGGTGTAGCTGGCGTTATCGGCGATGACTTTTGCCTCGCCAGCATTGGCGAGCGGGAGCAAAAGGAAACACAGGAGGAACAGGGAGGTGACTTTGGTGATCATAGGTTTTACGGAGAGCATACAGGAAGAGCTGAGGGTAGGAAGTTTGAAGTATGCAGGCCAGTACGATGAAACTTTTCTAGCCACAGATTACGCAGATTAGGAATGATTGCTGGCACGATGGAACCCCTGCGGGGCATTACTGATTGGTGATTACTGATGACTGATTCTGGCTAGATGAAACAATTTTAGCCACAGATTAGACAGATTAGGAATGATTGCTGGCATGATGGAACGGCTGTTGGTGGGTATTTTTTTCTTACCACGAATCGCACGAATCTCACGAAAACGGGGCAGATGGATCCCAGCATGATGGTCTTAAGGGCATCTCTACGCGGTTCGCTCAGGTTTCATCTGGCAGGGCTATTAACAAATAAGTATTAACCAATAACAAGCCCAACGGGCGATTGGGTGGAGGAAGGTGGGTCTTGTTATTAAATTCCGGTTTTGCCTAACAAATATTTTCTATGTCTCAGGGATTGTTGGCCTGTTTGCGGTCGTAGCGGAAGGCGGCGATACCACTGATGAGGCCTACGAGCGGGATGAGGAAGAAGAAGGCCATTTCAGCCGTCTGCGCGGTACTGTTATTCTCCGCAGCGGGCAGGAAGGTGGAGATATCCCAGATGCCGTGGGCGATCATGCCGGTGAGGAGCCAGCCGCGTGAGCGGCGGAAGAGATAGAGAGTCATGCCTGAGATGGTGGCCAGCACGCACTGGCCAGCCACGAGCAAGGGCGGCGAGCCTACGAAGACATTGGTGGCGTGCATTAGGCCGAACCACACACTGCACCAGAGCATGGCCCAGGCTTCCGAGCGTCCCTTGTTGCGCAGGGCGCGCAGGATGATCCCGCGGAACAGCAGTTCCTCGGCGATGCCCACGCCTACCCCGGCCGCAATGATGGCCAGCAGCAGGCTCATTTCCACCCCGGCACTTAGCTTGAAGACGAGCCGGCTCAGCATGACGAGGACGAAGACCACGGGGGCGATCCACATGACGCCCGTCATCCGGTGTGGCTTGTCGTCGCGCCAGATGCCGTCCCAGCGTGACCAGAAGGCGAAGGCCAGCAGCAGCACACAGCCTGCGGCCAGCGAGGCATTGGCAGATTTCCAGGCATTGCCAGCGGTGGCAAAAAACTCGGTGTAGGGGATGCCGGATACGTACTGGATGCCATTGACCAGCAGCACGTAGGCGATGAAGACGCCCATGGCGGCTCCAACGGAGGGGGCCACTCGCGGGCCAGGGGAGAGATGGTTTTTCATGATACGGACACAGGGGGTTCACCTCTTACCACGGCGGCAAACACACAACGCCACGATAAATAAGCAACCTAACTGTATCACGCTAAGTGATTGGTGTCATTACCTAGTTTCCCAGTGTGGTGATGTGCGGGATCACGGATTCCACCACGGCAGACACGGAAGGCACGGAAAGATTGTGTACGATGGAACCCTGCGGATGGAACATTTTCAGCCACAGATTACGCAGATTGGAACAGATTACCTGCTAGATGGAGCATCCGCGACCCGCGTTGGGGTCGTATTATTATTGGGGAAGGCTCCAGGGGTAGCGACCCTTTGGCTCGCAACCCCTGGCTAAGTTCCGGAACCCCGTTGGGGTAGGCCCCTGCGGGGCATTACTGATGACTGATTCTGGCTAGATGAAGCAAAGCCCTGCGGGCTTGCATCCCGGAGGGATGATGGAACAAGCGCGGGGTCAGCGAGCGAAGAGAGCGCCACCCCGGGAACAGGTCCCCCCACCTATACCACCCCGGAGGGGTGGAGGAAGGCTTGTGCTCCCTTTGGGATCAAACCCGGGCACAAAAAAACACCCAGGTGGGTGGTTGATTGGTGCTATATGTTAGACGGAGCGGCTGTCGATGGGTCGCTTTCTTTACCACGAATGGAAGCCCTGTGGGCTTGTCATCGGTCAAGGGTCACATGTCATTGGGGCCTGCTTGAAGAAGCCCGGCTTGATGAATCATACGCGACCCGCGTTGGGGTCGTATTATTTTTGGGGAAGGCTCCAAGGGTAGCGACCGTGCGGCTCGCAACCCCTGGCTAAGTTCCGGAACCCCGTTGGGGTTCTCTGGCTACCTGCTACTAGCTACTCGCTACGCTCTGTTTTAAGCTGTGAGGCTGGTATGAAGATCCCCAATGACTCATGGCCATTGACGAATGACCACCTACAAACTGGTGATGATGAGGGAGCAGAGGAAGATGAAGCCTAGGGAGAAGGAGCCGATGGTGAAGCCCCAGCGGTTCAGGGTGGAGAGGTGGATCACCTTTTGCCCGTCCGGAGAAACTAACAGGGGCACAGTCGTGCCGACCGGGAGCACCTTGGCATACTCGGCGACGTGCTCGATGGTGTGGCTGCCGAAGGGATACTGGATCCTCATGTAGGTCTCCCCGCTGATGCGATCATGGTCGATCACGACGCCGGTGACTTGGCTGTGGGCCTTGAGGCGGCGTTTCCAAAGGACTTCGCTGGCAATACCCAGACCGATGACGAGGCAGGTTAGTAAACCGAGAATAATTTCACCAGAGCTAGGCATAGAGAATCAGGGATAGAGTGGAAGAACGACGCCCCTGTGTTAGTGGCTGCGCGTTTATTCTTCAAGTCCTGATTTGGTCCTGCGGCGGCAAGCCCCGCAGGGAGTGTTCAGTAGGAAGTGTGAAGTAGACAGTCCTGCCTGATGAAACTTTACTGGCCACAGATTACGCAGATTAGGAATGATTGCCTGCTTGGCTCCTGCGGGGAGAATCCAGTATCTAGAATAGAGAATACAGCCCGGCATGATGAAACTTTTTCTACCACGAATGAAAGCCTTGTAGGCTTGTCATCGGTCAAGGGTCATAAGTCATTGGGGCCTGCATGAAGAAACCTGGCTAGTTGGAACCCTAGTGGCTGATGGCAAGCCCGAAGGGGTGATGTTTTTGTTAGATGTATTATTGAGCGGCGTCGGCGGTCTGCTCGGGGAAGGTGATGTCGTGGGCGTCTTTTTCGATGCTGTTTTCGTATTTCAGGAATCCAGCATCGAAATTTCCCGGATCTTTGGGGAGATAGTGGATGCGGTTCCAGTTGTTGAGCTTCTGTGGGTGGAAGACGATGTCGAGCTCGCTGCCATCGGCTTTCTTCAGCCGGACCTTCACCTTGCTCCAGGCATAGCCGATCTTGGTGATGACCTGCTGGCCCTGAATGCCGGTGATCGCCTGTGGGTGTCTGCATTCGGCGTGCAGGATGGTCACGTCCTCCGGGAAGGAGATGCGTATTTCCCCGTCACGCTGCATGATGTTACGCACGGCCTGCCAGCTCGGGTAGCCCTCCGAGGGCATCACCACATAGCGCATCAGCAAGAGGCCCGCGACAATGAGGGTGAGGATGCTGAGGAAGAAAATTTTGAGGAAGCGGCGCATGGTTTGGGATCCGGCAGTTTAATGATCGAGCTTCTGCTCTCTGTCATCGAAGGTCAATGACTTGGACTTTCCCCTCCAGACGATCTTCACGCCGTACAGCTCATCAAATGTGAATGGATCAGACTCCTCTTCAGAGAATTCAGAGAGATGGTCGACCGGGTACCAATGCTTGAGTGATAGGTTTCCTGAGACCTTGACCACCGGCTTGTCTGCATCCTCATGGACTAGCGTGGCTCTCAGATTGATAGGGTCATCAGGATCAACAGCCAAGAGCTTCAGGATCTTGTGACCAGACCAGACTATCTGGTCCGGCTGAACGGGTGAGCCTGGCGGCAAGCCCTCTTTAAAGAGCAGGTAGAGGGTTCCTGCTTGATGGTTCCTATGAAAAAAGGATTCGTCATCGAAGTGATGCACCGGAATCTCCAGTACACAGCCTTCACCCGGGCGCAGCTGGAGATCGATTTCCCTCAGGACGTTTTCTACCTCAATCTCCGACTGAGTGTGTAGCTTCCAGTGCCGATCCACACTCAGCCACATGAAGAGTATATAGATGAGATAGCCTCCAGTCAGAGAGAGAAAGAGGGCTAGTCTGAATTTACGCACTCGCATGGGTCGAAGACCTAGAATAGTTACCTTGGCTGAGGAGATGCTTGTTAGAAAAAATTACTCCTTCTTCTTTTTCAGGATGTCCGCGTAGCGGCTGCTCCACTCGAGGTAGTGGGCTTGAAGGCATATATCGGCGAAGCGGTGGCGCTTGCTTTCGTCGCTGAACTGTGGGTGTTTGATAGCCATAAGGTCACCGAGGGCGAGGATGGCTATGAGTGTTTGGTTGGCTTTGCGGACGTCTTCGCCGAAGGAAGTGGGATCGTGGCGGAAGGCATCGACCAGTAGGTGGAGGGCGTCCTCATTGCCCGAGAGGTAGCGCTGCCAGAAGATCTTGCCATTCTTGGCGACGGCCATGTGGGCGTAGCGCTTGTACTGGAGCGATAAGCCGGCGTCGGTATGTTTACGGAATTTCCAGAGGGCCTTCCAGGTGTCTTCCTGCTCAGGGTGCTCGAGTAGGTAGTCAAAGATCTCCGGGAGAGCCTCCTCATTCTGGAGGATGCTTGCGTGGTCCTCGGTAGCAAGGATTTTGCCGATGGCGGCAGGGGCCTCGGCATGAGCGAGCTGGCAGCAAGCCAGCAGGATGAGTAGGGATTTCATGGTATCTAGTCTTTCTGGAGAGCGGTGCGTTCCATCTCTTTGATGGTCAGGCTCGTGGTGTGTAGGAAAAGTAGAATGATTGTGCCGACAATGAACCAGATGTGCAGCGGATGAGCACCCCATTGGAAATCCCATTGATAGTGGTACGGTTGGTTAGGGTCATCAGGAGAAAGGAGGCCGGATACACTGCGGTAGCCGATAGCGGGTAAGAAAACGACCAGAGGAAGAGCCATCCAGAAGCGGCTCTGGGGTATTTGGCTAATGAGACCGCGTACAAGCAGGACACGCTGCCCTTTTTTGATAATGCCGATCACGAGGCAGATCGCGACGATGGTTAGGACGAGAAGGAAGGTTATCATGCCGTCGAACTGTAGCTGTGATCCGCTCTCTGTGTTGTACTCGAAACGGATGGAAGCAAGTGCGATAAGCGGAATGGTCCACCAGGGAAACCTTGCTTTCTTGTCTGGCCTGTCTGCTGCTTCAGTCATGGTGAGGTGATTATTTCTATTATGGGGTGTTAGGAAAAGTTTTGTTTTTCAAGGGACTAGGTTCTACCACGAATGAAAGCCTTGTAGGCTTGTCATCGGTCAAGGGTCATAAGTCATTGGGGCCTGCATGAAGAAACCTGGCTAGATGAAGCATCCGCGACCCGCGTTGGGGTCGTGTTTATTTTTGGGTGAGGTTCCAGAGGTAACGATCCGGTGGCTCGCAACCCCTGGCTAAGTTCCGGAACCCCCTTGGGGTAGGCCCCTGCGGGGCATGACTAATGGGTGATTACTGATGACTGATTCTTGCTTGATGAAACATTTCAGCCACAGATTACGCAGATTAAAATGGATTGCCTGCTAGATGGAGCACCAATGACTTTTGACTAATGGCTGATGACAAGCCAGCAGGGCTTTCATCCCGGAGGGATGATGGAACAGAGCGCGGTGGTCAGCTTGCCCTTGGGCAAGTGCAACCCCGGGAACGCGTGCCCCCCACCTATACCACCCCGGAGGGGTGGAGGAAGTGCTGTACTCTAGTGCGACTGGGACTTGTTGAGGAGCTTGTTGGCTTTTCTCATGTCACCGATGAGCATCCGCGACCCGCGTTGGGGTCGTATCTACTATTTGGGGTGAGGTTCCAGGGGTAGCGATCCGTTGGCTCGCAACCCCTGGCTAAGTTCCGGAACCCCCTTGGGGTAGGCCCCTGCGGGGCATGACTAATTGGTGATTACTGATGACTGATTCCGGCTAGTCAGTCACCTAACACTTAAAACGTAACACCTAAAACACTTTGTTTACCACGAATCGCAATGGATGGGCTCCCTATTGACTCCTGACTATTGGCCGATGACTCACCCGCCATGGCGGGTGAACCTCCGCTAGAATTCATTACGCGGGTCGACGATGGGGTTGCTGTGTTCTCTGGACTCCCGTATTTCATCGAAGCATTCATCTAGGCTGTAGGACTGACAACAGTCGTGAGCGTAGTGGCTGTGGGGCAGGAGGGTGTAGCTCTCACTGCCGGAGATGACCTGCATGTCCTGCGGGGACTCGGGCAGAGGTGCCAGCGAGTGGATGCCGATGAATTGCCAGCGGCCCAGCATGCCGTCCAGCTGCTCAGGCTGGCCCTCGCACACCGCGTAGCTGACGTCCTTGTTGCGGAAGGAGTTGATGCATTTGCTGTAGGCTTCCTTCCAATGGATGCAGCGTACCGTCATGCAGGATTTCCTGATAAAGGTGGGACTGGTCAGCAGTCCCGGTCCGCTCTGCTTGTAGAAGCCATCGAGGTAGGTGACGACCCACCACCCGCTTTCACTGTTTGCTGGGGTTTTCATGGGAAATTATTAATTGATACGGCCTACCTTGAATTCGGCACTGTAGTTGAACTCGATGCCTTTCTCATCGATCTTCACGGCAATACCGTGCTCGTCTAGGTTATAATCGATGTCTGTGTGTCCCTCGATAATGAGGCGATTCCGGTATCGGTCAAAGATGATAGTCTGGACGAGGATGAATGGCGGGTAGCCTTTCTCTGTGAAGACTTTGAGTCTTTCGGTGTCTTCAAAGAATCCGCCTTCAGACAATTCCTCGATAATTTCCTCGCGCATATCTTCACCACACCATCCCTCACCGCAGTACTGGGCGAGGGCCGTGTTGAATACATCTATCAGTTCGTCCGCCGACTTGGGGAAGACTTTTGCCATCCAGGTAGGATCCGGCTTCTCATCGTCTTTCGGATAGTAAATGACGCGCACATCTTTATCCTCATATTCTTCTTCAACATAGTAGCCTATTGGCCTGAATCGTGTATGCGTAATGACCGCTTCATAGCGCTCACTTTCATAGATGGTAGCTGGCTGGAGTTCAGAGAAGGTAATGTCTGAGATCATGGGATTTATATTTGGTGTTAGGATGCAGTGTTCTTGGCTGCTTTCGGGAATGAACGGAGGCGGAACTGGGCGACTACAAGGAGCAGCAATGCCAGGGTGGATAGCGCACCGCCGATGATCATGCTATCCAGTGAGTTGGAGATGTCGCTGGCCAGGCTGGTGGGGTCGCTTGTGCCGGACTCGGAGAGTTTCTTGAAGGCGCTACGCATGCTCAGGATGGTGATGCCCAGGCCAAGCAAGGGCGGGATAAAAACCCCGGCGAGTGATGCCCAGACGACTTTCAGCCAGAACTTCCTCCGTGGGTCGCCTGTGAGGCTGGGAACCTCAGCAGAGGTCTGCGGCGTGGTGTAGGGTGTGCTCATGAGAATTGTTAGGTATCGTGGCAACTCGTCTTTGCTGGGCTGAGCCTAGCTACCCGTCATGATGGGGCAATGATTACCTGAGATGCGGTGTCTATTGGTAGATTTTGCCGTTCTTCTTGAGCCATCCGTTGATGTGTCTGCCCTTGGGGTCATCATGGGTCCAGTGCACGACACCTCCTTTGCTATTCCACTCATAGACACCGTAGAATTCTATCTCGTCACCGATCTTGAGAGAGTTGATGCGAGGAGCCAGGTCGATATTGTGGGAGATCAGCAAAGTGTGACCGCCCTCTAGTTTGAGAATGAAGCGCTGGTGTCTGCTGCCTTTGAGATCATCACTCAGGATACGGGTGACTTTTCCCACACCCGCTACCTGCTTGCCACTGGTGTGGTTCTCATAGGCTTCTACGATGTGGTGGCTGTCCCTGCTGGGACTGGATACCGAGGCGAGATCCAGCTCGGGATTCAAGTAGAAGAGGGCAGATGCTCCAACAATGGCTGCAGTGACAAGGAAGGCTTTCATGATGAATAGATGCTGGGGCTGAACGGAGAGACGGGCTTACTCCGCTTCCTGGCTTAGCTCGGTGATGGGTTCGACCAGTTGCTCCAGGGTCTGGGGGTTCCAGTCCTTGCCGTACTTGGGGTCATTGGCTTCGAAGATGGACTGGAGGCGCGGCTTGACTTCCTGGATAAAGGCTTGCTCACGCTTCTGCAGGGCGGCATCGATCTGGGTATCGATCGCGTTGGGGTTGCTGAGCTGGTAGGCGCGCACCGCAATGGCGAAGGCGGCCAGACTCAGCAGCAAGGAAAGGGTGTGGAGTAGGATGCGGGGCTTCATGGGGTTTTAAGTAGGGCTGTCTCTGGTATTTGGACGGAAGGGGAAGCAGACCGTCTTCTGTACCGTGCACTCTGTATCGACAAAGTGGAAGATCCAATCTTCCTCATTGCGCTCCATGTCCAGGATGGCTGTGACGCAGAAGGGAAGCTCCTTCAGCGAGGAGTCTATCAGTGACCTGGCCTTATGAATGGCCCAGTCCAGCTCATTACGTTCGTGAGGGGAGAGCAGACCGACTCCATCGTCCTCCAGTTGGTCGGGCGTGAGAACGACAGTGCCACCGCTGACCACAGAGCCGATGTGCTGCGGGTGTTTTTCAAAGTTTGCTTCAAAGGGATGCAGGTTGGTGAAAGCGATGCTGGGCTCGTCCAGCCCCCAGGCTTCGTAGGCGGCAGGTTCTTCCATGACCTCAAGTACAAAGCCTACGCAAACACCTTCATTCCACCAGACCAGGTCACCCTCCTGGATGGTCTTCACTTTGTCGCCAAGGGTATAACGCTCAGGATAGTTCATGATGAAGTGTGGTGAGCGCTTAACATTCCACTTCCTCGTCATCGTCATCCTCATCTGTCCCTCTGCGTAGATAGCCGATGATGGAGCAGAGGCTGGCGAGGGCGGCAAGGCTGCCGATGATGATCATCGGGATGGCGTGGCCACCGATGGCGGGGATTAGTCCGAGCAGAGGCAGCAGGGTGAGGAGCAGGTAAAGGATGATGAGGGCGCGGCGGCGGGGAGTCATTGGGCCGTCCGTGTAGTGGACTCCGCTGTAGTACTCCACGAAGGTCTCCATCAGGTAGTTGTAGAGGATGACCAGCGCAAAGCAGCTGGCCACCGCCGTGCTGGCGATCATGTGCTGATAGAGCGTGGCGCTGTCCGGGGCATGCATCTTCCCGTAGATCGCCGAGGCGATCATACCGCAGCAGGCCAGCAGATGGAGGATGGAACAGATCATGTTAGGGAGCCCCTTCGGGGAGAATCTAGTATCACGAATAGAGAATAGAGCCCAGCCCGATGAAACGCTTTCCACCACGAATCGCACGAATTTCACGGATCGGGCTAGATGGATCCCTGCTGGATGTAGCCTTTTCTACCACAGAATACACGGAAGGCACGGAAAGATTGTGTACGATGGAACCCTGCGGATGGAACATTTTCAGCCACAGATTACGCAGATTGGAACAGATTCTGGCTAGATGAAGCATACGCGACCCGCGTTGGGGTCGTATCTATTTTTGGGCCAGGTTCCAGGGGTAGCGATCCTGTGGCTAGCAACCCCTGGCTAAGTTCCGGAACCCCGTTGGGGTTCTCTGGCTACTCGCTACCTGCTACTGGCTACGCTTTATGCTACCTGTAAGGAGGGGATAAAGTCCTGCCCCCCTGATCGATGGCTAGTCTGCGGGCTTACATCCCGGAGGGATGATGGAACTTAGCGCGGTGGTCAGCTTGCCATTAGGCAAGCGCAACCCCGGGAACGCGTGCCCCCCACCTATACCACCCCGGAGGGGTGGAGGAAGGAAGTTTCTGGCCTTGAGCGCTATTCCTGGTTCTGCTCGGATGGGTCGGGCAGGTAGGCTTCATAGGTCGTCTTCATGCGGGCGTACTTGAAGCTGTCCTTCAAGGAAGCGTACTTTTCCGGGTTTAAGGTGGCGCGCATCTTCAGGAAATACCGCATGCAGTGGGCGCCTGCTCCGTCGGTATGGTAGAAATGCTTTTGGAATGCCCGGATGCTGAGATCCCACTCATCGACCACGCCTAGGGCCACGATGGAATCCACATCGCCTCCCATGGGATCGATGGCCATTCGGGCAAAGATGGTGTCCAGCGCCGCACGCGATTGGTTCAGGTTGTAGTCGTAGGCTGCGAGTGCCAGCTTGATTTGCTCATTCTTCAGGAGCTCTTTGTCTTTGAGAAGATCCGCGCAGGAAGCATCCTTTTTGACCGCAGCCATGAGGATCAGGCGCGACAAAGTGGAGTTCTCCCTGCCAGTCCTGTTCTCCTTCGCCGCCAGAGTTTTCAGATCGGCTGGATTGTATTCGCTGGGTAAGCTGAGCAATTGCTCCGGGGTCTTGTAGGGCTCGTTAGGGTCCCGCGCGGAGAGGGGGAGGGCCATGAAGCCAAGCTGGGCGGCCAGAGTGAGGGTCAGTACTTTTTTCATCGTATGGGGGGCTGTTATTGCAAAACGGACTTGGTCGCCGGTCTCTAAGAGAGGTCTCCAGGACCAAGCAATCGAAGAGGGTAGCACGACCAAGCGCATTTGTCAGCGTTTGATCTTACCGATGAGTCCGGGTTTGATCTGCTCGACTGGCTCAAGCGCTAGCTAGTCATTGGCGAGGTGGTATTTCACTCCGCTATAGACCAGCCTTGGGCCGCGCTCTTTCTGGATGAGCTTTTCCTCGGCGAGCTGGATGGCATCCAGCGGGTGTTGCTGTAGAATGGTTTTCACGGCCTGCTGTGTCTGGGCAGAGCGTAGATCTGTCCGGTAGAGTACCAGGGTGATTTGCCGGGGGGTGTCGAGCACTTGCAGCTCGCGATATTCGAAATCGCCTTGCCCCGTGTGATCCTTCCTCAGGAGAGAGACCAGGGCATCTGTGGCTTCTTGAGCGGCTTCGGGGTCTTCTCTCACGAGCAGACCTCTTCTCTCAGCTTCCCGGATGATTTCGGCCGCGCTGGGTTGCTCCTGCTTGCATGATACTAGCAGGGCGGTGAGGCTGCTGAGGACTGTGAAGATGGTTTTCATGGGGTTGGGTAAATAGGGAAAGCTATGGCTTGTTCATTCTATCCAGATTTTTCTCCAGTAGTTCGGGGTACCATTCAGGTAAGGCGTCTTCTGGGGCGATGATGCAGGGAAATTTGTGGATGCCACTTTCATCGCTCATAATCCAGCCGTCATGGGTTTCTTCGATAGTCCGGATCCATCCCTCTTCGCCATATTTCAGACTGAAGCGAAGCAAGGTAGCGCTCTCATAGCGGTACCAGAGGCGCATGGTTTGATTCAGGCGGGGCTTAGCAGTGGATGAAGGGAACTGAATTGCACGCCCGTCTGTCAGGAGAGCCAGAATGCCGACTTCATTCTCAGCTTCGCCAATGCCGCTGATAAACCAGGTTCCTGTGAGCGTGTGAGTAGTCATAAGAAGTTAGCCATTTCTATCAGGAAATGCTTAATAGCTACAAGGTTCTGTTATCGATGCTAGTCTAACTGCTGCAGAATTTCTTCCGGTACCGAGGCGCCGCGGACGGCGATCACGTCTTTCTCATCGGTGGTACCCCTTCGGGGAGAATCTAGTATCACGAATAGAGAATAGAGCCCTGCCTGATGGAACATTTTCAGCCACAGATTACGCAGATGGGAACAGATTCTGGCTAGATGGGGCCCCTGCGGGGAGTGGGAAGGATAGAGGAGAAAGGAAAAAGACCGGGACGATGAAGCTAAGCTCTGCTTGCCCTTGGGCAAGTGCAACCCCGGGGACGCGTGCCCCCACCCATACCACCCCGGAGGGGTGGAGGAAGGGTGAGATTCATCGTGCTCTCTGAGTGTGACGGTTTTAATGACTCCCTTTTTGCTGGGGATAGCTCTTTATGGACTAGAGATGTAGACTTCGTCTAACCGGCCTTTCTCAATGTACTGCAAGTACTCAAGGGGGGATTGGTCACCATAGAGAGAGGGTTTGTAGAGTTCTTTCTTTTTGGCAATGCCGTAGGCGAGGAAGAGAAAGCCGGTCTGGCGCTCTTCTGTTAAGGCCTGCTTACCATAGGTGATGATCGAGGGGAGATAGCTTTCTCCCTTGGCGTAGATGTTTCGACCAGCGCGAGAGTATCTGGATTGGGTTGCATAGAAGCCGAGGATGTTTTTGTATTCCTCTGAATCCATCGTTGCATGATTCAACCGCTCAAACAGGAAGTCATCAAAGGTGGGAGGAATATGGCCTCCGTTGGTCAGGAACAGTTGTTTAGAGATACTCTCTAGATCTGGCTCGCTGGGATCATACTTGAACTTCAGGTATTTGAGGCCACTCGGGGATTGGGGTTCCATGTAGGCGTAGGATATCACACCTAGTCCCGTTATGGAGAGGATCAGGAGAGCAAGGATGATTATCCAGCGGTATTTCATGAGACAGTGTGTTAGCTTCTAACGTTGCCAGCCTTCGATCTTGTAGTTGCGCTCGGCGAGTTTGCGTTCGGGCTGGCCGGAGTCGGGGATGAACCAGACCTCGAAGCGGGCGGCGTAGGGCTTGCCCCAGTAGCCTTCGTAGATGGTGAAGCCAGTCTTGGCGCCGAAGCGTTCGTCGGGGTCGCTGGACCAGGCCATGCGGGTTTTGGTGGCGTCTGTGAGTCTGGACTCGGACAAGCGGGTGCCCTGGGTGATCTCGTAGGCCTTCAGGTAGACGTAGCCGGGTTCGCCTGGATTCACTGCGTAGACGGCCTTATAGATGCCGGGTTGCATGCCTTCTAGTAGGAGGATGGGATGGTTATCTGCTGAGGCGAGCTTGCGCGCCAGCTCGCGGGATCTGGACCGGGCTTGCTCCAGCGCGGCGGCGGGGTCCTGCTGGAACTCGGCGAATTCCTTTTCCAGCGCGGCGATCGTGGCCTGGGTGATGCGGCGCTCCGGGGCGGAGGATTGCTCAAAGATCTCTACCCAGACGCCCCCGCACTCGATCATGACCCGGCTCTCCTGCAGGCTATTTCCCTCGGTCATGTCTGGCTGCACCAGGTGTGTGCCCTCCTGCACATGCTGTACGGAGTAGCGGCTCCAGGGCTTGCGGTCTAGGCAGATCAGGCAGCGGGTCTGGAAGTCAGAGCCGCCGCCGAAATCCGAGATGTAGCCGTGCAGGGTGTCTCCGGGGTCTCCGGCGTAGCTCCATCTGCGGGAGGCAAAGTGATTGCCGCTCTCGCCAAAGACATGCCAGTCCGGAGAAGCCTCCACATAGGCGCGGAAGAGATCCGGGTGGTCTGTGGCGGCGCTGCGCAGCGAGGGCATGCTGGGGACAAACTGGCTGCTCTGTCCGCCGGGTTTCTCCAGCGCGGCCCGCACCATTTTCTGAAGTTCATCTTGCTGCTCGCTGGTGACGCCGAGGGGGGAGGCATGGGTCTCTGGCTCGGAGAGCTCGATATCTGTCGGGATGCTTAGATTATCTGCAAAGCCGTCCTCGCTGGGGCCAGACAAAATGACGCCGAACAGGATGGCAGACGTAGTCAAGGCGGTGATCACGGGACAGATAATCACGGCCAGGCCATTGAAAATGCCTGCTCCCCATCTTCTCTGGTTCAGGTTCCAGAAGCAGGTAATCATGATGCCAATAAAGGAAATGAACGCCAGGGGGGAGAAGAGATACAAGGAAAGGATTTCGAGCGGTTTTCCTAACAGCAATGTGAAGATGCTGAGTGCACACAGGAGGAGGTAGGCTAGAGATGGCATCCACCAGCTCTGCATGTATTTGTCCAGGTAGGTTCTGATCATGTTAGGGTGCCCCTGCGGGGAGTAGTTAGTTTAAAGGATAGAGGAGAAAGTCCTGCGGGGAGTGTGGAGGAAAAAGTGGGAAGGATAAAGGCCCGCCTGATGAAACATTTCAGCCACAGATTACGGCCCCTGCGGGGAGTATTTAGTATCTAGTATAAAGAATAAAGCCCAGCTTGATGGAACAGGCTGTTGGTGGGTATTTTTCTCTTACCACGAATCACACGAATTTCACGAATTTCACGAATCGGGCTAGATGGAACCCCGAGGGGGATGACTGATTGGTGATTACTGATGACTGATTGTGGCAGGATGAAGCCTACTTGAAAATCACGGCTGGGTGCCGTCCACGCTTTGGAGGAAAGTGCTGAGCTCCTGGGCGGAGGCGAATGAATCCTGCGGGAAGCTGACCTCGCAGCAGAAGTAGCCGCTGAGGTAGAAGTCCTCCCCGCCGGGGAAGCGGAACAAGGTGGTGCCCATGTCTGAGCAGAGATGGTGGGAGCGGAACCAGTAGCAGACGACTTCGCCATCCCTCAGAGTGATGGTGCCGGTCTCTGTCTGGTCGGCCAGGATTTTGCGGCGAATGTAGTCATTGCCGGCGGCGGAGAGTTCCAGCTGGAGGGGATTGTGCTGCCCGGCTGAGCGAATGACGATCTCCCGGCTCTCCGGCTCCCCGAAGTGCTCATGCAGCGCATAGCCCGCCCAGACGATGGCGAACAGGACAGCCAGCACCAGGGGCAGAGCGATCAGGCATTTGATGGCTTTTTGCATGAAGGAGAATTTAGAATCAAGAATATAGAATAAAGCCCTACTAGATGAAGCGGATTCTACCACAGATTACACAGAAGGTACGGAAAGCTGGCTAGATGAAACGGGCTGTTGGTGGGTATTTTTTCTCTTACCACGAATCGCGCGAATTGAGCCCCTGCGGTGAGTGTGGAGTAAAAAGTGGGAAGGATAAAGGCCCGCCTGATGAAACATTTCAGCCACAGATTACGCAGATTGGGATGGATTTCGGGCTAGAGGGAACCCCTGCGGGGAATGACTGATTGGTGATGACTGATGACTGATTCTGGCTAGATGGAACATACGCGACCCGCGTTGGGGTCGTGTTCTTTTTAATGCAGGTTCCCGGGGTAGCGATCCTGCGGCTCGCAACCCGCGGGCTAACGTACGGAACCCCTTTGGGGTTCTCTGGCTACTCGCTACCTGCTACTGGCTACGCTTTATGCTACCTGTAAGGAGGAGATAAAGTCCTGCCCCCTGACCGATGGTTAATCTGCGGGTTTACATCCCGGAGGGATGATGGAACTTAGCGCGGTGGTCAGCTTGTCCTTGGGCAAGTGCAACCCCGGGAACGCGTAGCCCCCCACCCATACCACCCCGGAGGGGTGGAGGAAGGATGTTAGTTCTCCGGCTCTGTATAGAAGGCGATTTTGTAGTGGTGGGGCAAGTCGGGATGTGGTGGAGTATGGCTGTGGAGTTTCTGCAAAAGTATCTACTATTCTTCATTCATCTCGGGGTGGTGCTGGCTGCCGGGATTTTCCTATGGCGCTGGGCGTGGCGGGATGCGGAGCAGAGGGGGAAGTCCCCACTGATGGTGAGTCTGGCGGTAGTGTTTCTGTTTCCCTACGGGTGGGCTTTCTGGCTGGCGTTCCGGCCGGGTCGAGTGCATGCGGATATTCTGCGGCAGCAGGGGAAGAAGAGATTGAGATAGGATGAGGGCTTCCTAATGGTAGAGCTGGTGTAGATTGTGCTCATAGATCCCACCTGCCTGGACCCGGGTCACATCACCCCAGCTGAGCAGGAGGAAGCTGCGCTCATGTCGTGCTCTGGTGCCGTATTCGTGCATGATGAGTGACTCCTCTTCATCTTCGTGAATCTGGCCGATGTACATCTTGTCCGTACCATAGGATCCTAGTGTGAGGCAAAGATAGCCATAGTGCTGGCTGATAGATCTGGCGGTCTGACAGAGGGACTGGAGATCGATGCTCGGTGAATCCACTCTTTGGCCGATCAGTTGTTCGGTAAGGGTGGCTTCGGTATGCCCCCAGCGGATGCGCGACACGTCTTCCTTGTCCAGGATCATGGTGCCTTCAGAGCGCCCCTCACTGTCATAGACCTCCAGTTGGATCAGTTCTTCTGACTGCTGGATGATGTAGCCATAGAAGGATTCTTCGGCATTGTCGTCAAAGAGGTCAACGAACTGTGCGTCGTCGATCAGTTTCTGGATGTGGGATGTTTGCATGGGTACTCTGGTTAATCTTTCGGAAGGGCGTGGCTGTACCGCGTGGCTGTACCAGTAGGAGGGCTGAGGCCTCGTAATCGGTCAAGGGTCACTAGTCATTAGGCTCTGCTTGATGGAACCTACTTAGCCACAGATTACGGCCCCTGCGGAGAGTGTGGAGGAAAAAGTGGGAAGGATAAAGGCCCGCTTGATGAAACATTTCAGCCACAGATTACGCAGATTTGGATGGATTTCGGGCTAGATGAAACGGGCTGTTGGTGGGGATTTTTTTAACCACGAATCGCACGAATTTCACGAATCGGGCTAGATGGAACCCCCTCTGGGGCATTACTGATTACTGATTGTGGCTAGCCTGCGGGCTTGCATCCCGGAGGGATGATGGAACAGAGCGCGGTGGTCAGCTTGCCCTTGGGCAAGTGCAACCCCGGGAACGCGTGCCCCCACCCATACCACCCCGGAGGGGTGGAGGAAGGAGGATGCTCTTGTTAGGACTTCTCCGGCTCTGTGTAGATGGCGATGATGGAGGTGTCCTCGAGGGTGGTGGCTTTGCGGTAGGAGGAGCGCAGCCAGAGGGCGTGCCAGATGGCCGCGGCGGTGATGACGCGCCAGTCCCAGAGGCTGGCCCAGGCATCATCAAGCAGGAGCTGGAAGCTAGGGCGCTGCACTAGCCAGATGCTTACCAGCATGGCAGGGATGAGCTGGAGGACATGGGATAGCTTCCATTGCGATTCCTTGTTAGGATCCTTCATTGGCTTTTCATGGGGAAAAGCATTTGCCACCAAAAAGGCGGTGAGGCCCATCAGCAGCCCGACGGCCTCCTGGCCCGCGGCGAAGACGAGAAAGGCGATGAAGGAAAGCACAGGCGTGGACACTGCGGATAGCAGAATCAGGCGTCTTAGTTTGGTGAAGTGGGTTTGCATGGCTTTATAGCTCAGTTGAGTTTTCTCACGGATTTCTTGAGACGATGTCCTTGGTTTGTAGCGGAGATAGCGTAGCGAGTGCCGCAGGGCAGTTCAACCTCGATGGCTGGGATGCCGAGTGTTTCCACCTTGTGGTCGAGAGGTGAAAGACCGGTGATGTAGCTCACCTTGCCTCGTTTTTTACGAAAGAATGAAAAGAACTCCACTTCGTCCCCCAAGCAAACCATGGAGCCATCCGCAAAGCTTGGTGCCTGGGTGGATGAGGGCGGATAGGGACACAGGCCCAGATAGCACTCGAGCTCTGTCTGGACTGGCTGCACCTCTTGGCCCTCATGCCAGAAGATGTAGAGGGGGAGTTGAGGTGACTGGGATGCAGGATCTATCTCCAGAAAGAGGTAATCGCCAAAGCCGTTGTTGCCGATCACGGACACTTCTTTCCCGAGAGTTTCTTCTATGTAGGAATCATTGCCTTCGAGTTCGAGCTTCCACTCACCGTGCTCATCAGTGAGGAACTTGATCTCTCGATCGAATGCTTCTTGGATAGGGTGCGGGAGTTTCATGGGTGTTAGAAAGATTTCAGCAGCAGCTATTCGTTCTCCTCGGGAATGGGTAAGATACCCTTAACTGGATTTGGATTTTTGGGCGGCTGAAAGACAGGTTTTTCGATCCCGGATTCCCTGATGGTTGGCTGGAAGGAGACTGGACCGAGAAGATCGCGGCTGACTTGTACTGTCTCGAACTCGCTACTTAATGGCGAGTCGTCAGACTCAATGTTTCTCTTGATCTCACGCTGCTTATCGGCCTTTGGCGTCGTATTCTGTGGCTGCGTCTCAGGTGGGGAACTATCGACTTCTGCTGCTGGTTTATCCTGCTGGCAGGATACACCGAGACAGCAGGCCAAGGTGAGGCTAAGGAAAGGATATAGAGGTTTCATGAATGAGAGTAATTAGGAGAAAGGTGCCCCTGCGGGGAGTGTTAAGTAGGAAGTATAAAGTATGAAGCCTAGCTTGATGAATCAATTCTCACCACAGATTACGCAGATTTGGATGGATTTCGGGCTAGAGGGAACATTGCCCCTCTGGGGCATTACTGATTGGTGATTACTGATGACTGATTCTGGCTAGATGGAACATACGCGACCCGCGTTGGGGTCGTGTTCTTTTTTGGGTGAGTTTCCCGGGGTGGCGCTCCCGATGGTCGCTGACCCCGGGCTGGAATACGGAACCCCTTTGGGGTAGGTCCCTTCGGGGTATGACTGATTTCGGTTAGATGAAACCCCAATGACTCCTGACTATTGACCGATGACAAGCTGGCTTGCCAGCTTAATGGCTGGAGGAGCTGTAGCGGATGGTGCGGAGTTGGTCGTCTTCTACGAAGACGGCGGAGCGTTCCCAGTCACTGCCGGCCTCTTTGTATTCGGTGTCGGAGAGCTTGTGGTGCTCCAGGTCCATGGCGCGGACGAACTTGAGGAATTTCTCCCGGTCGCCGGGGAATTTGAGGCTATACTCGTGGTCGCCGTTGAAGGTGTAGGTGCTGTCGTATTCCTCGTAATAGCCGGGGAAGAGGCCCATGGCGTCTTTGGGGCTGGGCCAGCAGAGGGTCCAGATCAGCGAGAGGATGGGGAAGGTCAGGAGTCCGAGGAAATACCAGACAGGGCGGCTGGACAGGAAGCGTTTCAGGCGTTCTTTCATGAAATGAAGTAATTAGGAAAAAGGAGCCCCTGCGGGGAGTGTGGAGGAAAAAGTGGGAAGGATAAAGGCCCGCCTGATGAAACATTTCAGCCACAGATTACGGCCCCTGCGGGGAGTGTTCAGTATGAAGTAGAAAGTATTCAGGCCTGCCTGATGAAACTTTTCTACCACGGAATACACAGAAGGCACGGAAAGACTGTGCTGGATGAAACCCTTCTAGATGGAACGGGCTGCCGGTGGGGATTTTTCTTTAATCACGAATCGCACGAATTTCACGAATCGGGCTAGATGGAAGGCCCGAGGGGCATTACTGATTGGTGATTACTGATGACTGATTTCGGTTAGATGAAACCCCAATGACTCCTGACTATTGACCGATGACAAGCTGGCAAGCCAGCTTAATGACTGGTTAGGGCCTTGATCTGGGCTTGGCGTTTGTCGTTGGCGGCTTTCCAGGCGGCGTAGTCGTTGCGGCGCAGCAGGGTGTCTGCGATCAGGGCGTGCAGGAGGGGTTGTTCTTTTTTGAGCTGTTCTTTCTCCTGCTCGGAGAGCTTGTCGTAGCCGAAGCGGTGGGCTGGATCGAAGGGGATGTTCTGCCAATGATCGCGCGGGATCTGGGAGAGGATGTGGACCAGCCTGTCGTCCTCCACCTGGGCGGCGGCACCCGGACCTACCAGGCTGAGGGCATCGCCGGCCGCGCCGTCGGCTCCGCAGGAGTGGAGGAAGTGCACGAGGATCTTCCAGGCATTGGTCTGGTCGCGCTGGTTGCGGTGGTTGAGGCAGTTTTCCATCAGCTTGGGGAAGTTGATGCCGTTGTAGTTGCCCCAGTAGGCGAGGTCGCTATCGGCGCTGCTGTGGCGCAGGACTTCGGCTTTGGTGAGCGGCTCGGCGTGGAGCGCGGGGGTGCAGAGTAGGAGCGCGATGATGGGCAGGGATTTCATAATCATGTTAGAAGCTGGGTTCGTCCAGAGGACTTGCCGACACACACAGCGAGGCAAGACAGACATCCTTATCCATAGCACAGCAAGCCCGGCTTGTCAGCGCGCGAATGGGCTAGGTGAAGATTCCGGCACGCTGCCGCCCTTGGTCGTGCTACGCGGGTACGCAGCGACCAATCCGGGAAATGCAGCTATGGCAAGGCCTGGATGCATCAGCAAAACGGCAGTGATGATGGAAGCAGATCGGGCACACTCTGGCTAGGAGAGAATGTGCGCCCGCAGGGCGCGTCATCGGTCAATGGTCACGAGTCATTGGGAGACCTCCGAGGACGTTGCCGATTAGATCATTCGAGACCGTAGCCAGTAGCGAGTAGGAAGTAGCCTCTCCGGGTAAACCGGAGAGCTGTCACGCAAACAGGCAGGAGGGATCAGGTATGGAAGAAATTTCCCCAGGAAATTTCCGCTACCCGCTACTCCCTACCCGCTACAGCCCGTACCCTCTCTTGACCCATGCCGCAGGAAAGAACACCCAAGGGGGGCGCGCAGGCTTCATCAAGCAGTACTATATACTGCCTGCTTCCTACTGAACACTCCCCGCAGGGGCCTGCTTGATGAAGCCCTGCTGGGTGGAACCTTTCCCACCACGGAATACACAGAAGGAGCGGCTGTGGGTGGGTAGCTTCTTTGACCACGAATGGAGCCCCTGCGGGGAGTGTGGAGGAAAAAGTGGGAAGGATAAAGGCCCGCCTGATGAAACTTTTCTAGCCACAGATTACGGCCCCTGCGGGGAGTATTTAGTATCTAGTATAAAGAATAAAGCCCAGCTTGATGGAACGGGTACGTGAAACCTGAAGGAGGTGGGGTCTGGCATGGATGGGAGAACCCCAAAGGGGTTCCGCATGTTAGCCTAGGGTTGCTTCGTGCAGCGAAGCTACCCTAGGAACCTGGCCCCCCACAACCCACGACCCCAACGGGGTCGCGCAAGATCACGCTGGCTTAGTCCCACACATAGGTTTCATCGAACTTTGCCCCGTATTTGGTGAGCAAACTGCGGTACTCATCCTGAAAGCTCATCTGCTGATGATGCTCTTCTTGGTGGAGAATGTATTGTTTTACCTCGTCCACCGCGGATGCCGAAACTGAGAATGCTCCGTAGCCCGACTGCCAGGAAAATTTTTCCAATCCAGCTCCGCCTGTTTCCCGGATCCATCTGGTGGAAGCCCGTTTCAGCTCCTTCACGAGCGCGGTCAATGCTACCTGCTTACCAAGAATACATAGGAGGTGGACATGATCTTCTACCCCGCCAGCTTGGACAGGTGTGCAGCCGAGACGCTTCGCCACCTCGGCCAGATAAGCATGGGTTTTAGTCCGGAAGGTTTGGTCTGATAAAAAGGGATAACGTTCCTTGGTAGAGAAGACCACATGAAGATAGCATTGGCAAAAGGACTGGGGCATAGAGCCTGATATACCAAATCTCTTTGGAACTCCAGAAGCTTCCTAACAGTCGAGTTGCGCGACCCCGTTGGGGTCGTATTATCTTTTTATGACGGTACCCAGGGTAGCGACCCTTCGGCCCGCAACCCTGGGCTAACATGCGGAACCCCTTTGGGGTTCTATTGGGGATAACCCAAAAGACACGGAAGGTACGGAAAGCTGGGCTAGATGGAGCTTTGGCCGAGATCGGATCTGGAAGGATGGGATAACCCAAAAGATTAGGCTGGCAGGATATGGTGCTGATGGCGCTTTGGCTTAGTCTTCTTGGTAGGGGTGCATGTCGGTGTGGAAGACGCGGATGAGCAGGCGCTCGTTGGTGAAATCCATGGTGCCGGTGATGGTGAGGTCAGCGTATTTGTCGCGCCCCAGCTGGGTGGCGAAGTAGGCGAGCTTGTCGTCCTTCCCCGTAGTGGAGCTTCTCTGTGACCGATAGTCGAACTTGTCACTGCCGACCTGGCTTAGCTTGTTTTGAAATGCGAAGACAAAGGCATCGTACTCGGCCTTGTCCATCTCCAGCAGGAAACGGGAGTCGGTGCCGGCATACACAAAGCTATGAAAGTTTTCGATGATGTGTGCTACATCCTTCGTGCTCATAGAGGGTGGAGCGGAAGGTGCGGGTGGAGCCGGTGCTTTTTTGGGTGCGCAGGCGGCTAGCAGCAGGATGGCGCTGAGTGGGATCAGGGGCTTGAATGTCATGCTGTTAGCGGGAAAGAGGTGAGCTTGAATTGCCTGGGAAGCTGTCCCAGCGGCGGTCGAAGTCGCGCTCGAATTTGCTCTGCGTGGAGCAGAATGAGAGTGCGAAGATGCAGAATAAGATCACGCCAATGACAGACATGACGGTCTGCAGGGAGACCCAGCGGTTGGCGGCGCGGCCCAGGTCATTGTCACGGTAGACTTGGTTGAATGGGCGCGGGAGCGGGTCGCGGTCGGGATCCGGGTAGGGCATGTTGAGCTTCGGCCTGGACTCAGCATTCTCAGCTTGGGGTGCAGGCTGGTCCGCATCCGGGGCTTCATCCTCGTCGAGGATTCTGGCCTTGGCCCGGGCGAACTCCTCTTCGCTGAGCATGCCGGAGGAATGCAGCTTGGCGAGTTTCTCGAGTTGCTCCGCAATGTTGTCTTCCATGCCTCCTTGTCTAGCACAGGCAGGGCCGGAGCTAACAGTACAAAGGCGCGGGGAGTTTATAATCTCAGCAGTGGAAACTCCTGCGGGGCATGACTGATTGGTGATTACTAATTCCGGATAGATGAAACGGATTCTACCACAGAATAAACAGAAGTTTCGGAAAGCTGAGATGATGAAGCCCAGCTGGATGAAGCGCGCGGAGCGCACGTAACACCTAAAACGCTTTGTTTACCACGAATCGCACGAATCTCACGAATGCGGGTTGGATGAAACCCGGCTAGATGAAACTTTTCTAGCCACAGATTACTCAGATTAGGATGGATTACCTGCTAGATGAAGCCCGGCTTGATGGAACGGGTCATGGAAGCCTTGAGGGCTTGTCATGGGTCAATAGTCAGGAGTCATTGGGGCCTACTTGATAATGCGAGCGGTAGAACGTAACACGGTTAACATAAGGCCTAAAGCATTCAGCCTTGAATCCGGGCAATAAGAAACCCCCTTGAAACTATAGTGGGGGTTTCAAGGGGGCGTCCTTATTCGGGGGGATGGTTCTTTTATAACTCATTGCTGGAGAAATGGCAAGACACTTCGATTTGTTCAGCTATAAGCAAATGGTGCGGAATGGGGGGTCTATAGGGCTTAGTATGAAAGGGCTTTCATGGTGGTTGGCGGGGAGGGTCCCGATTGTCCATTTCATGGGATATGGAAAAACTGTCCTAAAGCTTTTAAAATGAATGCGATGTCATAAGTGGTCTGAACTTTTGTCAAATCTTGTGAAAAAAAAATGTGAAGAATTGTGGAAAACTTTGCCTTCTGGCAGGGTAAGTTCCTCTTTTACGAGTGAGTTATCGTGGTTTTGGAGCCCCTGCGGGGAGTGTGAAGGGAGAAGGATAAAGTCCTGCTTGATGAAGCGGATTCTACCACGGAATACACGGAAGATACGGAAAGTGGGACTGATGTAACCCGGCTAGATGGAGCGGCTGTGGGTGGGTAGTTTTCTTTGACCACGAATGGGAGCCCTGCGGGCTGGTCATTGGTCAAGGGTCAGGAGTCATTGGGAAATGCTTGAGGAAACTTTTCTAGCCACAGATTGCTCAGATTAGGATGGATTACCTGCTAGATGGAGCCCTGAGGAGAGAATCGAGTATTACGAATAGAGAATCCAGTCCGGCATGATGGAGCCTAGCTGGGTGAAGCAGCTGATGCTCTCCTTTTTAGGATTCATATTCATCGGTAAGGTTTAACTTGCGGCGGGTCAGGGCTTGGGGTTTGCGCCTTGGTCGCTCTTGATTGGGCTGCGTTGCATGGAAAGGATGTAGACCAAGTTGAGCATCTGCTCGCGCTGCTCGTCATTCAAGGCTTTCTGATTCTTAAGTGTTAGGTATCCGACGCTAGTTTCCGCTTCGATCGAAAACTCACTGGTCTTCTTGAATTCGACGTCCTTTCCAGCGATCACGTTCTCGAGTGACTCTCGCGCCGCTCGCATGGTGACTACACGCATACTACCTTGGAGAAAGTAATCGACGACCACTATATCGCCCTCACGTTTGAGCGCGTAAATCGCTCTGACGCGTTGAACGCTCATCAAAGTTCCGTCGCCGTAGTCAGGTTTGAAGGTCTGGTAGAAAAAGTAATTGGCATTGATCCCGCCATCTTCCCCTTCGACGACTTTATGCGACCAATTCACTTCGCCGAATGCGGGAACGGCCAACATCGCAAGTAGTATCAGCAGGGCCTTGCGGACAGTAAGGCTAGGACAGCAAAAACGATTCATGTCTCATGGAATAAGGGATGAGATGTTCTGTGTCGATGCCTATTTGGTGGGTCAGATGGAGGCCCGTGGGGAGAATCTAGCCCCCTGCGGGGAGTGATAAGAGGAGGTGAGAAGAATACATATAGCCGTTATTTTTGTTAGATTTTATCTATTCTCGTCTTGGATGAGCTTGCGTATGCGGTCGAGGGTGAGGTTTTTACCGATGGGTAAACGTTCATCATAAAAGGCCCATGATTGCTCGAAGGAAGCGGGTGATCCGGTGTAGAAGGCTATCGATCCGTCGGGTACTGAATGATTCGGCCGGACTTCCTTTGTGATGTGTTTGAAATCGTCACCCACTTTGATATTGAGGAGTACACTTTCGTCATGCTTTAGAATCTCGGTGATCGTGCCAGTCACCTTGTTCCCATGAATTTCGTTTCTGGTGAGAATGATAACGGGCGCTGAATTGATTCTCTGGCGTATACTGTCATTACTGATGTAGTGAGTATCTTCCCAGTCTGCGATTAAATCGTTAAGTGTAGGGCGATTCATCTGCCGGATCACGAGCCAAGTAATCAGGCAGAGATTGGCGATGAGAATGATGGTGAGGTATCTTCTTTGTTTAGGGTTCATGGCCAATGCTTTCGTGGAATACAAGACTATGCATGAATGCCTGGCCTGTGGAAGCGAATAGACTGAGGGTATTAGCCTAACCAGAAGTCCTGGGTTGTATTCGGGGTGGAGTGTGGGAGGATGGGAAAAAATCTGACGAAGAGGAATTAATCGTAGAAGAAAGGCAGTGCATTCATTTTCTAACATAACAATCAGGCCGGCGAGGGCGTCGGATCTGGAATGGCTGGATCCCTTCTATGAGTCACAGATGCGGCCCTATGTGGAGCTGACGCATGAGTGGGATACTGCAAAGTTCCGCGAGTATTTTGCGCCGGAGGCTTCTTCGATCATTCAGGAGGGAGGTGAAGACATCGGCCTGCTGGTGGTGGTGGAGCGGGAGGACGGCTTCTACATCCGGGATATTCTGCTCAAGCCGGAGTGGCAGGGCCGCGGGATCGGCAGTCACTTGCTGCGTCAGGTCCTGGACAGGGCGGACCGGAAAGGCCGGCAGGTCAGGCTGCGGGTGCTGAAGGGCAACCCGGCGATCCGCCTCTATCATCGGCTGGGGTTTACCGAGGAAGAGGAGCTGGAGAATTGCTATCAGCTGGCGAGGCTCCTGCGGGGAGTGTGAAGGGAGAAGGATAAAGTCCGGCTTGATGAAGCGGATTCCACCACGGAATACACGGAAGATACGGAAAGCGGATTAGATGAAACCCGGCCCCTGCGGGGCATGACTGATTGGTGATTACTGATGACTGATTCCGGATAGATGAAACGGATTCCACCACAGATTACACAGATTAGGATGGATTACCTGCTGGATGAAACCCGGCTAGATGCATGCCGATACGATGGAGCGGCTGTGGATGGGAGAACCCCAAGGGGGTTCCGCATGTTAGCCTAGGGTTGCTTCGTGTAGCGAAGCTACCCTAGGAACCTAGCCCCCACAACACACGACCCCAACGGGGTCGCGCAAGATCACGCTGGCTTAGTCCCAAACATAGGCTTCATCGAACTTGGCCCCGTATTTGGCGAGCAAACTACGGTACTCATCCTGAAAGCTCATCCGCTGATGATGCTCCTCTTGATGGAGGATGTATTGTTTTACCTCGTCTACTGCGGATGCCGAAACTGAGAATGCTCCGTAGCCCGACTGCCAGGAAAATTTTTCCAATCCAGCTTCGCCTGTTTCCCGGATCCATCTGGTGGAAGCCCGTTTCAGCTCCTTCACGAGCTCGGTCAATGCCACCTGCTTACCAAGAATACATAGGAGGTGGACATGATCTTCTACCCCTCCTGCTTGGACAGGTGTGCAGCCGAGACGCTTCGCCACCTCGGCCAGATAAGCATGGGTTTTAGTCCGGAAGGTTGGGTCTGATAAAAAGGGATAACGTTCCTTGGTAGAGAAGACCACATGAAGATAGCATTGGCAAAAGGACTGGGACATAGAGCCTGATATACCAAATCTCTTTGTAACTCCAGAACCTTTCTAACAGTCGAGTTGCGCGACCCCGTTGGGGTCGTATTTTATTTTATGAAGATACCCAGGGTAGCGACCCTTCGGCCCGCAACCCTGGGCTAACATGCGGAACCCCTGTGGGGTTCTTGTTGGTGTACCTGTGAGGAGAATTGAACCACGAAAGAAACAGGCCCCTGCGGGGAGTGTTCAGTAGGCAGTGTGAAGTGAGCAGACCAGTACAATGAAGCGCGCGGTGTGAACGTAACACGTAAAACCTAAAGCGCTTTCTTTGACCACGAATCGCACGAATCTCACGAATCGGGCTAGATGGAGTCCTGCTTGATAAGCGCTTTTGACTTTTGTGAAATGAGAAGGTCGGGTCCTTGACTTTGCATGCGTGATTGATGAGTACTGTGATTGTGAGAAGAATCCGTGACGATGAGGGGGCGCTCTACCGCGAGATGCGGCTGGCAGCGCTGAAAGATTCCCCGCAGGCCTTTGCCTCGACTTATGAGGATGCCTTGCAGCGGAGCGATGCCTGGTGGCAGGAGCAGACGCGTGCAGCGGCCGCAGGTCCGGACAGAGCCATCTTTCTGGCGCTGGATGCCGACCCGGTTGGCATGGCGGCTCTCTACCGGGATCTCGACCAGCCACGGCAGGGGGAGCTCTTTCAGATGTGGGTGGCGCCCGAGCGTCGTGGTTCCGGATGCGCTCGTGAATTGTTAGAGTGTGCGCTGCGCTGGGCAGAGGAAAACGGGATGACCCAGGTCCGAGCCGAGGTGAAGCAGGGCAATGAGCGTGTGCTCGCCTTTTATCTGGCGAATGGATTCGTGCACGCAGGACACGCCGGCGCGGACACGGTGTTGATGTGTGGCCCCTGCGGGGCATGACTGATTAAGCCCTGCGGGCTGGTCATTGGTCAAGGGTCAGAAGTCATTGGGAAATACTTGAAGATGCTTTTCTAGCCACAGATTGCTCAGATTAGGGTGGATTGCTTGCTAGATGGATCCCGGCTTGATGATGTGTGCGGAGCGTAGGTAACACTTTAAACGTAATCCCTAAGACGCTTGTCCAGGCATCTCATGGGTCGGGGTGAAAACTGTTAGTGATCGCTTCTTGTGTTGGGTGGGGATGCTTGTTACGGCTCTGTATGCTCTTATGTGTTGCTTATCCACGCCTGTCTGAAGCCGATGCGGAAATGATCCGTGCATTCCGCCGTGAACACGACCAGGCCTACGTGGATGTGATCGGGGCTCACTGGACGCTGATTTTTCCGGGGTCGACAGAGGGCATTGGCCGCGATCAGCTTCGGGACCAGGTCTCCAGCGTTGCCGGGCGCCATGCGCCGGTGGAGTTTAGCTGTCGCCATGCGCTGGTGTATAACAACGATCTGACGGATGAGTACCACCTTTTCCTAGTGCCAGACCAGGGCTTTTCTGGGATCAGCCGCTTGCATGATGATCTCTACTCGGGCCTGATGCGTGAGCGCCTGAGGCTGGACATCCCTTACGTGCCGCACATCGGTATCGCCACCAGCAAGGATCCGGACCATCTCTACGATCTGGCGACGGCCTGGAACGAGGAGGGCAAAACGATCACTGGCATGGTGGACTCCATGACCATCTGTTCCTACGTGGACGGCGAGATCGAGGATCTGGAAACGCTGGACCTGGCGGGGATTCCTTTGGAAATTACTGATTGGTGATTACTGATGACTGATTAAGCCCTGCGGGCTTGTCATGGGTCAATGGTCATGGGTCATTGGGGCCTGCTTGATGGAGCCCGGCCCCTGCGGGGAGTGTGGAGGAAAAAGTGGGAAGGATAAAGGCCCGCCTGATGAAACGGATTCAACCACAGATTACTCAGATTAGGATGGATTACCTGCTAGATGAAGCCAAGCCGGATAAAGCGGCTGTTGGTGGGTATGTTTCTTTGACCACGAATGGGAGCCCTAGGGGCTGGTCATTGGTCAATAGTCAGGAGTCATTGGGGCCGGCATTATGGAACTTTTTCTTACCACGAATTGCACGAATCTCACGAATGCGGGCTAGATGGAGCCTGGCCTCTACGAGGCATGACTGATTAAGCCCTGCGGGCTTGTCATGGGTCAATGGTCAGGAGTCATTGGTCCTGCTTGATGGAGCGGATTTTACCACGGAATACACAGAAGAAGCAGAAAGGGGACTAGATGAAACTCGGTTTGATGGAACGGGTACTTGAAATCTGGAGGAGGTGGAATCTGGAATGGATGAGAGAACCCCAAGGGGGTTCCGCATGTTAGCCTGGGGTTGCTTCGTGTAGCGAAGCTACCCTAGGAACCTGGCCCCCCACAACATACGACCCCAACGGGGTCGCGCAAGATCACGCCGGGAATAGGGACACAAAAAAACCACCCTTAAGGGGTGGCAGAGGTGGGGGGATGGAAGAAAGTGAGGGGGGAGGCCAGCTATCAAGGGTAGATGATGTTAGAGTCTAGATAACTCTGGGTTTTGGGATCGATTTTGACGGCCAAATAAATCTGGGGCATATCCTGCACGTTATAGATCGAAATGGTGATGCCTTGGCGGATTTCTTCTTCGGTGATGAAATCAATGTATAACTGACCAAAGGAGGAACTATCGAGCCCATTCGGTGCACCATAGTTTGCCTCTATCTGATCTAAGCTTTTGATGGACAGTGCGCGTTCGGCGGCGGCCTCACTGCGTAGGTCTGATAGAAAAAAGAAAGCGACTATGCATATAAGCAACCCAAGTATGGAGCCGAGTATGATTCTGAGGAGTCTCATGATAGTCGCCTATAATTGTATGTTAGATTACTTTGTAAGTTTGCTTTCGGCCGGTTGAGGGGTGAGCTGGAGGCGGGCTTGGTTGATCTCTGGTTTCCAGTCGGGGTGCTGGGACTGGCTTTGTTCGAGCTTTTCTTTGATCTTGAACAGGTTGTGAGGTTCGGCTTCTTGAGCTTCCTGATAGGCGGATTGGTAGAGTGCTTCAGCATCGCTGGAGGTCTCTGCTGAGTCCTCAGCGCTCGCAGGGGCGGGGGTCGAGTCCTTCTGGATTGGGGATGCGGCTTCTTTGAGCTTTTGCTGCAGCGCTAATTCCAGAGGGGATAGTTCTCTGCGTTCAGGTTTACTTTCAGTGACGGTTTCTTCTTCTGTGCTGCACTGGCTAAGGAGCAGCGCAAGACCAAGTGAGTAGAGTGGGAATGGGATCTTCATAAGGTATGCGGCGCACGATCTAACAAGGCTGTTAGAAGATGTCTACCTTATATCGGGTGTCATTAATGTTATACTAACATAAATGCCGGTAAGCAGAGCAGCAGACTACTGAGCTAGAGACCGCATTACACCGATTCCCGCCCCTCCAGTAATGTGAGGAGGTGACGCTGGTTTGCCTACGCAGAGTCTAGTAGGCTACGCTGGCTTGCCTCATTCTCTTGTGGAGGTACTGCTTGCCGAGGTCGAAGATGTGCAGCACGTTTTCCGGGATCCTGGATTGCGGCAGGCGGGTCCAGACGACTTCTCTGCCGTTGATCCAGAGATGGAGGTATTGACCATTCAGCTGGTACGTCTGGGTGATGGTCTTCGGCGGGCAAAACACTTCAGTCACAATCTGGTCTTTGTCGACAAGCTGAAGCGCTGCCGGGAAGATCCCATGGTCCTCGCCTCCCTTGGACATGGCGGTGACCGCGTATTTGTCCTTGAAATTGAGGATCATGTAGTCGTTACACAGAGGATACTCTCGTGATTGCTTGAATAGGTACATATTGGGTGGGGTTATGGTTGCTGGGGGGAAAGAGAGAGGGGAGAATGAGGTGCCGTCAGATTGGGCACCGTAGGACATGTCTGGTTTTTTCTTCGCGCCGCGGCCAGAGGGCTAGGTAGGGATGGCCTGGCAGCCAGCTCGTGCGTTCATCTCTAGGGCAATGCTCCGCAAGGATCCGGTCAGAGCGAAGCTGGCCAGAGCAGGGGATAAACTGGAGCAAATGAACGATCACAACCTGCATAGTAGACGAGAGATTTCTTTTTGAAAAGAAAGATCTTGTCACAGAGGGGTCTCTAAGTGGCTGAAAACGACGATTTTATAAGGATTTCCAAGGGTTTCTGAGCTTTGGTGAAATTTCAGTCAGAAATGACATTTTAGCCCTGTGGAATGTAGGCCCTGCGGGGCAGAATGACGAATCAAGAATCGAGAATCGAGCTCCAGCATGGTGGAACGGATGTCACCACGGAAAACACAGAAGGGACGGAAAGCGGGGTAGATGGAAGCCTGCTTGATGGAACTTTTTTCTACCACAAATGGGAGCCCTAGGGGCTGGTCATTGGTCAATAGTCAGAAGTCACTGGGGCCGGCTTGATGAAACGGATTCCGCTACAAATTGCTCAGAAGGCGGGCATGATGGAGCCTGGCCTCTACGAGGCATGACTGATTGGTGATTACTGATGACTGATTCTGGCTTGATCAAACCCGTCCTCTTATCGAGTCATTGTGGCCTCCGGATGGAATAGGATGGACTTGGACGGGTGGGGTGGTTTTAGTGGTGGCTATGCCTTACAAGGATCCAGCCAAGCAGCGTGAAGCGGTGCGAGCCGCGGCGAAGCGCTATCGCGAGCGTATGCGGGAGGACGCGGATTTTCTGCGTGCCGAAGCCGAGCGCAAGGCACGCTGGTATGCGGCTAACAAGGAGAAGAAGAACGAGGCGCAGCGCCGCTACCGCCAGCGCTTGAGAGAGGCTTCCTTGGCTTAGGTAGAGTTGTTTGTTAGATGATTTGAAATGATGATGAGAGTCTACCTTAGCCATAGCGTGAAGAGCGCGACCACGAGCTTCCCTGACGAAGGTTGGAATCTGAAGAAACGGGAATGAAACTTAAACGTGCCCATTTGAAACGCTATGGACAACTCCTCTCGATTTTCTTGAGCCGGGAAAACCATGAGCTGGTGGAGGGCAGTTATGAACGCCGTTTGCTTGGTGAGTCCGTTTGCATCGAGATCCGTATCTTAAGTGATGAATCACCGGGGCCCAAGGTCGTAGCCTATCTCTCGAATGAGAGTGTGATGAATAGTATTGTGCCTGTTGTTGTTGAATTACGGAGGTAGGTGGAGTCCCTGCCTGATGGAACATTTTTAGCCACAGATTAAATAGATTGGAACAGATTACTCATTACTGATCCCGGCTAGATGGAACGGCTGTTGGTGGGTAGCTTTCTTTACCACGAATCGCACGAATCTCACGAATCGGGCTAGGTGGAGTCCCTGCCTGATGGGAAATGTTCCTCCACCCCTCCGGGGTGGTAATAAAAGAGAGGCCTATTCCCGGGGTTGCGCTTGCCGGGGCAAGCTTACCACCGCGCTTCGTTCCCTCATCCCTCCGGGATGGAGCGCCCAACGGGCGCTTGTCATCGGTCAAGAGTCGAAAGTCATTGGGATTAAGCTTCCGCTTAGATCATTCGGTACCGTAGCTAGTAGGAAGTAGCGAGTAGCCTCTCCGGATTAACCGGAGATCAGCCACACATGCAGACTGGGTAGATAAAGCTCGGATGAAATTTCCCAAGGAAATTTCCCCTACTCGCTACTCCCTACCTGCTACGGACCCTACCCTCCATTGCCTCCTGATAAACCCGCATAGGCGAACCCCAACGGGGTTCCGTACCATAGCCCGGCGGTTGCGAGCCGCAGGGGCGCTACCCCGGGAACCTGCATCAGTCATCAGTAATCACCAATCAGTAATGCCCCGCAGGGGCCTACCCCAACGTGGGTCGCGCAGGTTTCATCTCGCACGGTTTCATTTGGTCGCCCAATGACTCTTGACCGCTGACAAGTGCCCAGCGGGCGCTACATCCCGGAGGGATACTATCAGTAATCACGAATCAGTCATTCCCCGCAGGGGCTCACCCCGGGGACCAGGCCCCCAACAAAAAACCACCCCGGAGGGGTGGAGGAAGGGTGCTTAGTTCGCTGGCTCGGCCCGTCCCAGCAATGTTCTTGTGAGGCTGGGTTAATTTATGTTAGAGAATGAAGGATGGAAGGAGATGTACTGATAGCAGTCGTTTATGCAGCGTCGGAGTTTCTTCCTGTAGTGCGTCTATTGCACGATGAGGGGGCTCCCTCTGCCTACGCTGAGGGGTCGGTGGCTTATGGTGTCATGGTGAAGGAGGAGGAAGCCGAGAGGGCGGTGGAGATCCTGCATAAGCATTGGGACGAGTTTGATTATCTGGACATCCTGGGGAAGGATGACTCGGAAGCACCCGTGTATATGGCGGAAGTCCAGTGTGCCCAGGGGCTGACTGATGGAGAGGGCGGCGAAGGTAAGGGTGGTACGGTCTTTTGTTTTGTCACAGCTCGGGATGGGCGCGAGGTGATCCAGAGGCTGGAGAAGACGTCGTGCCTGAAGCGGTGGAAGATGCATACCGTGACTGGAGTGCATCTCTACACGATGGGTACCGAGGAGTGGGGCGAAGCTGGCTTTGACAGCTTGGCAGATGCCGCCAGGAAGGGGAGATCGGTTGAGACCACGGGAGTCATGCCGATGGGGGACGAATGACGGCTCCCTTTTTGTGTCCTTGCGGTGGGGGAGGATTTCTGGGATAGAGATGGGTATGTTCTGTCGTGTGTTGCTCTTACTATTTCTATTGCCGTTTAGTGTTTTGTTAGGTGGTGAGAGACTTATCCCGGGGGGCTATGATTTTGAAGTTCAGTGGCAGGTGAATAAGCGCGTGTATGGGCTGAGCGAGGCATTGGAGATCACGGCGGAATTTTCCTGCACGGAGGGGCGTGAGGGTTGTGCTCTGGAGTGGAACATGGGAACCCGCAAGTTGGGAGAGAAGAGAGAGTGGTATGAGCTGGACGGGGAGATAGTGGTGAAGGCTTTCCAGAGCGCGGCAAGGGGAGAGAACTTTGAGAGTAAAGGGGTGAAGGGGGATGACTGGATCCGCTACGTGACTTATCCCGGCGAAGGTGGCTTGGGGGTACGCCTCACACGCCGCGAGAAGATGGTGGAATTTTCCCCGGAGAGAGTGCGCGCTTTTCTACGGATGGTAGAAGATGTCCAGTGTGCACGGGCCTGGTATGAAAAGCTGATGGTGGCGGAGGAGGTGCCAGAGTGGACAAAGCAGGCCCGGCCGCCGGCGACTGATCAAATCGTGGTGACTTCGAGGCTCGGGATGGTGGAGGCTGGTGAGCTGCGGCTGTTCCCGACAGCTTACTATTACGTCAACAGTCAGCGTGCGGGTTCTGGGATTGGTGGAGATGTAAGCTATGGCGAGAAGCGGTACAAGGAGCCCAGGCCAGCGGGGATACTGGTGAAT
Source organism: Rubritalea squalenifaciens DSM 18772 (assembly GCF_900141815.1). NCBI lineage: Bacteria > Pseudomonadati > Verrucomicrobiota > Verrucomicrobiia > Verrucomicrobiales > Rubritaleaceae > Rubritalea > Rubritalea squalenifaciens. The sequence continues at coordinate 335,000 of NZ_FQYR01000002.1, forward strand.
TACTTAGCGAGGCTGAAGAGCAGGATTGAGGCTGGCAGTGTCTCCAATTTTCCACTGGTTATCCCTCAAGGCAGAGGGGTTAAGTTTCTGGTAGCGACTAACCAGCAGGAGAACTATGCGGATATAGAGATGGTAGAAGGAGACAGGAGGGTGAACCCGTTCAAGTACCTTGGAGTGGGTGACTGGAGTGCGAGGCTGAAGGAGGAGCAGCTGATTGAGATGGATAAGATAGCTCAGAAGTCCAAGCTTCATCATCAATGGATGGAGGAGCACATGCATTTATTCTATGAGCCCAAGAAGCGCATGCTTGCAGATGATCTCCAGTTTGAGGTGAAGATGAAGGTTCAGGATGGTGAGGAGGTTGGCGCCCATGTACATCTCGCCGTAGGAGCTATTAGACCTTACTCGAAGCAGAAAGTGGAAATGAGCGTAACCTTTCCTGCGTTTACCCTGCCTGATCTTCCGCTGGGAGATGATGAGGTGACAGAGTTTGTGAATGCCTGTATCGCCGCGAACAAACAGCAAAATTATCATGCGGTCGTTAGGGGGGAGGTGCCTATGGAGATAGAGGCGGAGGAGCTGTATGGGGTATGGACGGTCAAGGTGAAGCGCGGGAACGCGCGCGTGGTCTACTCCCCTCAAATGGGGGCGAGACTGATAAAGCTGATGGACCAGGCCAAGGTGGCACGTAAGTGGTACTCCAAACTGCATGGCCTGTACGATCTGCCAGACGAGAGTGAGGAAGCATGTCCATCCGGAGCCACTGGCACTGAATTGGTGTTGAAGGTGGGGAGCGCACAACTGGCCGCCGGTAGGCAAGGGAGAATTAATCTGGAAGGCCGGGTGGAGCAGACTCTAGGCGGAGAGGTGCAGGTGGTGAAGGAGTTTGTCTATCATCAGGGCAGCAAGAAAGTGGTGCTCGGTACGGCGCTGTCAGCTGAGCTGCAGCCTCTCCTGCGTGAGGCCCTACAAGCCACCAAACAAAGTGAGGTCTATATGAACGGATGGGGTGATCCGGATGGCGAGCACTTCAGTCTGGAGGTAGACGAGAGAGAGAAAATCATTGATTTTACCTATGTGCCGGAGGCGGGTGCCGAAACTTTGCATCTTACCATTGATTATGGTTCTCCACAGAGGGTGCTGGATTTGTTAGAGAATGTGGAAAAAACTGGCGAGTGGCTGGGCCAGAACCAGAAGCTCTTCTTCCGGCAGGACGAATGACGGCTCCCTTTTTGTGAGCTTGCGGTGGGGGAGGATTTCTGGGATAAGGTGCTGATGTGTATGCGCCTGTTGCTGATTGTGTTGTTGTCGCTGACCCCCTTGTTAGGTGGTGAGAAGGTTCTGCCTGAGGGCGGGAAGTTTAAGGTGAAGGTAGTCCCCCAGTGGAAGATCTATGGGTTATTTGATAAGATGCAGATTGCGGCGGTCTACCGCTTCGAGAGGGGCAAGGAGGAATGTGAGGAGAGTCTCCAGGCGTACTGTAGTGAGTTGCGTGACGAGAAGAGCTGGTATCCTCTGGATGAGGATGGACTGACGATGGTGTTTGCGGAAGCTGCCGCAGGGAAGCCCTGCTCGATGGTGAAAGAGGTTAAGGACAGGGAGGGAGTCGAGCTCACGTATGTATCCTATCAGGGCGTAGGCGGCTACGAGGTAAAGCTGAGTAGCGGGGAGCAGAGCGTGACATTCAGCCCGCAGGATATTAGGGACTTCATGGAGATCCGTGCGGTGTTTGATTCTTCCAAGGCCTGGTACGGCAAGCTGATGGTGGCGGAGGAAGTGCCGGAGTGGACGGAGAAGGCGCGCCCGCCTAAAGTCTACTGGGTCCGTGTGGATTCCGAGCTGGGAGCGGTGCAGGCCGGTGAGCTTACACTGCATTTCGGTGCTCAGATGAGGAGGGCCTTGCCGTATACTTTTCATGTTAGACAATACAGTGTGGACTATGGAGGAGAGAAAAAGGATGAGGGGCTGAATGGCAGATATCTCTATAGGGTTCTGACCTCGGTGGCGGATGATGTGAAGCGTGGCAGGGACAGGAGTATTCCCCTCAACCGGGGAAGGGCACCATCTCAGGTCACTTATCAGGTGAATGGCAGCGTAGCGGATGAGCGGGTACACGTGGTGTGTAGGGTAGATAACAAGGAGGTGGCGAAGGGGAGCTTCACGCTGGAGCAGATAGAGAAGATCCGTAGTCTGGATCAGCAGGTGCAGGAACGGCATGACTGGATGGTGGAAAACAGGAAGCTGCTCTACGAGGGCCAGCGAAGCGCGATCAGTGATGATGTAGGGCTGGATATTTTGCTGAAGATCCGCTGCGAGCAGGCTCCTGAGATGGAGCCGATGGAGCTGCGTGTCGTGCGGAACAGAGGCTGGATGGACAGGGAGATGTCTCCCCTGTGGGTGGAGATGCGCTGGGAGGGATTTGGCCCGGACATAGGGGCCGTGCGCCGGGATGTGCTGGCTGAATACTGCAAGGCCTGCGAGGCGGCTGCGAAGAAAGAGAACTACCGCGTCGTGCTGAAAGGAGAGGTGGAAACGCTTATCGAGACGCAGGAAGTCTATGGCAGGTGGATGGTCAAGGTGAAGCGCGGAGGCAAGGTGGCGATGATCGCTCCAGGCCACCTGGATGTCATAAAGTGGGCGCTACACCAGGCGGACAATGCGCAGGCGTGGTATCAGAAGGTCATGGATACTCGTTTGGCTCCAGAGCCTACCAAGGAAGCACATCCTCCGGTCGTGGAGGATGCGGAAGTGGTGGTGAATGCGGCCCTGCAGATGGAAGGTGCCGGCCGCGGGAAGATGGGCTTCCTCCACCGGATGAGCTATACGCCAGAGGGAGGGGTGAAGAAGCAGCTGGCATTGCGCTGGAGTGAGTATGTCAAAGGTGGAGTGGGAGAGGTTGAGCACTTTGTGGATCAGGATCTCACTGAAGATCTGGACAGCCATTTTAAGGAGGCGATCAAGGCCCGCAATGCTGGTGAGAACTATCTCTATGAGTGTGGGCAGAAAGGTGGCGAGCGCTTCCGTATGGAGGTGACGGAAGACAGCCGAGATATTGTCCTGCTGTATTTCCTGAAAGGAGAAGAGGAAGGGCAGAGGATGTATCTGGAGGAAAGCTGGATGATCCACCACAAGCAGAATGCCCAGCGGCTGGAGGAGGAGGCCGAGTGGCTGGAAAAGCATCCCGAGGTTTTCTTCACCCTGAAGAAGTAGGCTGGATGAAACGCCCGCTGGGCGCTTGTCATTGCCCCTGCGGGGAGAATCGAGAATCTAGAATCAAGCCCGGCATGATGGAACCCAGCACGATGAAGCTTTTCTAACCACGGAATACACGGAAGGTACGGAAAGCGGGACTAGATGGAGCCCGGGACGATGAAGCGTTTCTAGCCACAGATTACTCAGATTGGAATGGATTTCCTGCTAGATGAAGCCCCGCCCCTGCGGGGCGATTACTGATTACAAATTACAGATTACTGATCCCGGCTAGATGGAACTTTTCTACCACGGAATACACTGAAGAGACAGAAGTCCTGAAGGGCTCACATCCCGTAGGGATGATGGAACGAAGCGCGGTGGTAAGCTTGCCCCGGCAAGCGCAACCCCGGGAACGGGGCCCACAAACAAAAACCACCCCGGAGGGGTGGAGGAAGGATGTTATCTCCTGTTGCTAAGTAGGCCGATGACCAGCCCGCAGGGCTTCGTTCCATCGTCCCAGGCTTGATTCTGTATTCATGATTCTCAATTCTCCCCGCAGGGGCCCCATCCAGCCTCGCGATCCTGTACAAGCTTCCGATTAGATGATTCGGTACCGTAGCTAGTAGGAAGTAGCGAGTAGCCTCTCCGGATAAACCGGAGATCAATCACACATACAGGCCAGAGGGAAAAAGCATGGATGAAATTTCCCGAGGAAATTTCCGCTACTCGCTACTCCCTACCTGCTACGGATCCTACCCTCCATTGCCTCCTGATAAACCCGCATGGGCGAACCCCAACGTGGGTTCCGGACCATAGCCCGGCGGTTGCGAGCCGCAGGGTCGCTACCCCGGGAACCTGCATCAGTCATCAGTAATCACCAATCAGTAATGCCCCGCAGGGGCCTACCCCAACGCGGGTCGCGTAGGTTTCATCTAGCAGGGCTTGTCATGGTCGGCTTGTCACTCTAGTTAGAGAGAAGAACTCTGAGGGAGGGGAATCATGCTGAAGAGAATTTTACTATTGTTGGTTTTGGCTGCGCTGGCTGTGGGCGGGTACATCAAGGGGAAGGAATACCTGGAGCACCGGGCTGCCCAGCAGCAAAAGCGTAGCGAGATCGCTGAAGTTGTGAGCGATTTCGAGTGGGATGACTACAGTTACCGGTCGGTGTCTTATTTAACCAGCTACGGCTCTTTCGCGATCACCAATGCTCCCTCCATGAGCGGTCTCCCGGCGGATCAGTTTGTCCTGATCCCCGGCAAGATCCCGGTCAATCGGGACAATGTGCTGGATGTGGTCACGCAGGCCGAGCTGATGCCCGTGGTGATCCCAGGCGGCGCAGAGTTTCCTGCGCAGGATGCACGGTAGTGAGTGATGAATCTTTTATTTCTTCGGCTCCGTGATGGTGAGGGATATGAGGGTGCTTTGAGAGCGGTTGTAGCCGAAGTCTAGCAGGGTGTCGCCGGGCTTGTAGATTTTTCTGGGGCTGACGCTGTGGTAGGTACTTGGCGTTTGGAAGAGGGTGTACTTGCCCGCCACGCTGGAGCCGTCCGCGAGTATGATTCTGGCCATCAGATGGGTTTCACCTCCACGTGGCTCCATGGGAATGAGGATGAGAGTCACGACTTTGCCAGCATTTTCACCCACTTCCACGGAGAGAAAAGAGGTGGTGGCCATCGCCTTTCCACTGGCACGGCGGCTGGTGAGCCTGATGAGGGAAGCCGCGGAGGCATCTGCCGGGATCCTTACCCGGTGCACCGTGCCACCCTTGGCCATGACCAGGCTTTCATCCACGAGCGGCTTGACGTCGTCTGCGGCTAGGACGGTGGCTGGCAGAGCAAGGCATAGGGAGAGGGCGGCAGAGGCTTTGATGAGTTTTTTCAGAGATGCAGATGGTTTCATACAGGAGGTAGGACTCCTGAATGTTAGAATCTATTCAAGAAAGAACGTAAAAAGATGGACTGGAGTTAGAGAAGGAACGGTGGAATGTGCTGGTAGCTTCGTGGTTCTTGGTCATAGCCTCAGCCCATGCGATGGCTGAAAGTGATTTGTTGTGTGGCGTTTTTATCTGGCTTGGTGTCCTGCAAGGAGAAGAAGGACCCCGATCAGGAAGATGCCATGGAAGATCTAGTCAGTGCCATGGCGGAGGCGGTGAAGGCTGATGGTGACATGGTATCCCATTCCTATACTCGCCGTTACTCTGAGTACCACCAGACTAGCCCGATTGACTTCACCTTCAGTACCGTTGAGGAGGCCACCGCAATCTCCAGCCAGATCAAGCAGAAGCTGGAGGGCAATGGTGCTGAGATCCTGATGTACCGTTCGCATGCTGCTTCAAAACACCATAACGGGGGCTGGGATGGTGGTATAGAGTCCTTCAGGAAGCCTGGATTTCTGGGTAGTCATTACGGATCAGGTTACAACGGAGCCTCAGGCAAGCTGGCGAAGCAGAGCTGGATTTGCGTCTCCTGCGCGGTGCGCTATCAGGAGACAGACTTCCTGCTGCACTGCCGCCTCTATCCGCAGGCCCAGCTAGCTCAGTTCTCCGCCCATCTGATTCCGGAGGAATAGGGGCACGACCAGCAGGGATTCGTTCTAACCATGGTTCCTTCAGAATGTGAGAACCTTCCTCCACCCCTCCGGGGTGGTAGTTAGAGAGAGGCGGGTTCCCGGGGGGGCGCTCCCGATGGTCGCTTACCCCGCGCTACTCTCCATCACCCCTCCGGGGTGTTTCCTGCTAGTTGTTTACCCAATGACTAATGATCAATGACCAGCCCGCAGGGCTTCGTTCCATCATGTCGGGCTTGATACTGTATTCTCAATTCTCCCCGCATGGGCTCCATCTCGTCAGGCTTTATCCTTTCTCCTCTATACTTCCTGCTTCCCTAGCTCTTGTCATGGCGGGGCTTTTCTGGGATAAGGCAGGTGATGTGTATGCGCCTGTTGATTTTGTTTCTGCTGTTTCCCTTGTCGTCTTTGTTAGGATCTGAGGCTCTGATTCCTGAGGGGCAGAAGATGAAGGTGAGCTGGGGGATCCGTGAGGGTGCCTACGGGGTACACAGGCAGATGGTCCTGAGTGCGAGCTACTATTTCGAAGGGGGTAAGGACGCGTGTAAGATCGAATGGTATGCCTCGCTGCGTGGGTTCAAGGAGGGCTATGAGCGTAGCGAAGTGGATGCGGAGGAGCTGTCCAAGGTATTTCTCAGTGCGATCTATGATGAGCCCTACGAGGGGTCGTCTGTGACGGATGGGACTCAGGTATACTATGAGTGCGTGCGGCAGCAGGTGGGGTACACGGTGCGCGTGAGCATAGGGGAAAAGTTTCTAGATTTTACGCCGGATGAGGTGAGCAGCTATGCCCGGATGTTTGAGGATGCTCTGGCGGCGCGTGAGTGGTACCGCAAGCTGGCCACGGCGACATCCGTGCCGGAGCAGACGGAGGAAGCCAGGCCGCCATTCACGGAGAGAATAGGGATCTATTGCTTGTTAGGGACGGTGGATGTGGAGCCACTGAGGATAGAGGCCTACGCGTCCTATTATGACAATGGGGAGAAGCAGGGCGTCAGCCGCGGCCTGGCAGTGGGCTACGGGGAGGGCAAGTTCCGGAGAGCCCTGCCTGCCCCTAGCCTGAGCAGGAGACTGGAGAAGGTGCCAGAGAAGCTGGAGAAGGGAGAGAAAGTACCGGTCATCACCTCGCTCCGGAGTTCTAGCGAGTATTACCGGCTGACCTTTGACCAGAAAGAGCGCAGTGCGGAAATGGAGCTGTTGACGCAGGGAGAGAAAATCGGGCTGGTGGATGCCACGACTGAATGGACGGTCACGATTCCCCGGCAGAAGCTGCAGCAGCTGGCGAAGTACCAGCAGCAGGCGCTCGCCATGAATGAGCAGCAGCATGCATGGCTGGAGAAGCTGGCCGAATTGCTCTACACGAAGGCGAAGCCTATCCTGACCCATAACGCCAGGCTGTATCTCACTAGGGACTTGGGCGATAAAAAGCTAGGCAGGGTGGCGCTGCACGTGGAGACGGATGGTCTCCTCCACGTGGACAAGGACAAGGGGAGGCGCTTATCCAAGATATTCCTGCAGTGGCCGGGATCTAACCAGAAGAGGTGGAAGCTCAATCCAAAGGAAATCATGGAGCTGGCCCGTGTCTGCGAGGCTGCCGCGGAGGGCAAGATCTATAAAGGCGAAGTAGGCACTGAGAATAAGATGTATGTGCAGGCTGTGGAGGGCTACGGGCACTACCTCGTCAAAGTACGCCGCGGTGAAGAGAGGGCGGTGGTCATGCCGGAGGTCCGGGGAAAATTGTTAGAACTACTGCAGCAGGCCGAGCCCGCCGCCAGCTGGTACCTCAGCTTATACGGCGTGTACAAGTCACCTCCACAGGTGCCCACAGCCCGTCCCCTGCCTCAGGAGGATACGGGTCTCTTGGTCGATGCTTACCATCTGTCCGCTGGATTGGGGAAAACCTATCATGCCCAGGTGGAGATGCTTCCCAATGGTGAGGTGCAGGAGATGGTGATCCTGCTCTGGAAGGAAGGGAAGCGAAGGTGCCGCATCAGCCGCGGGCTGGGAGCGGAGCTGTACAAGGCGCTGCCAGATGCCATCGCGGCTGCGGAGCTGGAGGCCGACTATACCAGGACACTGTTCAGTGAGGAGGGCGAGCAAATCACTCTCACTGTGGCCAAGGAGAAAATCATGCTCACCCACACGCTTCCAGGAGGCAAGCTATCCTGCACAGACGACCTGGAGGTGACTGGTTCTGCGCTTCCCAAGAAGCTGGTCAAGATGGCCCGCGAGATGGGCGAGACCCTGCGCAATAACCCACAGGACTTTATGAGGCCAGAGCAGGAGTGAGCCCCTGTGAGGAGTGTTCAGTAGGAAGTGTGGGGTCTAGCCAGGGTTCTGTGATGGTGCGGCAGAGAACTCTTCAGCATTTGATTGGTGGATCTTTACCAGATGCGGATTACCGCGCAGGTTCTGGATGAAGACCTGTACGTCATCAGGATGGGTTACCCTGATGTTGAGATACTGAAACTCATAGGCGCGCTTTCTAGAGACTTCCTCAAAGAACGGTTCTTCGAATGTCGGGAAAAGGTGAAACTGATAGAAGCAGGCATCGGCATTCACAAACTCGAGCTTCAGGTATTCTTCATGGAGGCCTGACTCAGGGGAGAGATCCTCGTCATCACCTTCCCGCCCTTGCCATCTGCCGTCATCAAATCCGATGAGTACACTGGGGTCCCCCTCGGAGATTTCCATTAAGTCATTAGCCAATTCCTTTGCCCAGTCTGGTGAGTTGGTATCGTATTCCCGCACCATTTCGTACAAGGCACGGGCTGTTACTTCATTGGAGGCTTGGAGTATCTTACTGTCGGTGTCCCGGTCAAAGACGGATTCCCCGGCGAGTATCCGAAGTACATCGTGTAAGGCTGGTGTGGGCATGATGAGACTGGGTTTATTTTATGTTAGAGATCTTTGGGTGGGGGTGGTAGGTCGAGATCTGGTGCTTCCATGTCTAGGCTTCTGCCAAGTATAGAGTTAATCTTCTTGAGTCCTTCTTCGCGGGCGGCGGCACGCTGGCTGGGGGTGAGTTTATCAAACTTGGCTTTGTTGGAATCGTGCTCAGCTTGGCATCGGGGACACCAGGGGAATTGGACTGGGTGGGTGTAGACCCCTTTCTGGGTGCGTGAGGTGATGAGATTGTAGCATTGAGAGCTGCCGGTTGGCGGAAAGATGATCATGAAATCTCTCTCGTCCTTGTTCATTGAAGTGGATTTAAAAAGGTCATTTCTTAGGAAGCCTTTCTTTTGCTGCGTGGGAACTTTGTGGATGCGGCAGCTTTCCGTATTCGGTGCGGTGTCCGCACAGCTGGTGAAGGCGAGAGCTGCAATCAGCATGCCGAGGGAGCGGGCGTGTTTGAGGATGGTTTTCATCGGATGGAATCTATTCTATGGTGTAAGGCTTCTTTGCTTTTGGCAGTGCGGGGTTTCTTAGGCGGATGAAGTGGCTGATGCCGTAGTTGAATTGGCGGATTTTGCCGTCCCACTCGCGGTTTACGCCGCTGCTCTGCAGGTCTTCGTAGGCGGTGAGGGTGTGCTGGCTGCCCAGCTTGAAGTCGACGTCCGCGCAGCGGTATTCCAGCACCACGGGTTGCTCCAGTTTCTTGCCGTTGACCTCCAGGATCTTCACGTAGCAGCTGGCTTTGACCATGTTCTGCGCGTAGTAGGTGTTCGGCTTTTCCACGAAGACGACTTTGACCTCGATCACTTGGCCGAATTGCTGGCTGACGGCAGGGGAAATGCCTTTCTTCTCCGGTGTGGGCTCGTCGGCGTAAGCTGTCAGTATGCTGAGCGCGAGCAGGGGGGTGATAAGGATTTTCATAGGCGGGAACGTAACTGGAGTGACACGAATGCGGCCAGTCTAACCAGATGAACGATCCGGGCAATCACCTTCTTGTCGGAACTTCCGCGACCCGCGTTGGGGTAGGCCCCTGCGGGCATTACTGATGACTAATTACAGATTACTGATCCGGCCTAGACGGAGCGTTTTCCACCACGAATCCGCACGAATTTCACGAATCGGGCTAGATGGATCCTGGCTAGATGGAGCCTACGCGACCCGCGTTGGGGTCGTTTCTTTATTTTAATCCTCTTCCCGGGGTAGCGATCCTGCGGCTCGCAACCGCCGGGCTAAGGTCCGGAACCCCGTTGGGGTTCGCCCCTGCGGGGCATTACTGATTACAAATTACAGATTACTGATCCCTGCTAGATGGAACCCCAATGACCCATGACCTATGAAAAGCGCCCAGCGGGCGCTGCATCCCGTAGGGATGGGGGAATAAAGCGCGGTGGTAAGCTTGCCCCGGCAAGCGCAACCCCGGGAACTCGGACCCCCAACAAAAAACCACCCCGGAGGGGTGGGGGAAGGGAGGTGTTTTATGGGCTGGAGTACAGCTACAGGGGAGCCAGCGGTGTGTTTGAATCTATGGTTTGGGATTCTCCGCTCGGAAGGGCTGAGTTTCTATCACAACCCATCTGTTGTAAGCTGAATTGTAGAGAGTGAATTTTTCGCTCTTGAGGATCCAGTTTTCATTGTGATCGGTGACATGCATGGATAGCTCAAAAAGTACTTTTTCTCCCTGAACTAGACGGTATGTGAGTACTTGGTTCGCCAGTCCTCCTGCGGATTCTGCTAAGTAAGATTCGGGGTAATACTGCTTGATGCGGGTGGTCAGCTCGTCCTGAGTCATTCCCTTTTTCAGCGTAGCCAGTAGGAGGTTGATCTTAGGGGGGATGATGGTTTCCGCAGCCTGCGGGGTGCCGGTTTGGCCGTCGATGTTTTTCTGGAGGTCTTTGGGGAGATCGGCGGGGGTGGCGGTGCCGTGGGTGAGGGTGGAGCGGACGGCGGTTTCCAGCACCTGGCTCTGGCCGGGTGTGGGGAGGATATGGATGTAGCCGGTGCTGCCCTGCCGGGTCTTGAAATAGATCCGGATGACCTGCAGGCCGGGATCCGTCTTGCCAGTCAGCTCCGCGCGCAGGGCGGCGATGCCGGACTTCAGTTGGATGGGCTGGACTTCAGCCTGGAGCTTGAAGGGGCTCTTGGGGTGGGCCAGGTGCTTGGCCACGGCTTGCTCCAGCTGCGGGTCATCGAGCGATTTCGGCACTGTGGCCAGATTGATGTGGCCGTCCTTGCCCTGGAACCAGGGAAAGGCGTAGTTCACCGGCTCGGTCTCGCCTGCCAGGATGGTTTTCATGCCGGCCGGCGGCGTGAGTCGCACTCCCAGACTTGCGATGCTTTGTGCTTTGCCGTCGCTAAGTTCGCCCTGGGGCCGTGCCTGCAGGGTACCCAGCAGGCCCGCCATGCCGAGGATGATGGAGATAAGTTTCATGATTTTAAAACGTCCACTGGGACTAACAGTTTTCAGGGGATTGGAAATGATCAATCGCCATCGCTTGCTTTCTCGGTGGCTTTGAGGAATCTGGCATAGAAGTCGGCATGGTCTTCGAGAGACTGGATGGGGTCTTTGGGGTGGATGGGGGCGATCCATGAGCAATGCGTGTCTGCCACCCGGGCAAGCCTGAGGATCTCAGCCAAAGCTTCATTCCAGAACTCAAGGATTTGCTCGGCGGAATACTCGCATTCGATTCTGGATGAAATATCACTGAGGATGGCACTGCGGTAGTTTGGTATCTTCTCTAGCAGTTCCTTGGCAGCAGCCTCGCACACGGAGGAAGGGCTGGTGCACAGCTTGCCGCAACAGGTACGAAAGTCGAAAATCCAATCCGCTGTCTGCTTGCTCAAGCTGGGAATCAGTGAATCCAGCAGGAGCATCGCCATCGCCGAGGGGTGGAGCTCTACGTCTTCAAAGGTGATGGGTCTGTAATGGTAGTCATCCATAGGTGGTCTTCTACGAAGGGTCTATCTCCATGAGTTCCTTCTTTGTTGCCTCTAGACTAAGGAAGGCTTCGATGAGTTTTGGGTGAATTCCTTCCGGAGGGCTGCCGGGGTCGAGCATGACGAATTGGCTGATTTGGAAATCTTTATCCAGATAGACAGTGTAGACTTTGTCTGAAGTCAGGGGGTGCTGCTGTCCTGTATTCAGTAGAGTGGCCGTGCCGTGCTGTAGGTCGTACTCGATCTTGATTTCTATCTTTGGAGTCACGGATTTACCGTCCTCACTGATGACCCCGGCGCTGGATCTAGAGATCACGGTAGAGCTGCCAGTAGAGTCGCTGCTGGAAATGTCTAACCCGACAACGGAGCCTCCTATGACTACCTTGGTGCCAGCTTGGTCAGCGGCTACACAGCCTTGCATCGTAAAGAGGTCATGCTTTTCAAACCACTGGCGGTATGACCATTTAGAGACCGTGAACCCTCCGAGCTCACGGTAGGTTTCTGCTAATCCATCATGTTCAAGTGAGAAACTGTTGGTGTTAGATGCTTGGAAAACTGGCTGGGAGGCATTCCAGAGAGTGATGCCCGAGGCTGCTAGAATGAGAGCTGCCAGTGTAGAGATGATGATGGGTTTGCGCATGGGTGAGAATACTTGTGTCTGTTAGTCCGTGGCTTTGCCGCAGTCCCGTGCTTCCTCGATCTTGAGCTGCACGAGGCGGTTGAAGTAGGAGGTGTAGCTGAGGAGGGAGCAGAGCGTGACGAAGCCGATGAAGAACATCAGTTTGAGGCTATGCGGATCTTCCCTGTCCATCATGTAAATGAGGGTGAGCGCTACGAAGGCGAGCAGAGAGCTGAGCAGGGAGATGCGGTTGAGCTCCAGCTTCTTCTCCAGCTGGGCGATGGATCTGGCGCGCAGCTCCGGATCGGTAGCGATCTGCACGGCGCGTTCCACGTTTTGTTTGATCTTGAACATGATGTTAGGATCTTGGTTAGTTGGTATCACCTGTTTGGCTATGCATCTTGAATCATGCCGGAGGTTCTGAGGGTATCGATGTAGGGACCAGCATCTGAGCTGTTGGTCTGTGGTGACTCGATAAGTTCATGGGCGCGCTCCAAGTCATTGTCCCAGATGCTGTGGACGAGCTGGTTGTAGTGGCTTCCGGTGTCGGTAAACTCCTGATCATAACAATCCGGTATGGGGCTGCCAGCGAGCCCGGCGGATACGATGACCTTGAAGGCGGCGATGCTGCGGTGGATAGGTTCCGCGGGAGCCATCGACAAGGCTCTTTTAAATTCCTCCTGAGCGAGTGCATAGTCGCCTCGGACAAAGGCGCACTCGGCCAGATTGAACTGACTGCCGAAGCTGGGTTCGATGTCATGTATCTGCAGAAACACTTGCTCGGCCTCCATCACTTGCCCATTTGCCTGGTAGGCACCTCCTAACAGTTGAAGGTAGTTTAGCGAGTCTGAGGCTAAGTCCAGACCTTCCTCGAGTAGGCTGACAGCATTCCGGTAGTTTTGGGCTTCGAACTCACGCTTGGCCTCTTGGTAGAGTGTCTCCCAGGTTATGTTATTTCGCATCGGTTCTAGTCTGTGGTTAAGGTGTGTTGGCGGCTATCTATCTGGAGCGATCACGCGTGCTTTGCCGTCGGTCTGCTGGAGGAGGATCTTGCCTTGGCTGTGCTCAGTGCCGTCGAGCAGGGCGTAGGGGATCTTCAGTTCGCTGAGTACGTGCTCGATGCTGAAGAATAGCTTGGCCGGGGCCTGGGGGTCGATGCTGATCTGCACGGCTTTGATCTGCTCGGTGGAGATCCAGTCGCGCACCTGCTTCTCCAGGGCTTCTAACTGGAGATTTCCGAGCGGGATTTCCAGGCTCTTCTGGGCATCGGCAGGCAGATCCAGTTGGGAGAGGTCGTGCCACTGCCACTTGCCGCTGGGGAAATTGACGGTGGTGGCGCCATCCGCCACATAGGAATGGATCAGCTTGCTGATCTTGGCCATGTCGCCCTGGTCCGCATCCTTGTAGCCTAAGGTCGCGCTGGTGAGTTTGGAAACTTTGACGGGCTCTTCCATGGGTGTTGTGTAGACGAGGATGCGGCGCGGCGTGGGACCATCGTTGTGGGCGGTGTAGCCGCTCTTGACGGGAGGCTCTGCCGGGGTGATTTGCGAGCCTTCAAGCGATCTGTACCAGCCACCGTCTGTGCAGCTAAAGGTCAATGAGAGCTTGTGTGGTGTCTCGCTCATGGTTTGGTCGACATAGTAACCGATCGATTGGACTTCGCCGAAATTCTCGAAGCGCTTGGACTCGCCGGGCTGGAGGATGCCGTCGAAGATCACCCGCGCCTGGAGCTTCTTCAGGGATTCCCGGGCGTAAGGCGGCAGCGGGTATTGCTCGTCCAGCGAGAGGGCGGCGTTTTTCTCCGGGGTCTCAGCCTCCTGCTGGGTAGTCTGTTCTTTCTTGCTCTCCTGCAGTGCGAAGCCGACAGGGAAAGCGAGCGCGAAGAGGTAGACCACTAGCCAGGAGACGAGAGAGGAGTAGAAACGGAAAGGAGAGTAGGCGCGCGTGATGGTTTCCCCTTTATCCGTCATCTTGCCTGTGAAGAGGCTTTCCAGGATGAAGCCTGATAGAAAATAGCAGAAGAAGCCCGGGATGAGTAGATAGAACCAGGAGAATTGGTGGATCACCGCTGCGGCGATGACCACACCCACGACTGGGAAATAGAGTAGGCCGAAAGCGACTGGGTGGCAGAAAGGCACGTGGAGGGTGGAGCGGTAGCGCGGCCTGTCATCGGCTAGGTAGTCCTCATCCGTGATTTCCACTTTTGGTTCGTTGCTGAGCAAGCCACTCAGCAGGCCGATCCTGAGATCCATCTCGCCGCACTTTGGGCACTGGATGGTGATTCTGGACTGGTGGATGCCCAGCACCTCACTGTGGGCGCGGCATGTCGGGCAGCCCAGCCCCATCTTCCCGAAGGTCATCAGGAGGCACACGATCCCCCCGGCGACAAATACCAGCCCCCCCCAGAGCAGGGCCAGGTAGGCCAGCCAGATCAGCGGATGATCCGGAAAAACCCAATAGGCTACGAGAGCGGGAAACATCAGGTATCCGCTGAGACAAAGCTTATGCCAGGTGCGTGCGTTGAGCATGGGTGGAGATCTAATGTTAGGTGGTTTGGGTTGCGGCCATAGAAATGCGTGAGGGGCTGAAAGCGGAAGGAATAGAGCTTTTCTTACTCACTTCTGACCTCCTCTAAGCGATGGTAAACATTGACATAGCAGTCGTGATCGACAGTTAGAGTGTCATCGTCTAGGTCATGGATGAACAGCATTCCTCCCAGTTCATAAGCCACTGCATTGGCCCTACGCACGTTCTTGAGGTTGGGTGGCTCCTTAGCGACTTGACGGACCTCGGACCTCAAGGGGATCTCCGCAATGCCGTCATAGACAAAGGCATCAACCTTCTTCCACTTGTCCTTGGAGAGACTATAATCTTTGCCCTCGCTAACGGTAATCAGCTCTACGGTGGAATCTTCCTTGAAGGTGTATATGACGACGTTGTCCGAGGGCTTTTCTAGAAGTGGCCTCCAGATGCCGATGATACTTTTATTTCTGGGTTTTGCGGGGGATTCCGCGATTGCCGTATCCGGATCTTCTGCTGGCGGCTCTACATCCCCCAAGGTCTGGCGCTGCTTGCAGGCGAGCAGAAGGGGCAGGGACAAAAGAAGTAGAATCGCTTTCATGGCTTTGGCAAAACGGTGACGCCGTCAGGCTAGCCCGCCGCGCCTATGGGTCAATCATGGAGTTGGAGGCCGAGCACGATGGAGCGTTTCTAACCACGAATTGGACGAATCTCACGAATGGGGGCATGATGGAGCCGGGCTAGATGGAACTTTTCTAACCGCGGAATACACGGAAGGGGCAGAAAGTGGATTCATCAGAGAGCTGTGCTTTGAGCTAAGATCATTTGGGCAAGGAACGTTGTTAAGTCATGAAGCTGCGTTGGTTTGCCCTGGTTTTTTTGTGCTGTCTTTTCTTGGGTGGAGGGGCGTTCAGTTTTTGGGAGAATGAAGTGCTGTATGAGCGCACTCGGGGAGGGACTTATATGTCTGCAAATTGGGAAGCTTTTCCAAAAGGCGAGGCGGAGAGAAGAGCGATGATAGAGCTGGGGAGCGATGCGTATCACAAAAAGATGCGCAAGGTGCTCAGGGAGGAGCTGAGCCGCTATATCACGGAGCTGAGTGGCGAGGTGGCCAAAGAAGTGATCGTGAGTTACGAGGGGGATGCCTCTGGGTTTCTTTTCACCTATTCCTACAAGGCGGCTCTGAGCCAGCGTGAGGAGCGTGGTCTGGATGGCCTGCAGCAGGCCTTGTATCTGGCTGTGGTAAAGGATCAAAGTGCCCATGTTGAACGTGGGCGGGTACAAGACCTCCAAAACCCGATGGAAGACACAGATTGAGGGGCTGATGGAACCTCTGCTAGATGGAACTTCCGCGACCCGCGTTGGGGTAGGCCCCTGCGGGGCATTACTGATTGGTGATTACTGATGACTGATGCAGGTTCCCGGGGTAGCGAACCTGCGGTTCGCAACCGCCGGGCTAAGGTCCGGAACCCCGTTGGGGTTCGCCCCTGCGGGTTTATCAGGAGGCAATGGAGGGTAGGGTCCGTAGCAGGTAGGGAGTAGCGAGTAGCGGAAATTTCCTCGGGAAATTTCATCCATGCTTTATTCCTCTGACCTGTATGTGTGACTGATCTCCGGTTTATCCGGAGAGGCTACTAGCTACTTCCTACTGGCTACGGTACCGAATGAACTAAGCGGAAACTCAATCCCAATGACTTGTGACCCTTGACTGATGACAAGCGACTGCTGGGCGCTTCATCCCGTAGGGATGTTGGAACGAAGCGCGGTGGTAAGCTTGCCCCGGCAAGCGCAACCCCGGGAACCAGGTCCCAAACAAATAACCACCCCGGAGGGGTGGTGGAACAGGTTTCATCGTGCCGGGCTTCATCATGCCCCCATTCGTGAGATTCGTGCAGATTCGTGGTGGGAACGCTTCATCGTGTTGGGCTCCCCAATGACTCTTGACCAATGACTCATGACAAGCCCGCAGGGCTTCCACCCTACTCCTCCCAGCTCTGGTAGGTCTTGCTGGCGAAGTCCCACTCGCCGACGCCTTTGATGCGGGCGCCTCCACGGGTCCATACCAGGTCATTGGCCTGGCTGAGCATGAAGAGGGGGAGCTCGCCGTAGCTCTCACCGGCGGCATCGATGATGCGGATGTGGCCGGCCTTGTCCCCACCTCCACCGGGTAAGGCCGGGAGGGCGGTGGCGTAGCGGGGAGAGCTCACGATGGCGGTGTAGCGGCCGTCCGGCGAGGGCAGGCGCTTGTATTCCTGATCCATCATCAGCCAGCCACAGACCGCGGCGAGCAAGGCCAGGCAGATCCCCGCAGCGAGCCAGGCGCGTTTGTGTATCGAGTCTAACATGCTTGGTCTATTTGGTGATGGATCCGTGCACGATGATGTGGAACTTCTTGGTTTTCTGCTCCTCAAAGAGACGTCGGAGCTCATCGCCCTTCTTGTTGTCCAGGTCCACGTGGGTAGAGATTTCCTCTAGTAAATTTACTGAGTGGAATACCATCTCTTCTCTGAAGATGCTATTCTTGAGGCGAGTCTTCTGGCTGACGGGTTTGTCATTCTGCATGATGGTGTAGTTGACCTGCAGAAAGTTTTTGACCGGTGAGTAGATGGCCAGTTGGTAGCCTTTCTTCTTGTCGGTAGATTTTTCGATGAAGAAGACCAGCTCGTTCATGGCTTTCCCGTTCTCGTCAGAGACGGGGATGCGCAACATGTTTCCCATGCAAGGTAGGGACATCAGAATGAGGAAGAGGTACTTGTACATGGCTAGTGGTGTGGCTTGTCTGCAGCTTACTAACACAATCTTTAGAATAAAGAACCTAGATTGCGTTTCAGTGAAATCCCAATGACTTGTGACCATTGACTAATGATAAGCCCGCAGGGCTTTACTCATTCTATCTTGGTGCCGAAGTCTCTAGCGTCTCTTCTTTCACGGATGCGTTCATGGGCCTCGATGGCCTTGAAGGCGGCGGCGCGCCGTTCGGGATCGCTGATACCTTCTGCGATGATGCGGGAGAGGACGGGGTCTGCGTTTAGGCCGCGGGCGACGATGTAGCGGGCTTGCTCGGCGGTGGCTTCGTCCTGGATGCTATCCAGCCATTGCACGATCTCTTGCGAATCCTTTCTCTGATAGACGCTGGTGGCGAGCTCTTTGATGTAGGTCTCTGCGGCGGAGATTTTCTGCGCGTGCTCCAGCGCGGCCTGGGGATCTTTTGAGGACCAGAAACTGTAGAGCTTGGTGAGGACGATGTCTCTGGAAGGGGAGTTTTCTTCCTTATCGGCAGTCAAGGTGTGGACCTGGTCGATCACTTGTTCATAGGGAATGTTACGGCCGGCCCAGGAGAGTTGGTAAGTCAGCTGTTCTGCCTCGTAGCTGGCGAACTGTGTATCGTTTTCCCAGTCTAGCAGCTTAAAGCCTTCCATGAAATGTTTCTCTGGGTTCTCTCTCATGTGGTGCTTGTAGTAATAGAACTGAGCCTGGTTCTGATAGGTGGCGCTGTACTTCCCGAGGCTGGTCTTTAGCTTCTTAAAGTCCTCGTCCGGCAGGTTAAAGATCGCCATCTCAAGGAAGAGGTAAGAATAGCTGAAATGGCTGATCGTAGCCGGGTGCTCCATGAGCGAGGCGAGGGCCTCTGCCTTGATGTTGTCGTCATGAATGTCGGATAAAGTATCGATGAGTGGAGACCGCATCATCTCGATGATTCGCGTCATCCCCCTGCGCTCCATCTCGCTGAGCAGCTGGTCCATTTCCGGGCTGAAGAGCAGCTCGCGGCAGACTTGCTCCGCCAGCGTTTTCTTTTCTTCATGACTAGCCGAGCTTTCCTGCAGCTTATGGAAGCGGTCTATCAGTTTCAGGATCCTAGCTTCGCGTTGGGCAGCGGGGTTCTTGGCGCTTACCACTCCGCTCATCGATCTCTGGGCCTGTGAACCAGCCTTGTCGTCTGCAGGCATGTCACCGTGTTCGAGGTCGCGATTCATCAGCACGACCAGCCCCGCTGCACAGAGGGCAGAGCCAGCAATCAGCCATGGAAGACGAGGGTTCACGATACGCTTAGACTACACACGGGGTGAAAAGAGAGCCCACATTAAACACCTTCCAGCTCCCGTATGTCAAGTAGGCAGCCCAGTGGGCAGGGGGGAGGAGAAAGGATAAAGGCTGGCATGATGGAACCCAGCACGATGAAGCTTTTCTACCACGGAACACACGGAAGGGACGGAAAGCGGGACTAGATGGAGCCCGGGACGATGGAACGTTTTCCACCACGAATCTGCACGAATCTCACGAATGGGGGCTAGATGAAACCCAGCTAGGTGGAACCTACGCGACCCGCGTTGGGGTAGGCCCCTGCGGGGAATGACTGATTACCAATTACAGATTACTGATCCGACCTAGATGGAACGGCTGATGGTGGGTAGATTTTTTCTACCACGAATAACGCGAATCTCACGAATCGGGCTAGATGGAGCCTGGCTAGATGGAACCTACGCGACCCGCGTTGGGGTCGTGTTCTATTTTTAATCCCATACCCGGGGTAGCGACCCTTCGGCTCGCAACCGCCGGGCTAAGGTCCGGAACCCCGTTGGGGTAGGCCCCTTCGGGGAGTGGGAAGGATAGAGGAGAAAGGAAAAAGGTTGGTGAGATAAAACCCTAATGACTCATGACCAACCAACAGCCCGCAGGGCTTCGTTCCATCGTCCCAGGCTTGATTCTGTATTCTTGATTCTCAATTCTCCCCGCCGGGGCCCCATCCAGCCTCGCGATCCTGTAGAAGCTTCCGATTAGATGATTCGGTACCGTAGCCAGTAGGAAGTAGCTAGTAGCCTCTCCGGATAAACCGGAGATCAGTCACACATACAGGTCAGAGGGATAAAGAATGGATGAAATTTCCCGAGGAAATTTCCGCTACTCGCTACTCCCTACCTGCTACGGCCCATACCCTCCATTGCCTCCTGATAAACCCGCATGGGCGAACCCCAACGTGGGTTCCGTACCTTAGCCCGGCGGTTGCGGGCCGAAGGGTCGCTACCCCGGGAATAGGATTTAATAAAAACACGACCCCAACGCGGGTCGCGTATTGGTTTCATCTAGCCAGCCTCTATCCTTTCTCCTCAATCCTTCCCACTCTCCACAGGAGTTCCATTCGTGAGATTCGTGCAATTCGTGGTGGAAAAAATCTACCCACCGACAGCCGATCCAACCAGCCCAGCAATCAATCTCAATCTGCGTAATCTGTGGTTAGAAACGTTTCATCAAGCCCGGTTCCATCTATTCAGCCTTTCTGTCCCTTCCGTGTATTCCGTGGTGGAAAACGTTCCATCGTCCCGGACTTGATACTGTATTCATGATTCTCGATTCTACCCGCAGGGGGGATGCTCTAACTGCGTGATAGTAATTTTATGTTGACGTGTAGTACAGGTAATAGTATCCACTCTATTCCTTTGTTCTCATTCCGCATGGATGTGTGGGGCGTGCTCTATGCGCCTGCATCCGCATTCAAACCTAGACAACAACAGAGAATGAAACAAAAACCCCTACGGTGGAGTGAGCTCACCCACCGCTTGTTGGTTCACTCAGGCAGTGACACCAAGGATGCATCGGGCAAGTGTGCCGGGCCATCACCGCAGCATGAATCATGTTTGTTAGAAAAGAATCAGGCTGATCGTCGGCCTGTCTATAACTCACGCAGCTGGAGCATCGCGCTGGCGTGTTCGTTTGGTCTGCTGGCCCATACGGGCTTGCTGGCCACTCCGGCCTATGACTGGGATTTCCAGACCCACTATGCCCATGCGAATGCGCAGCCCGCCTCGCTGACGAGTACGCAGCTCAGCGCTATCCAGCAGGTGGATGCCAGCTATCCGGGCGGCTTCACCTACTACAATGGTACTGGCCTGAGCCAGGCCCAGATGGATGCGGTGGATGCCATCCGCAGCAAGTTTGCGCTGGTGCGTGACTCCGGTACCGGGGTGGTGACTGGACGCGGCATCGTGATGGATGGTGAGGGCAGTGGTTCACAGACGAACTTGAGCCTGCCCGCCAGCTTTAATGGCGACTTCCTGCCTTCTGTTAGAGCGCTGGCAGACTACTACAAGAATGCCTCCGCAGCCCAGGCACCCACGCTGGAGCAGCTCTACTACGATCTGGTAGAGCATTTCCTGGATCAGAATTATCTGCCCGGAGGCCAGTCTGTACCGGGGATAGGCAATGGCTACACCTGGCGGAACAATGCCCCTCAGGTCTACCGCATGGCTCACTCCCTGCCGGCGGCCGAGCGTGATCTGCTGGGCCTGAGCATGTTCTATGTGTCTTATGGCAGGAGCTTGCTGAATGATCATGCCAGTGCTTCTACAGATATTTATCTGAACTACTTCCCGACGGCCTTCAAGGGGCTGGCACTGATCGGGGATAACGAGGCGAAGTGGCAGCTGTTAGGACTGGTGCGGCGCGGGCTGGATGTCTCGATCACAGGGAAGGAAGGGAACCACAAGGCGCAGCTGGTGCCGCTGGATGGCGCGGTGATCCATCATGACGGTCACCACATTTCCTATGCCCAGTATTCCTTTGGGTCGATGGTTTCCTACCACAAGGTGATGACTCAGGCGGGCTTCACCTCAGACTTCACGGCGGAGGCGGTGGAGAGATTCCGCAGTGCCGCGCTGGCCTGGGACTTTTCCACGACGGGGGACTACAACCCGCTGCACATGCAGATGCGGGCGGGCCTGCGTTCGGGATCTTCGCCGACCAGTAGCGGATTCGGCAGGACGGTGTATTTCCCTACGGAGGTGGCGCGCCTCAGTGCCGCCTTCAAGGGCCAGACCATCACGGAGGAGACCGAGCTGGCCTATGCCGCCATTTCCAAGGCGGGCGCTGGCAGTACCTCCCTGCCCGTGGAGTGGCAGAGCATGAGCATTCCGTCTAACATAAGCAGTGATTCACCGCTCTACACAGCGGCGCTGAAAGGGCACTACTCGCATACGACCAATGGGGTCTCTGTCCATCGTGGCGATGGCGGGGACGACTGGCTGGTCACGCTGCGCGGCCAGCATGGCCACTGGCGTGGTGGCGAAGCCTATGATGCGATGGGGCTGCCGGATCATTTTAATGTGAAAAGCATGCACGGCGCGCTGATGGTGATGCCGGTGGGGAACAATGGCCGCAAGCCGAACGAGGTGGACTCCGGCTTCCAGTACGAAGGCTGGGACTATTCCTACTACCCGAATGTCACCACCAAGGACATTCCCTATGCGGACTTTCTATACTGGCGTACTCCGGCTTACTTCGGCGGTGAGAGTAATCTGATGGGCAGTGCAAATCTGCGTAAGGGCGGCATCTGGATGTACCACGCCGGGCACGCGGACAAGAGCGCCTTTTTCATGGGCAAGCGCATCGTGCTGGTGACGAATAACATCACCTCCAGCGACACCCTGCACACCGGACTGATCCAGCAGGCACACAGCGATCCTGGCAACCAGGGAATTGATCTGGATGGCACGGTGCAGACGGGGACGGGTTCCTGGTCCCTGCCGGCAGGTGGCGGCCATGAGATCACGGATGCCAATGGCACCGGCTACTACGTGCACCCGCTGGCTGGCAATCCGCCGGTGGTGGCGGAGCGCGGCGCTCAGCAGTGGACCTATTCTCTGCCCGCCTACTACAATGGCACTGGCTCGGCGCCGAGCTACACCTACGCCAGCGACTGGCTCAATAACATGCAGCAGTTTGATCCGACCTCGGGCTTCTTTTCCAAGGTCTGGTTTGATCACGGGGCCGCGCCTCAGGACCAGTTCGTGGAGTACTCCGTGCTGGTGAAGCCGCAGCCCGGTGAGCTGGCGGCCTATGCCACGGCCATGGAAAATCCTGCCACCGCGCCGGTGACCATCAACCGCAGCTCGAAGGTGCACCGTTTCTACGACAAGGCGAGCCGCACCTACGCTGCCGCCGTCTTTGATGCTACCGAGCAAATCAATGAAGGCGAGCTCGTCTCCGTTAGCCGTCCGGGCGCCTACATCTGGCGCAAGGAAGCAGGCACGCTGTGGCTCAGCTGCAGTTCCTCGGAGACCTCGGACAAGTCGGACTTCCAGATCGTGCTAGATGGCCAGTGGCTGCTGCAGGCTGAGGAGCACACCTATCAGGTGAGTGTGGCCCCCTATGGTGGTGATACCTTGGTCTCGCTGTCCTACCGTCAGGCCGCACCGCAGCGCATCGCACTACGCAAGGTGGTGCCAGATACCCTGGTGGCTCATTGGGATTTCAATGACGCATCGGACCCTAACAGATCCTGTGACGTGGAGAACAATACGCTGGCTGCCTTTGAGGGTGGCGCGGCCTACTCGGCGGATGCCGGCGGCAGGACTTCTTCTGCCGGGGACCGTGCGCTCGACTTGGGCACTAGCTCCAGCGGTCAGACTGCGCGAGTCGCAGCCGTGCAGTTCCTGAAAGAAGCGGCCCAGAATGACAAGCTGACCATCAGCTACTGGCAAAAGCAGAGCCAGACAGGCTACAAGAACTCTTCCTTCTGGGCGGTGTCTCCGAGCAGCAGTGCGGGTCAGCGCGGCATTCAGGCCCACAGCCCCTGGAGCAATGACCGCATCTACTTTGACTGCGGCGGCACTTCCTCGTCTAACAGAATATGGGTAAATGCTTCCTCCGTTCTCTGGACCAGCTGGACCCACGTGGCCTATGTGAAGGATGGTGGCACCGCTAGCATTTACGTGAATGGCAGCCTGCTGTCCTCCGCCTCCGGAAAAAGCCCGCTGGTGACAGATTTTACCGAGCTCTTCATCGGTTCGGCACAGGATGGCGGAAATAGCCTGCGAGGTCTGTTAGATGACTTTGCGATCTACAATACCGCGCTGGATGCCAGCCAGGTGAGCGCGCTGGCACAAGGTACGGCGCCGGACCAGATCATCGTGAATCAAGCCCCGTCCGCCAGTGGTGCTACGCTGAGCGTGCCGGAAAATACCGCAGGCGGAGTCGTGCTCACCACCGTGAGTGCTACGGATACGGATGGCGGGGATGCGCTGCGCTACGAGATCCTCTCAGGCAATGCGCAGGGCCAGTTTACGATCGACTACATCACCGGAGAGATATCCACCACCAGCCTGCTGGACTACGAGAGCCTGGCCAATCCTGTCTTCTCGCTCAGCGTGCAAGTCACCGACCTGTCTGGTGCCACGGACACCGCCGTGATCGCCATCACCGTGACGGACATTGCCAATGATGATTCGGATGCCGACGGTCTGACCGATGAATGGGAAGTCGTCCATTTCGGCTTCGTAGCCGTTACCACCGGCGCAGCAGATAGCGACGGCGATGGCCTAAGCAATGAAGACGAGGAGCTCTACGCTATGGATCCCAATAACCCGGATGAAGATTCGGATGGACTGTTAGATGGCGAGGAAATCCTGCTTGGAACTGACCCCTACGATCCTGATACCGATGACGATACTCTGCCGGATGGTGACGAGATTCTCTTTGGCACGGACCCGCTGGTGCCGGATCGTGAGTTGGCTAGCCCGGCGGTCTTCTTCCTGGACAGCTTTGATGATGACGCCACGGCTTCCACTCCGGTAGAGGGTGGCATCAGCTGGACCAAGACGGATATCCTTGGCGCAGGTGATCATGGATCGGTAGGCGTACGCCCGCACAATGACGGCTCCGGTGGCATGACCGTGCCTACCATGAGCGGCAGCGGGAAATTCCTCAATGGCGGGCGCTCCACCGCCTTCTCCTACCCGGTGACGGATGGCATGGTGGAGGGCTACACCTATCAACTCAGCGTCTGGGGTCGCCGGGCGGGGAGTTCCTATCCAGTGGCGCGCTGCTACTTCGGCACCGCACCCACCACCCCCGTGGCGGGTAGCCCGGGGAATATCTGGCCGGGCAGCAGTTGGGTAGAATACACCACCAGCTACACCGCCACTGCGGCGGATGCCGGCCAGCCACTCTGGCTGGTACTAGAGGGCCGCAGGGATGCCAGCACAGGCGTCACCGCCTGGGACGATGCCAAAGTCACCGTCACTCCCTAACAAGAAAGAGTAAGCATTTGCGTGTGCGCATCGGGATCAGTGCCTCCAGGCCTGGTCCCGGTGTTGTTGGGCCCCTGCGGGGCATTACTGATTACAAATTACTGATGACTGATCCTGGTATGATGGAACCCGGCATGATGAAGCTTTTCTAACCACGGAATACACGGAAGATACAGAAAGGCTGGCTGGATGGAACCGGGCTTGATGAAGCGTTTCTAGCCACAGATTACTCAGATTGGAATGGATTTCCTGCTTGATGATGCCCGGGATGATGGAACGTTTTCCACCACGAATCTGCACGAATCTCACGAATGGGGCATGATGAAGTCCTGCTAGATGGAACGGCTGTTGGTGGGTAGTTTTCTTTGACCACGAATTACGCGAATCTCACGAATCGGGCTAGATGGAGCCTGACTAGATGGAGCCTACGCGACCCGCGTTGGGGTCGTGTTCTATTTTTAATGCAGGTTCCCGGGGTAGCGACCCTTAGGCTCGCAACCGCCGGGCTAAGGTCCGGAACCCCTTGGGGTTCGCCCATGCGGGGAGTGGGAAGGATAAAGGGGAAAGGAAAAAGGCTGGTGAGATGGAGCCCTAATGGCTCATGACCAACCAACAGCCCTCAGGGCTTCGTTCCATCGTTCTGGACTTGATTCTATATTCATGATTCTCGATTCTCCCCGCAGGGGCAATGACGAGCGCCCAGTGGGCGCTACATCCCGGAGGGATGAGGGAACGAAGCGCGGCGGTAAGCTTGCCCCGGCAAGCGCAACCCCGGGAACCGGGCCCACAAACAAAAACCACCCCGGAGGGGTGGAGGAAGGATGTTATCTCCTGTTGCTAAGTAGTCCGATGACCAGCCCGCAGGGCTACGTTCCATCGTCCCAGGCTTGATTCTGTATTCATGATTCTCAATTCTTCCCGCAGGGGCCCCATCCAGCCTCGCGATCCTGTACAAGCTTCCGATTAGATGATTCGTTACCGTAGCCAGTAGGAAGTAGCGAGTAGCCTCTCCGGATAAACCGGAGATCAGCCACACATGCAGGCCAGAGGGATAAAGCATGGATGAAATTTTCCTCGAGGAAATTTCCGCTACTCGCTACTCCCTACCTGCTACGGATCCTACCCTCCATTGCCTCCTGATAAACCCGCATGGACGAACCCCAACGTGGGTTCCGTACCTTAGCCCGGCGGTTGCGAGCCGAAGGGTCGCTACCCCGCAGGGGGCTCCATCAAGCAGGAATCAGTCATTAGTAATCACCAATCAGTAATGCCCCGCAGGGGCCTACCCCAACGCGGGTCGCGGATATTCCATCTAGCAGGGTTACAATTAGCCCCCATTCGTGAGATTCGTGAGATTCGTGGTGGAAACGTTCCATCGAGCCGGGTTCCATATAGCCAGAATCAGTCATCAGTAATCACCAATCAGTAATCGCCCCGCAGGGGCTCCATCCAGCCCAGCAATCAGTCCCAATCTGCGTAATCTGTGGCTAGATACGTTTCATCAAGCCAGCCTTTCTGTAGCTTCTGTGTATTCCGTGGTGGAAAACGTTCCATCAAGCAGGCCCCAATGACTCCTGACTATTGACCAATGACAAGCGCCCGCAGGGCGCTTAGTACACCGGGCGGAGCACGTGGGAGACGTACTTGGCGAGGCGGGTTACCTGCATGGTGTAGCCGTGTTCGTTGTCGTACCAGATGTAGAGGACTACGTTGTTAGAGTCCGGGGAGGCGATGGTGGCATTGGAGTCGAAGACGGAGCAGCAGTCGCTGCCGATGATGTCTGTGGACACCAGGTCGGGCTCGGTGGCGTACTTGATCTGGTTGGCCAGCGGGCCTTCCTGGGCGGCCTCGCGGATGGTCTGGTTGACCTCCTCCACGGTGACGCTGGATTCCAGGTCGAGATTGAGAATGGCGAGCGAGCCGTTCGGGGTGGGTACCCGCACGGCATTGGAAGTGAGCTTGCCAGCCAGGCAGGGGATGGCCTGCGCCACGGCGGTGCCGGCACGGGTGGAGGTGATCACCATATTCACGGCAGCAGAGCGGCCGCGGCGGTGCTTCTTGTGCATGTTGTCCAGCAGGTTCTGGTCGTTCGTGTAGGCGTGGATGGACTCGATGTGGCCTTTGACGATGCCGAACTTCTTCTGCATGACATCCAGCACCGGAGAGATGGCATTGGTAGTGCAGGAGGCGGCGGAGAAAATGGTTTCCTTCTCCAGATCGAGCAGGTCCTGGTTGACCCCGAAGACGGTGTTGTTGAAGTCCTCTCCCGGTGCGGTGAGGATCACCTTGGCCACTCCGGCGGCCTCCAGGTGGCGGGACAGCTCGGCCTGGGTGGTGTAGGCGCCGGTGTTGTCGATCACCAGGGCATCCGAGATACCGTACTGGTGGTAGTTCACCTCATCCGGGCTGTTGGCCTCGATGAACTGCACCCTCTGCCCGTTGATGGTAAGGGTATTGTCCCTGGTCTCCATGGTGATGGTGGCATCAAAGGTGCCGTGGGTGGAGTCATTGCCCAGCAGGGCGGCGCGTGTCTTGAGAGATTCCTCGTCCAGCGAGCGCACCACCACGGCGCGCAGCCTGAGCTGGTGGCCGTTGCCCGCCTGCTTGATCAGCTCCCGGCAGAGCAGCCTGCCGATACGGCCGAAGCCGTAGAGCACCACATCCTTCGGCGGTGTGTTCTGCCGCGGACCACCGGCGAAGTCCGCCAGCTCCCGCTTCAGAAAGGCCGCCAGCGCATCATCCAGATAGCCTTCCTCCTCTTCCTCCCATTTCACGGCGAGCTTGCCGATATCGATGGTGCAGGGCTCCAGCTCCAGTCCCTCGATCAACTGGGCGATCTTGGCCGTTAGGTGGATGGCCACCTCCGGGTGCACCAGATTTTCGGAATGAAGCTTGAGCAGCTTGGCCGGGCTGATGTTCAGGATGTGATTCCGGAACAGCACCAGTTCGATCGACTGGCGGCGTGCCAGATGATTGATGCTGCTCGTCAGCTCGATGGACGTGTCGTGCTCGTCCAGATGCTGAGAAAATCGCTGCTCGTATAATAGAGATGTCATGGCCAGTGATGGGTGCGTGGTGAATGAACCCGGGTACTTCGAAAGATGTGTACACGACCAATGATTTCGAGCGGGCTCTGGCAATCAAAATGCGGATTCTATGCCAAATCTGGGAATCGTTCCTCCGCTCTACGACAATTGGACGATTGGCCAATGTTGCCACGCCGCCCCCCACAGCACAATGACGGAAGAGCCCGAGGTATGTCATGATCCCCAGCGGGGCAGGGCCCCCGCTGGGGCATTACAAATTACTGATGACTGATTCCGGCTATATGGAACCCGGCTTGATGAAGCATTTCCACCACGAATCTGCACGAATCTCACGAATGGGGGCTAGATGAAACCCAGCATGATGAAGCGTTTCTCACCACGAATCCGCACGAATCTCACGAATGGAGCTAGATGAAACTCAACCCTCCGGGATGCATGCTAGAGAACCCCAACGTGGGTTCCGTACGTTAGCCCGGTGGTTGCGAGCCGCAGGATCGCTACCCCGGGTATCGGATAGAAAAAACAACACGACCCCAACGCGGGTCGCGCAGATTTCATCTAGCAGGCCTATGAATGGGCATCTTATTGGCTTATGCCTGAATTCTTGAGATCTTCTTCAATGGAGTGCATGAGAAGGATGTAGAGCTTGTTGTAGTTGTTCTCATCAAGCTCCTGATTTTTCTCTGGAATGATTTTCCAATTTCTCACATCCAGCAAAGTGCTGCTCAGCGGGACGATGCCATCCTTGCTCTGTTCCAAGACCTTCCATTTTTTTACCTGTACCGCGCACTCTTTCTGGTCGGCCAGATAGAGTAACTTCCATTCGAAGTAGAAGCCTTCATGATTCATGTGAGCCTCGATATCGAGGAGCTGCTTGTTCGCCCCGAGTGTGTAGATCACGTGCGTTCCCTTTCCTTGGTAAAGGGACTCTACCTTACATTCATGCACTTCAAAATTCGCAAAGAGCTCACCATCGATCGTTAGTTTGTCTTTTTGAATCAGGCTGTCTCCCTCATCACAAATTGCGATGTTAGAGGAGGCGAGTAGATAGAGAGTAAGGCCAATGGTGCAGGATGTTTTCATAAGTTGCTAGTGACCGTTGATCCTCCTACTTCAACAATCATTTGTAAACCAAGAAGATCCTCCGTGACCAATAACAAGCGCCCAGCGGGCGCTGACATCCCGGAGGGATGATGGAACAAAGCACGGTGGTAAGCTTGCCCCGGCAAGCGCAACCCCGAGAGCCGGCCCCCAAAATAAAAACCCACCCCGGAGGGGTGGTGGAACAGGTTTCATCTAGTAAGGTCACCAGATTTGGAGCAAGTCTCCGGCCTAGCGCATCACTCGGAAGGTGCAGAGGAAATTATTGGTCTAACGGGAAGCTGGTCGTCCCGCAGGCGCTGCAGCAGGATCTCGTAGTCCACGATGTCTTTTCCGCTGAAGGATCTGTCCTGGACGCGCTTGAGCACGATGAGCAGCTGCTTCTCGGAGTTAGACATTTCTTCCTGGAATCTTTCTGCATCGTCAGGCCAGGTGGATGCGTAGGCTGTCAGGTTGCTTACGATCTTGGCGTCGGCCATTTGCCGGAGGTTATCGTAATCTTTTGCCGCAAGAAGGTTCTCCAGCCAAATGGCCTCATTCAGATTCGCTACCGCCTCGCGTTTATCAGGAAACCCGGAAGCTGTCTTGGACTCTTGAGAACCCTCAATCCGCGCCTCCGCCCGCTGCACGCCGAATTGGAAGGAGAGCACGGAGACGAGCGCCAGACCCGCCGCATAAAGAACACCTTTCATCATCGCCAAGGACTCTAGCCAGTATGCTCAGGCTGGATCAATCATGGAATCATCCCAAAGAACCCCAACAGGGTTCCGGACCTTAGCCCGGCTGTTGCGAGCCGCAGGATCGCTACCCCGGGTATGGGATTAAAAATAGAACACGACCCCAACGAGGGTCGCGCAGGTTTCATTTAGCAGGAACTCGATTCTTGATTCTCGATTCTTAATACTAAATTCTCCCCGCAGGGGCTAGACCAATAACAAGCGCCCAGCGGGCGCTTCACTCAGCCCATGCCGTGCCGGTGACGGCTGCTTCCTTGCTGGGCATGAGGCGGGAGACGGCCTGGCCGCCCCAGCCGAATTCCACGATGCGGCCGCCTTGCAGGATGAAATGTTTGTCGGGCTTTCCATCCAGCAGCACCTGGATCTTGTCACCTTCGCGGATGAAGCTCGCCTCGCCGCTGATCTCTCCACTGCCTTCATTGATCACGGGGAGACGCAGGTCATCGCCCGTGCAAATTTTGTCGAGAAAAAGCATCAGCGCGGAGGAGGGCACGGCCTCGCTATCTCCTGGCAGAGAGACATAGTCCCCGTTGCCAGACTTGTAGGCAGAGATGGTCGTGCCCAGGTACTTTACCCAGAAGGGGAATTCCTGCCGCTCGCCGTTCACCGCCAAGCAAGCCCGCTGGTAGAGGATGCCGTCCCGATCCTCATACTCGAAGTAGCCGACCTTCACGCCATCGATCTCAAAGCTGTAGTAATTCATGCTTGGGAATGCTTTCTAACAAAATAGATGAATGCCTTCATTTCTTCATCGAGAGGCTGACGCAGCCCATGATGGTTCCGACGAGGGCGATGTAGAGATAGTTGGCTCGGTTGAGGTAGTTGTAGGCCTCTGTCAGGGCCATCAGGCTGGGGTCTATAGCGGTTTCCTGGCTGGTATACCAGCTGAGGTCACGCAGGGTGAAATCCCGGTGGACCCAGTAGGAGAGAAGACAGACTCCCAGCGCGCAGCCCAGTGCTCCGAGGCGATGATAGTAGCTGGCAGATGCACTGCGGGCGGCGAGGATTGCTCTCACGCCAGTGATCAGTGTCACGCAGATGCAGAGGATCGTCAGCGCAAAGTGTACGCCTGACTGGAACTCGATGATGGGGATTTCGGTGGCTGCCATCTTAGGTGTTTTGGTTTATTCGCCCTGGTACTTGACGTGGGAGAAGTGGACTCTCATAGGCAGCCATTTGGTTTTGTCCTGGGTCAGGGTGAAGGTTTTTTTTAGGCTCAGCTGCTCACTTGGGATTTTATAAAATTTCTCGCGTACGCTGAAGTAGTCGTAGTCGTCCCGGCTGCCCATGTAGAGGTGCTTGTAGCCGGACTCGTCCCCCGGGTTCGCGACCAGCTCCTTCTCTACAAATGCAAAGCGATTCACCTCCTCAGCCGTGATCTCTTTTTCTTCAGCGCTCGCCGTGTCTGCCGCCGGGGTGGATACCTTTGGTTCCACCTGCACCGCATCGCTCGTACCGGCTGCTTCCTTGCAGCAGGGCAGTGTAATACAGAGTAGCGGTACACACAGACACGTGATGATTTTCATACCTATCATCCTAAACGCCTCTGCCACTCAGTGAAAAGAAGAAAGGAGCCCCGGAGGGGAGTGGAAAGGATAGAGATGGGTATGGGCCGTAGCAGGTAGGGAGTAGCAAGTAGCGGAAATTTCCTCGAGGAAAATTTCATCCATGCTTTATCTACCCAGTCAGCATGTGTGGCTGATCTCCGGTTTATCCGGAGAGGCTACTAGCTACTTCCTACTGGCTACGGTTTCGAATGAACTAAGCGGAAACTCATGACCATTGACCCATGACCCTTGACCGATGACAAGCGCCCGTAGGGCGCTACATCCCGTAGGGATGTTGGAACGAAGCGCGGCGGTAAGCTTGCCGGGGCAAGCGCAACCCCGGGAACCAGGCCTCCAAACAAAAACCACCCCGGAGGGGTGGGGGAACATGTTTCATCTAGCAAGCCCATCAACGATTAACCAATAACAAAATTCCCGCAGGGGCCTCCCCCTTCACACGCGCATGATGGCATCCACGGCCCGGGAGCCGTTGACCAGCAGGATGAGCAGGCCGGCGCCCGCGAGGTTGGCCAGCAGCAGCCTGAGACGGATGATGGCCCGCGCCACCGGGACGAAGAGCAGGATCAGGCAGGTTGGGATGGTGAATGCGATGCTGACCATCGCCCAGATCAAGGGGAAGAAGGCCAGTGCCATGAGATCCGGGGCGCGCAGATCCGAGTAGAATAGGTCGCCTATCAAGACCGCCAGCAGCGCAGCAACGGTGATGCCGAAGCTGACCTGGTAAGTCAGCCTGGAAAAAATCTTCATCGTTTTATCTCGTGTCCCGTAGTTGCTTCATGGTTTTCACCACACCCAGAATTTTGTCGTCTTCGATCGAGTCCAGTTCGGCCTCCAGTTGCCGGCAAAGCTCTGCGTCCCTGCTGAGCATATCGATCAGTTCTCCATTGAAGTAGGCATAGACCTTCTCTTTCTTTTCAGAAAAATCCTTTCCGTCGATAATGAGGCGTCCATAGGATATCTCGGTCTTGTGCTGGGTTACTGACCCGTCACTCACTAGGATGGCGACAAGCTCATCCTCATTATGGGTTACCAGGTCTACTGTGTACGTCACACCGTCAGAGTTTATGACCTCCCAGGTTTGGGCCTTCTTGGGTGTTGAGTCAGGCCCAGCCTCTACGACTGGCTTCTCCCCACAAGAGCTGAGAGCCAGCAGCCCGAGCGCGGCGAGAAAGGAGGTGATGAGTTGGTGAAGTTTCATGGGGTCGTGAGTGGTTTGGCGAATCTGGACTGGAGCTGGATGCAGGCGAGGATGGGGTAGCTCATCACGGCGGTGAGCAGGAAGGCCTGGTTGGAATTCTTGGCAATGGCTATGAGGAAGAGTCCGCCCTGCCCCGTGTAGACAAAGCATAGCACCAGCCCGAGCGCGATCAGACAGCCGGCCCATAGGCTGCTGCGCCTGCAGACCAGCGCGCGCAGCAGAGCCACCACCAGCAGGGCATTGGCGGCATGGTAGAGGTAGAAGACCAGGCGCGCGTTCTCACGGTCCCATCCATTGTAGATCACCCCGATGACCGCCAGGACAAAATAAACCCAGAGGAACCATTTCAGAAAGGAATGGTAGGCACGGTTCAGTTTGTTCACTTGCTGGTCCATGGTATGTCAGCCGATCAGTCCAGACTAACAGAAACGAATCGGCTGGAATAGGGAAAAGGACATCAAATTCAATCTGTATAATCTGTGGTAGGGCGTTTTAGGTTAACGGTGTTACGTTTGCACATCGAGTCCCATCTAGCTGGGTTTCATCATGCATCCATTCGTGAGATTCGTGAGATTCGTGGTGGAAATGCTTCATCAAGCCGGGCTTCAACAACCAGGCCTTTCTGTCCCTTCCGTGTATTCTGTGGTAGGAAAAGTTTCATCATGCTGGGCTTTCTCCTTTCTCCTCCATACTCCCCACTTGCGCCCCTACTTCAGCTCGAACTTCACGGTGATGGTGGCACTGTAGGAGAGTTTCTCCATCTCTGTTGGGGTGGCGAAAGTGGGAGCTGCGATGCTGTTACTCCTGATGTAGAGACCGGGTAGGTAGGAGGGTGAACCCTGCTGGATGGTGAGTACCTGGCCCAGCTCTGCGCCCAGCGCGGCTGCCAGGTCGCCGGCCTTGGACTTGGCCGTAGCAGTGGCATTGAGCAGGACTTTTCTTTGGTGAGCATCGTGCTGGCTGGAGAGGGTGCTGACTTTGCTGATCTCGATGCGGTTGTCGCTCAGCAGGAGGCTTTCGATCTGCTGGCGCTGCTGCAGGTCTTTGAGCTCGATCTCGGCTTTACGTTCGGCATAGTAACCAGCGAAGACCTTGTTCTCATCCTCGCCAGTGTAGTGGCGGCCGGAAGAAATGGCGCTGAGGCGGATGGTGGTGTCTGGGAACTTGGCTTCCTTGAGCGCCTTCTGCAGCGCCTGGGTGGACTCGTCCAGCTGCTGGGAGGCACCGGAGACAGAGTCGGCCTCGCCACGGATGGCGATGGACCAGACAGCGCGGTCAGGCTCCACCTGGAGCTCCGCAGTGCCGGAGACCTCGATGTGACGTCTGGTATCGATCTCCGCCTGTGCGGCGCTGAGAGAGAGGATGAGGGAGGCGGCTGTTAGGATGATGGATTTCATGTGGTTTTATCGGTGTTTGGGTAAAAGGGTGAAATGCTCTAGGCATCGGGGGAGTCATTCTCGCTAGTTTTTGCGGTGAAGTAGGTGATGAAGCTTCGGGCTTTATTTGAGGCGAAGTAGAGGAAGCTGGCAATCGCGAGCATCAGAATGAGGAAGGGAAGAGAAAAGGTAATGTCGGTAGCAATCAATCCCACGGTGATGAGCAAGGCCCTGAGATTCCACCACAACAGCCCGCTGATGATTGCTAGCAGGACACAGGAAATGATACTGCCCGTGAACATGGCGTAGACCATTAGCTCAGGATTAGGATCCCTGAAGGCATAGATGCTCAATGTGGCTGCGATAAAGAGGACAAATCCCAGCAGCAGCTGGAGCATAAAGTTATACCATGACCATTTCATACGTAGGATCTCTGAGTAGTTGAATGAATACTTGTTAGTTCTTCCGGCTGAAGACGCCGGTGGTGATCCCGCTGAGGAAGAGGGCCGAAAGTATAAGCGGGATGATCTTCATAGACACAAGCAAAACGATAGACACCCAAGCTAGTGAACCAGCCGCCCGGGTCAATCTCTGAGTTGGAGCCCGCCTTGCGGGTAGTGGGAAGGATAGAGGAGAAAGGAAAAAGGCCGATAAGATGAAACCAATACGCGACCCGCGTTGGGATAGGCCCCTACGGGGAATTACTGATTACAGATTACTGATCCTGGCTAGATGGAACCGGGCTTGATGAAAACGTATCTAGCCACAGATTAAGCAGATTGGGAC
Source organism: Rubritalea squalenifaciens DSM 18772 (assembly GCF_900141815.1). NCBI lineage: Bacteria > Pseudomonadati > Verrucomicrobiota > Verrucomicrobiia > Verrucomicrobiales > Rubritaleaceae > Rubritalea > Rubritalea squalenifaciens. Next base: position 369,560 of record NZ_FQYR01000002.1, read on the forward strand.
TGATTGCTGGGCTGGATGGAACGGCTGTCGATGGGTAGATTTTTTCTACCACGAATCTCACGAATAGGTTCTGGATGAAACCCTGCTAGATGGAACATCCGCGACCCGCGTTGGGGTCGTCTTCTTTTTTTATCCAATTCCCGGGGTAGCGACCCTGCGGCTCGCAACCGCCGGGCTAAGGTACGGAACCCCGTTGGGGTTCGCCCCTGCGGGGCATTACTGATTACAAATTACAGATTACTGATCCCGGCTAGATGGAACCCCAATGACTCATGACTCTTGACCAATGACAAGCGCCCAGAGGGCGCTTCATCCCGGAGGGATGTTGGAACGAAGAGCGGTGGTAAGCTTGCCGGGGCAAGCGCAACCCCGGGAACCGGCCCTCCCAATAAAAACCACCCCGGAGGGGTGGAGGAACAGGTTCCATCAAGCAGGGCTCCAACGTGCCTGGGCTCGATTCTTGATTCTTGATACTAAATTCTCCCCGCAGGGGCCGGCCCATTAACGAATAACGATTCACCAATAACAAAAGTACGATTCACCAATAACAAACGTTCACCTACTGTACTTGTTTTCAAAGGCTTGGATCAGCTCGTAGAGTTTGGCCTGGGTGTCCTGGGAGGGGATGGTGGCGGTGATCTTCCGGGCGTCTTCCGGACGACTTTGGGCGATCTGATAGACGATGGATTCCGCGGCCTTGGAGTAGGTACGTTCGTCATCGAATTGCTTCAGCCAGTCGATTGCTTGCTCGGTATTCTGCCTGGCTACCTTTTCCATCACCGTGCCCAGCATCCTGTCGCTCCACTCGCCGGGTTCCTGGCTGAGGACAAAGCTGGCGGCGGCCAGCGCATCCTGGTCTGTCCAGGCGCGGTAGAAATCCTCGGCCCCGCGTCGCCAGGCATCGTCCGTGGAGGGGGAGTCGAAGAAGCTCTCGGCCAGTTGCAGGTAGTTGGCATCCTCTGGCAGGGCGGAGACCGCATCGCGCACGCTGTCGCTGCGTGTGGCGGAGGGAGTACCGGCGGCATTGACCTCCCGCAGCAGTGCCAGGGCGGCATCGGGATCCCGGGCGGCCAGGCCTTTGGCCATGCCGTAGCGTAGCTGCTGGCGTAGCCGGGGTGAGAGCTGCTCGGTCTCCAGGGCATCCTCCGGCAGCTGGATCTGCGCACCAGCATAGCTGATCCACTTCTGCAGGTGCAGCGAGTTCATGGAATTGTCCGGCTCCTCGACCCGCTGGGCGAAGTCCACGGCGGCCTCCGGGTGCTGGAGGAAGTGCGCTTTCACCGCGTTGTCGATCAAGGTCACGGCGCTAGGATAACCGGAGCGTCCCAGCAGGGTGACCAGCTCCGCGAGTTCGGCAGAGACTCCTAGCCGGGCCACTGTTTCATTGGCAAACTCCCGGTGCTTGCTGCCTAACATGAATTTGTCGTTCTCTTTGAAAAATTCCACCCACTCGCCGTGGAGTTCCTCCCGCAGGACCTGGCGGGACGCGCTGTCGTCAGGTCTGGCAGGCGTCGAGTGCTGGACTGGCTGCACGGCTTGCAGGTTATCCGGCTCTCTCTCTCTGGCGGCTTGTGTCGGTGCCGGCTGCTCAGCCGTGGTGGGAGATCCCTCACGTGGCGGCGACATGGCACGCCACGCGACAAACACAGACAAGAGGACGACGGAGAGAAGAAGGAACGTTTTCATAGCAAGGGCAGACGACTACACAGCCCCTATCCATAGCCCAGCACCAGCCCCCCGTCGAGCTGGTAGTTTGGAACCCCCTGCGGGGAGAATTGAGAATCAAGAATCAAGAATAGAGCCCAGCCACGTTGGAGCCCTGCTAGATGAAGCGTTTTCCACCACGGAATACACGGAAGACGCAGAAAGGCCGATAAGATGAAACCAATACGCGACCCGCGTTGGGGTAGGCCCCTGCGGGTTTGTCAGGGGGCAATGGAGGGTAGGAACCGTAGCAGGTAGGGAGTAGCGAGTAGCGGAAATTTCCCCGAGGAAAATTTCATCCATGTTTTATCTACCCAGTCTGCATGTGTGGCTGATCTCCGGTTTATCCGGAGAGGCTACTCGCTACTTCCTACTGGCTACGGTTCCGAATGAACTAAGCGGAAACTCAAGCCCAATGACTCATGACCAGCCCGCAGGGCTTACATCCCGTAGGGATGAGGGAACGAAGCGCGGCGGTAAGCTTGCTCCGGCAAGCGCAACCCCGGGAACCGGCCCTCCAAACAAAACCACCCCGGAGGGGTGGAGGAACGTTTCATCTAGTAGGGCTTCATCATGCCCGCATTCGTGAGATTCGTGCAATTCGTGGTAGAAATGCTAGCTCTAGCAGGGTAATCGTTTTCTCTAGCACCACTGATTCCTATGGCCTTCACCATTCCTGAACACCTCATCGTCCACCGGGCAAAGCACTGGACCATCAATCACCGCGTGGACACGGACATGCCGGGCTACCTCATGATCGGGGCCGCCGATAGCCAGGTGGAGCGCTTCCAGGACATCAGCGAGGAAGCATCGCTGGAGCTTGGCACGCTGATCGTGCAGGCCACCAGGTACGTGGAGGAAGAGCTGCAGCCGAAGAGGGTCTTCTGCAGCCGCTACGGTTACGACGACGGGCATTCGGTGCATTTCCACGTGATCCCCATCTATGCCTGGCTGGAGGAGGCATTCCTGCAGGACCCAGAGTACTCCAAACTCTTCTGCGATGGCTCCAGCCTCACCCTCTTCCTCTGGAGGGAATACATTGAAGCGGAAAACAAGAGACCCATCCACGGCCCCAGCGTGCAGGAAGCCATCGCGCGGGTGAAAACCCGGTTTGAGCCAAGGTGAGATGCGTCGCAGGGCGTTGTAGGTGCAAGCAGGGTTCCATCTAGCCCGATTCGTCAAATTCGTGCAATCCGTGGTGGAAATGCTTCATAGTGCCGGGTTCCAACTAGCCAGCCTTCCGTCACTTCCGTGTATTCTGTGGTAGGAAAGTTCCATCAAGTAGGGTAATCGTTTTCCCTCACACCTTTCACTTCGATGGCCAAAGACCCATACGAGAAATTCCCATCCCCTCGCCGGACAGCGCCGCTTCCCACGGAAAAGGATTTTGATCCATGCGGTGGTCATCTGGATGCGCAATGTGCCTGGCAGAACTTTGGCGGCCTCAGCCTGGAGCAGGCCTACGAGCTGTTCCTCACGCATTCCGCATACTACCAAGAGGACTTCATGTTCATGGGGGTGAAGGCATTCGACTACTACTTCCCGGTCATCGATCGATACATGCGTGAGGTGACAGGAGATGAGGAGGGCTACGACTGCGAGCTGTCCATACTAGGCTGCGGAGTCGCCGCGCAGCTGGAGTACAGCGGCTCAGGCATCAGCGACCGCCTGCTCGGCGAGATCGAACGGATTTCGGAATACGTCCTGTCGCATCTGGGGCAGTACTCCCCGGCCCCCAAGGACCAGCGCCGCATCGCACGCGAATGGAAACGCGTGGACGAGCAAATCGCCGCCCACAAAAGCAAAGGCTAGTAGAGGATGAATATTACCGAGATATTTTCACCAACCAAAGGGAAAGCGACAGACTTTTTGCCAAAAGATTTGTCTGTGGCTGATAAGAAGAAAATCATAGAAAACACAATGTATGTCAGCGGTAGCATGTTCGTGACTATGGTAGGCGCGAGTATTGCCCTCCTTGAGGAAGAGGGAGGGGAAGCGTTCTACAAAGACGATTCCACATATCATTTTTTGTCGAGGCTTAGCTATGATGATGAATCTTCAGTAACAGATTACAAAGCATGGTTTAATTTAGATCAGGCTAGTTATATACTAAATTGGATTCAAACCAGTAAATGCGTTAAAAGTTGGTCATCAGAAATGTCCTCTTTAATTAGCGTGTGGACAGAAATCGTGGAAAGTAAGCAATAACCATTCACGCATAACGCGTGCTCAGGTGGGGGAACCTTATTCAACGAGCATGGACGGGTTTTTGGAATAGTACTCATCCAGCATGCGGGCGAATAGGGTTCGCTGGCGCTCATCGAGATAGTGGTGTTTCCGGTTGCCATTCATCACGCCCTCGAGGTGAATGTGGGTGTACTGATTGGATAAATCATGCTCGATGATGAAGTCCGAGAGATCATGGATCGCCTCTAGATTACGCTTTTGGGCCAGAGCTTGTCGCTCTGGTACCAATGCAGGGTCTTTCTCCTCGTGGCACATGTAGAGGATCACAAACTTGCTGAGATCACTCGTGATCCTGTTTTCCATGGTATCGTTCTTCGCGCGCTCGGTAGAGTAGCCATAGCCCAGATACACGCAGAAGATAGCTAGGAGCACGGTGATCGTTGTGTGGATTCTTGTGGAGATTTTCATGAGTGGATGTTTTTCAATGTAGTCTAACAGGTCATCATAAACCACACCTAGTTTCATGAGGCCATCCCACAGGGATGCTCACTAGAGAACCCCAACGTGGGTTCCGTATCTTAGCCCGGCGGTTGCGAGCCGCAGGATCGCTACCCCGGGTATGTGGCAAAAAAACAACACGACCCCAACGCGGGTCGCGCAAATTCATCTAGCAGGGCTTCATTATGCCCCTATTCTTCGGTATAGCGGATCTTGAAGTGGAATAGGTTCAGGAGCGATTCTTTCTCGATAACGACCAACTCCATCACAAAGCTCTCGGTGCCATGGGTCCCTTTCATGATGAGTTTGTCGCCTTTTGAGTCGCTCAAGTTTTGAGTGATGGTGTAGCCGCTGTCTACAAAGCTATCTGTGATGTGATGGCAGACGCTCCCCAATGGGTCACCAAGAATGATTTTTCCTCTCACTCCGAGGGATAGTTTGGACTCATGCTTGTTATCGGCTCCACGGATACTCATCTCCTCGACTTCACTTTCCATCACCATAAACGGGCAGTCATCGAATAGAAAACTGTACAGCCCCACCTCCTGAACCGGAGTGAGCGGCTGGGTCTTCTCGCCACAGGCACAGAGAAGGGTGCAGAGAAGCAGTAAAAGGAATGATTTGAAGCGCATGGGGTGGGTACGTGATGTAAAACGACGGGGTTGTGCGACCTTGGGATGCTAGGGGCTTGGTGGATTAAGCCAAGGAGGTTTTTCAGCATTTTGGATTGAGAAAACCGGCGATCCTCAAGCTATCGGCAACCTTTGTATGATCAGAGGTAGATGCCAAGTCGTCTCTGAAAACCGGCGATCTTTCCGGCGATGTTTTGAAGCGGCTACGAGACGCTTGTTATTGGTCAAGGGTCAGGAGCCTTTGGACCTGCTTGATGAAACCAATACGGAACCCGCGTTGGGGTAGGCCCCTGTGGGGCATTACTGATTGGTGATTACTGATGACTGATGGATGTTCCCGGGGTAGCGACCCTTTGGCTCGCAACCGCCGGGCTAAGGTACGGAACCCCGTTGGGGTTCGCCCCTGCGGGGTGGGGGGAGGTGGTCTCCTTAGACGGTCGGGCAGAGGCTTTGGACGATGGAGGTGAGGGCGGGGCTGAGTAGCTGTGCGCGGAGATCGATGGGGGCGAGTTGGCCGTCTTCCATGGCGATGATGTTTCCCTGGTGGGTGTCTGAGACTACGATTTCCCTGCTGGGGTCGTAGTAGGCTATGTTGCCGTCGACCTTGAAGGGGAGCCAACCGGAGCTCTGGAAGAACTCGTGGATTTGTTCCTGGCTGGCTACTGCGCCCTCGATGGCGGGTTGGGTAATGAGGAGGCGCATGCCGCGAGGGGTGTCCAGCACTCCGAGAAATTCCACGGAGTCCCCGAAGAGTTCGTTGTGAAGGTGCCAGCGTTCCAGGTAGTCAATGGGTGAGCACTGGGGCTCCTCGTCCTGACGGTGGACGACTTTCATGCCAAAGTGGTTTGGCCAAGTGGCCTTGAGAAAGCTTGCCTGCTCTTCGCAGTACCAGACCTGGTGTTCATTACCCTCCGCAGTGGGCTGGGTGTCTAGGGTGTCTGGTGCTTGGGTGAGGAAGTGCTGGTGCCTGCCTGCGTAGGCTCGAAAGATCCCGACTTCCTCGGTGTAATAGGTTGTGCCGCCATAAAGGCGCGCACTTGCTTCACAGCTTTCACTGAGCTGCGCAACAAGTGGCGGGAGCGGGACTCCCTCAGTTTTTTGGCGTCGATCACGCATTTAAGCTACAATCTGTTGTGGATTTGAAAAGTAGATTTTTCGAGCCCAAGTGGCAAGCCGGGCTTCGCTCCATCAAGCCACGATTCGTCAAATTCGTGCAATTCGTGGTGGAAAAAAGTTTCATCAAGCAGGCCTTTATCCTTTCTCCTATATCCTTCTGACTCCCCGCAGGGGCTTCATCTAGCCGGCCCATTAACCAATAACCATTAACGATTAACAAATCATCATCAACAAATGTCCACGAAGAGGGCCTGGATGATGGAGTCGTCGAGGGGTTGGTACTCGGGGTACTTGGGGTTGGTGCTGTGGAGGTACCATTGGCCGGACTTGCTGATCAGGCGCTTGAGCACCATGCCGCCGCCCTCGCAGACGGCGTAGATCTTGCCCTCGGTTTCCTCGCCGGGGTGGACGCGTTTCATGACGATGAGGGAGGAGTCCGGGATTCCGGGTTCCATGCTGTCTCCGCAGACCTGCACGGCGAAGTGGTCGTCCGGGTAGCTGCGGTCCACGCGGATGAACTGCTTGGGTTCGTCCTCCCAGCGGAAGGGTTCGGTATAGAGGGCGGAGCCGGCGGAGAGGGAGCCGATGCAGGGCAGCAGGTGATGGCCGCTGGCGGGGGGGCTGGCCGTGGTGGTGGCGGAGGCGCGGCGGGTTTCCTGGCGCTTGGCCTCGCTGAGCTTTTCCAGGATGCTGGCGATGTAGACCACGCCGATGCGGCCCACCTTGCCGGGTTTGCCCGGGTCCTCGTGGGCGGCGCGCACCATTTCCTGGCCGAAGGCGATGAGGTCCTCGGTGGGGATGTAGGGCAGGGTGTAGGAGGAATGGTGGTCCTCCGTGTAGCGGGCCAGGTGGTCCAGCGCCATGGCCAGGTGCTCGTTCTCCTCCATGGCCTTGCCCAGCTGCAGGGCGAGCGGGGATACTGGTTCCCCGGAAGAGGTAACTTTTGTCAGGGTGATGCCCAGATACTCGCAGATTTTATCCACATTTTCCTCGCTCAGGGTCTTCAGGGTGCCGTTGAAAAGGCGCGTGGCCCAGTTCTTCTGGAAGCCCAGGTGGGCCGCTAGATCGGACTGGTTGATCCCCTTGTTCCTTATGCCAGAAAGGATGGAGGCGCGTACTGAGTTCGTGATTTTCATGCCGGGGGGAGTGTAGCCTAAAGAAAGTTACCTGAGAAGTAACTTTTTACTTGTCGCCGGGTTACATGTTAGGTAACTATATACCTGTGATGAGTGGAAAGTCAGTACTGGAAGTTCCGGAGGAACAGAAAATACGGATACGGAGTTTGGCGGATGGTGCAAACACGACAATCAAGGATGCCACCAAGGTGATCCTGGGGTGGGCGCTGGATCAGTTCGAGGGTGAGCAGGTGCGCCTGCAGGGTGTGTGTGTGGCTGAGCCAGTGGTGAAGGGAGGTTTGTCGTGAGTGGCTGCCGTGAACTGGAGCGCTTGCGCCAGGCGGTGGACACTGCGCCGGCGCCCCGCGGCTGGACCAAGTACCGGGCGGAGTTCTTCCGCCTGGTCAATGGGCTGGGCTATGGGGTGAAGGAGGCGGCGGATTTCGTCTCAGACGTGCTCGGGCACGGTGCGGACGAGAGACGCCGCTTCTACCTGGCGGCGCGCTGCTGGAGGAATCCGGAGCAGGAGAAAAGCAGAACAGTGGAAATGGAGAAGCAAGGATGAGAGGCAGGACGATACCGGATATTTACGATGCCATGGTGGCGATGGAGCAGGTGGGGCTGAGGCCGCAGTGCATGGCCATCCGCTGCCAGTGCGAGGGCTGTGGGGAGGAAATCCAGATCGATACCGGCGAGGCGCTCGCGGTGGATGCCTACATGGCGGACTGCTGCGGGGTCTACGGCTGGTGTGATGAGGAATACCTCTGTCCCGAGCATGCGCGCAGGCAGCGCGCGGCCCTGGCGGCGGATGAGGCCATGCTGGCCTGCAGTGGCAGGGAGGACGCGGCATGAGGCGCAGTACGGAGGAGCGCGAGCGGCTGGGCCTGGCGCCGGCACCGCAGCGCAATGAGCACCGCGGGTCTGAGCTGCAGCTGGGCCCCAGGCCCGTGCGCTCAGGCAGGCTGCTGAGCTGGGTGGCCTACGGGGGCACGGCAGCGGCCATGGCGGGGGTCCTGCGCTACCTGCTGGGCTAGCGCGGGCATAGCAAAGCCCCGGACCTTCTTCCCCGCTTAGAGAGAGAATCGTGTGTGTGTGACCAGTGTGTGTGTCGGCAGATCGGTTTCTCTAACAGGAAGGGCGGAGAGGTCCGGGGAATAACCCCCGAATAAAACCGAGAGGAGAGGGCTGGCCGTGTGTGTGCCGGCGTGTGGGCGCTGATGCGCGAGAGGAAGCATTTCCAGCTACCAGGAAACATTTTCAAACGATCTAACAGAATTAGTAAATAGAAAAAACCAATGATGATCAACCAAGGATGGATGAGTGAGAGAGAGGAGCCGCTGGATGTGGCTGAGGCTTGTGTGGCGAGTGTGAACTATCGCGTACGGCGCGGGGGATCGGTGCAGCGCATGGAGTTCCGCGCGCGTTCCACTCCGCTGGCCCTGCACAAGGCACGCCAGGCCATGGAGCGCCGCCAGGTGCATTCCTATGAGGTGGAGAATGTGAAGCGCCACGTGCGCCGCGCTTGCACCCAGCAGGACTCCGACGAGGAAGTGATGAAGGTGCTTATCTAACAGTATTATTCAAAGGTAAGTAAGTGAGTCGGTAACTAGGTGAGTAAGTAAGTAAGAAAGTAAGAAAAATTTTTCATAACGCGGAAGCTTGGTCCGCAGGAGTCGCTACCGCGGGGTGGTGGGGACCCCGGGTGGCGAGCAGCGATGCCGAGGTGGGTACTTGAGGGGAGTAGGGGCATCGCAGGTGGGGAGCGCATACCAGATCACGCTCATTTCTAACAAACTTATGTAGAAGAGAAAATGGCTTCCGCAGAACCAAAGCAAACATTCAAGCAGAGCAATGATGAAGTACGTGTGTGTCAGTACTGCCGAGGAGAGTCCCGTGTGTCCCAGTGACGCGCGGGGCTTGTCTCCCCACGGGCAGGTAAAGAATCAGGAGAAGGGGGTGAAGGCCCCAGTGGATGCGCGGGTGCAACGGGAGCTGCTGCTGGCGCTGTGTGTGGCCAGCCGCTTCACCGGCCTGCCGGATGCCCGCACCCTGCTGGAGGGCGCGCGGGAGAACCTGGACTACCGCGTGCGCAAGGCCCTCTGGGTAAGCTGCTGGCTGCTAGACCGGCGTGGCTGCCCGCACGCCATCATCCGCCGCGCCCTCAAGCTGGACAGCGACCAGGCCGTAGCCACCTGCGCCGCCACCGCCGAAAAAATGTGCGAGTTCCGCGCGCTAGAGCGCGCGCTCGATTCCCTCGCGGAAGCGAGGGAGGAAAAAGGATAGAGGAAAAAGGAGAAAGCCCTGCTTGATGGAACCCGGCACGATGAAGCGAAGCCCTGTGGGCTGTCATGGGTCAATGGTCAGGAGTCATTGGGCTTGAGTTTCCGCTTAGATCATTCGGTACCGTAGCCAGTAGCGAGTAGGAAGTAGCCACTCCGGATAAACCGGAGATCAGCCACACATGCAGACTGGATAGATAAAGCATGGATGAAATTTTCCTCGGGGAAATTTCCGCTACTTGCTACTCCCTACCTGCTACGGATCCTACCCACCATTGCCCCCTGACAAACCCGAAGGGGCGAACCCCAACGGGGTTCCGGATGTTAGCCCGGCGGTTGCGATCCGCAGGATCGCTACCCCGGGAACATCCATCAGTAATCACTAATCAGTCATGCCCCGCAGGGGCCTACCCCAACGCGGGTCGCGCAGGTTTCATCGTGCAAGGCTCATCAAGAAGCTCCCTATGACTCCTGACCAATGACAAGCGCCCAGCAGCGCTTCACCCCGGAGGGGTGGAAGAACAGGTTCCATCAAGCCGGCCCATTAACAAATAACCATTAACCAACAACGCACGCTCAGGTGGAGGAAGGTTACGCAACTACCCAGCCTTTATCCTTTTTCCTTTATCCTGATCACTTCCCCAACCGGGGAATCTAACCATTAACAAAACAATGCCTAAGAAGAAATCACCCGCATTCCAGTTTTACCCGAAGGACTACCTCTGCTCAGACAGCGTCATGCAAATGAGCATGCAGGCCCAGGGCGCGTACATGCGCATGCTCTGCAAGTGCTGGCTCAGCGGCACCCTCCCGGCGGATGCCAAGAAGATCGCCGTCCTGATCGGCTTCCCCACCATGACCCGCGCAGTGAGAGAGGCCATGCAGCTCTTCACCGTGGACCCGGATGACCCGGAAAGACTGCGTCACGATCGCCTGGATGAGGAGCGCGAGAAGCAAAAGAAGAACTCGCGAGCGCGTGCCGTCGCCGCGAAACTGCGCTGGGTAGAAAATAATGACTCCGAGCAAGTCGAGACAAAGTCTGAAACACTTTCTGAGGAAAACCCCTCTACTACGGGGGATACAGAGGATCAGGGGGATGCAATTGCATCCGTTTTGCATCCGCAAATCGATGCAAACGCGGAGCAAATGGTATGCACTACTACTACATCTTCATCTCCAACTACGGTAGTAGTTGAGAGAGAGAAGAAAAAAAGGCGACGGCGTGCGCCGAAGGAATCCGATTGCGAGGTCTATGCACGCAGTCGTGCCCCGGACGAGTGGAAGGAATTTGCAGGCAGCGTAGGCAGGGAGTTCTACGGCGTCTACGCCGGGCAGGATTGGTACAAGCAGACAGGAGAGGATCTCCTCTCTAACAAAAAATGGAAATACGTGCTCCAGGTCAGGCTGGAGGCAGAACTCAGAAAGGAAAACGAACGTGGCAAACGCTATACGCAAAGAAAAAAACATGCAGCAGGTGATCGAAAAACTGGAGGCAGCGGCAGCACAGACAAGCAGCCGCAGAGGGACAAGGCAGGGGCAGGCATCAGCGTCCGCTCGCTATAGGGGGCCGGAGAGCTGCCGGCATGAGCTGGTGGAGCATCGCTTCCCGCTGCGCCACATCGCCGCGCTCGAGCAGCAGGGCGGAGCCTCGCATGAGAAGATGCTCTCCCTCAGTGACCGCGTGGCCGCCGGGGATGCCCTCCTCATCCTCTGTGGAGACCGCGGCGGCGGCAAGACCCAGATGGCCACCTGGTGGGCACACCAGCGCCAGCGCGCCGGACATCCCTGCGGCTGGTACTACAAGGCTCATGACCTGTTAGAACTGATCCGCCAGCAGTACGAGGGCGGCCAGACCGCCGTGGAGGCCCGCAAGACCCTGGAGCGCACCCGCCGCACCGGCTACCTCGTCATCGATGAATTCAGCGAACTCGCTGGCTCCGAATGGGAGCGCCGCACCCTCACCAATCTCGTCGACCACCGCTATGACGCCCTCAAAACCACCGTCATCATCACCAACCACCCCCCGCAGGACATCCCCGCCGCCCTAGGCCGCTCCATTTGGTCCCGCGCCGAAGAAACCGGCGGCATCGTCAACTGCGACTGGGGCAGCTACCGTGCCCGCCCGTAAGGCGGGCATGACTGATTACAAATTACTGATACCGTCTAAATGGAACCCCAATGACTCCTGACCATTGACCAATGACAAGAGCCCAGAGGGCGCTTTCCTGGCCACAGATTACACAGATTGGGATGGATTACCGGCGAGATGAAACCCGGCCCCTGCGGGGAATGACTGATTACTAATTACTGATGACTGATTCCGGCCCGATGAAGCATTTCCACCACGAATGACACGAATCTCACGAATAAGCTAATGGCTCCATCGATCTTTTATCCATAAGCCGATGATGATCAGGGCTACTTGCCATGTTTTACTAAGCACTGTAGAAAGAATCTTTATTAGAATTTCTCTACGGCGTTTTTTCTTATTCGTGATGCGCTCTAATGCGGAAATTAGTGAACTCTGTTGTCTGCTCATTATGTAATTTTGTGAAATCACATAATCATTGCTGAGCTTCCATGAATTGACGATTTAAACGAGTGGTCCCCATGATCGCAGAGCTATCTGGCAAATTTCTCGCACGAGCTACCTCCGTTCCTCCAGCCCATCCGGGATGGTACACGCGTTCCCGTGGTACGCTGCGCTTTACTCTGGGCTTGTTACTTCATCCCTTCGGGATGCTCACTAGAGAACCCCAACGGGGGTTCCGTACTTTAGCCCGCGGGTTGCGAGCCGCAGGATCGCTACCCCGGGAATAGGATTAAAAAAACAACACGACCCCAACGCGGGTCGCGTAGGTTTCATCTAGCAGGCTTAATAGGCTGACCAATGACAATCGCCCAGCGGCGCTTCATCCCGTAGGGATGATGGAACAAAGCCCGGCGGTAAGCTTGCCCTAGCAAGCGCCACCCCGGGTACCCCGACCAAAATAAAAAACCACCCCGGAGGGGTGGTGGAAGGTATATCGCCTAGCTGAGGTTGGCTTCCTGAGTTTCCAGGAACTGGCGTATGTGTTCTCCTTGGGCTTTTCCGAGTGGTGGTGGAAGAGCTTCACCTATCATAGAAGAGATCTTGCCGATACCGAGTGTCGTAGGAAGAATATAGGTCTTAGGAAACCCCTGCAATAGCATGGCCTCGTACAAGGTAATCCCACGATTTTCTGAGGGGTGTACGAATCGCCCTTTAGAAGGGTTATGGCTGGCTCTTGTGATGGTGGGCGCTACATCATCCCAACTCATACGTCCGTACACATCACGAAAGCCTTTAGGGTATCTTTTATGGCATGGAAGTTCGTATTCTTCTGGAAGTTCGCTGCGGTTCTTTTTGACCAGTGAAATCCTTTCTACTACTCGAGCACTTAAATTCTGACGAAGTCGATGAAGAGGTAGCTTGTGTTTCCCATCAGGTGATGGAAGGCCTTTGATTAGGTCCTTCACAAATACCTTGTTGTTGCCTTTCTCAGGTAGGCCCGCCTCACCGAAGCGTGTTGCAATAAGAATCATTCTCTTACGGCGCTGAGCTACTCCGTAATCCTGAGCGTCTAGCACGCCATCAGAGAACTTATACCCATACTTTTTTGAACCCAAGATACGCTTGAATTCTTCCAAACGCTCATCACGTAGAAGTCTAGGTACATTCTCAATAAGAATGACTTTGGGTAATAGTTCCTTAGCCAAGCGAGCTACATCAAAGATGAGTTCATTACGTGGATCATCCGCAACTTCCTTGTTCTTGGTCCTCATGGACGAGAATCCCTGGCATGGTGGACATGCGGCCAAGAGGTCAAGCTCCCCTACTTTCAGATTAAAATCTTTCTGTATTTGTGATCCCTCTAATTCTCTGATGTCTGGATAAATTTTCGTATCAGGGTGATTCTGAGAATAAGTATCTCGAGCCTCAGGACGGATTTCGGCACAGGCCAACATAGTGAAGCCTGCTTGTCTTAGACCTTCACTGAGACCTCCACATCCAGAAAATAAATCAATCGCCTTCCTCATATCTGTTTAACTATCCTCTTTCGGTACGCCCGTGTCTCAGGAACATGGGCTGGTTGACACCAACTCTAGTTGCGTGTGACCAATACCTACCAGAGATTCGTGAGATGATAAACTCTCTTATTCTTCCTATTATTATATGATCGGCAATCTGCTTAGTTCCTTCTGCATATGATAATCTGTGCAAGTTCTTTGCTCCAGTTTTAATCACATATTCATTTCCTTTGAACCGCAAGAAGGTGTAGCCATCCTTGTCGTCATAAGTGCCATGAGAACTGACTAGTTCTGCCTCTAAAAATAAAAGATGATCAGACCATGCGCAGTCGCAATTTTCAGATATACAAATGAAGATAGAAGGGTGAGGAGTTCTTCTGCCTTCAAAGGCTTGTTGCGCGGCGTTAGTGGTCATGATTGATCCGTGACTATACTTTTGATTAGGGCTAGGGTTACTTCTGATTTCAGCAAATTCAGAAAACATCAAATTAGCATTCCATAAGTCGTTGATTTTTTGATGTCCGTTTACCAAGTTAAAATTGGTCCTAATAGCATTAAGCATTCTCTTGTAGTCACTGATCCCTCTGACTTTGCCGCCTGACGGATTGAGCTTATTAGCATACTTAGCTAAATCTGAGTGTGGATTAGATAGATCTTCTGCTCCTTCCGGAGGTGTATAGTCTAGTGCATCAGTTCTCAATTGTGAGATCTCCGAGTTGAAGCCAGTCCTGAATTCGATATCCCAAGCGTCTAATTTGAGCAAGTCATCAGAGAGGCAATGAAGGGCATCCGGGTCAATTGTTTCTTTTAAATCCTCCAATAAGTTTTCACAAATTGCGTGCCTAACATCTTCTTGTGAATGGTGCTTTTCTGTGAGTACACCTAAGTCGGTGCCACAAGGTAACGCAGATAATAAAGAGGGGATATTTCGCTTGATTGCAGAGGAAAGCTCTATGGCCGCCCAGTGTAGGTAGTCTGGATAAACCACGGACAACTGGTTGAAAATTTCTTCGAGGAGCAGACGCCCTTTTTGAACTCGCTCATCATTATCTTCTCCATCAAAATCTTGCTTGTGCTTTAGGACTACATTTAATTGACCATTGGTGAACCAATCACCATTTCGCTCGAACTCAGGAAATTCACTTTTAAATTCTGAAGTGAGATTCTCTTTTCTAGACAGAATAACTAAAAAGCGGGCACCTCGAAGAGATGCTATTTCTTTAATGATTCTAACTGCTAGTTCAGGGCGGTCTTCGTAGCCCAAATGCCAATCAAGTATAATTATGTCAGCTTGAGTTGCTAAGTTAGAACATTGCTGTATATCGTTATCTATATCCTCTTCTTCTGAATAATCATCTTCTTCTAAGCTTCTAATAGACGGAAAACCTCTGAGGTGACAAATAATACCTTCGTCAGATATTGCTTTGGAGATAGGGTGATAGAATTCTCTGTACTGAAGTCTCAATGCAGGATCGTCTGACTCCGGGAGTATTTGGTCATCAATCCAGACAAGAGACTTACAAAACTCTTTGATAACTCGTTTTCTGATTACGGTATTTGAGGGCATATTAACTAGTCGTTATTTAAAAATGGAGTAATGGTAAAATTCGCGCCATCAAGGGCTCCCAGTTCAGGTTCTTGAGAGCAGGCGAGAATGAAGTCGGCGCCACGCAGTGCCTCTTTGGCAATGAACAGTCCTAAACCTCTTCCGTAAGGACGCCTAGAGAATCCTGGGTCAAAAATACGCTCTCTATCATTCTTTGTTATACCTGGTCCGTCATCGGATACTACAATAGTATTGCCAACCACTGAAAAGCGTATTCTTCCTTTGCTGTTACCTTTATTGGTCCAGTAGAGCGCATTAGTAAATAGATTGAAAATAGAACCGAGAATGACAGGGGTCTTGACTTTATGCAATTGCAGTTCACAGAATGCTGCGGTGAATTCTATTTTGCTGTGAATATCAGGTGTCAGCTTGGCATGGTGGAGGATAAAGTCTTTAATGCTTTTGCCAGATAGTGAAGATCTGTTAGGAGATCTTCTTCTGACAATAGGGTCAAACATACGTATTCTGTGATCTATAATTTCAAATGCATCAGCTAAAACTGCGAGAGTTTCTGCCTCTCCATTATGAAGTTTTCTTTTAAGCGATCTGATTGAGTTTCTGACCAAGCTGACTTGATTTTCATATTCGTGGGTTGCTGTCTCAAGAATCAGTCCAATCAGGGCAATCTCTGTCAGGTAGTCTAGGCGTTCTTGAAGTGATTCGATCTTCTTGGAAAGCTCGTTTAACAAAATACTCTTACTGGAGTTATCTGTAAGGTGCTCAAAGTCATTCACGAGTCGTCGTACACGAGGGAGTACGACTTCATCGTATGTATCTGTCTGGAGCTGAATTGCCTTTTCAAAAATTTTTGAGCTCTCTCCTGATTTGTCCCGAGCAATCTTCTCCAAGGTTAAACCGTCCAGCGCCTCATCTCTAATCCTATTGATAAAAGCTATTTCTTTATCCGCAAAATCTTGGATGTCACCCTCAATCGTTTTTGCCTTGGCAATAGCAGGTTGGAGTTCCTTATGTAAGCTATTGTGTATATAGCTTGATTTGCTGTTTAGCCTTTCTGATAGATTTTTGATGTTATCTTCTTCAGAGCGGGCTCTTTCTAATAAAGGAGCGAGTTGGGCTACTTGATTGGTGATTTCTTTCTTTAACCTATTAAGGATTCTCTCTCTAGTGCCGATGTAGGTATCGACATCATCGAGTATGTCTCCTTCTAGAATAGCGCCATCAGGTGGATCGCAAGGACTGTCACGAAGCTCATTTTCTAGTTCTCGTAACTTATCGATCGATTCCTCACAATCATCTATGTGTGTGCCTGCTACAGCATTTCTTTCAGCAGCAATGTGTTGTCTGCCTTTTCGTACCTGATCTTTTTCTCTTTGTTCAAATTCTTTAATCCAAGCTTTATAGATTTTGATGGATTTTAGATATTCTGCGGTTTCTTCAGCTAGTCTATTTTGAGCTGCTTCTCTGGCCTTCTTCTCTTTCCTTTCTTTTTTGTCCTTTCGATCAGACTTGCTGCCGAAATGTGAATCTGCTAGATCAGTAAATAAATCTTCCAACCACAGTCTTAGGCCTCTGCTGGCTCCATTTTTAACGAAGCCTTCACGTCCAGCTTTTTCCTTCAGGCCTGTTGCTGTCTTGTTAGGAATGAATACCCCGCCAAACATACGAACGGAGGAGAAATAATAACGGCCCGCGTTTTTGGCCCTCCTAGTTTCGAAGCCAGCAAAGTCGGAATCTATCGCCCCATAGGGTTGAATTCTGACATTGTCCATGTAGATCGAAAAGCCGCCAGCATGCTTCAATCTTGTCTCCATTTCGTTTCGTACTATTTCGGGGAGAAATGAGTCGGATTTTTGACCCTGAATATAGCCTATCTCAACTAAAAAATTGCCCGGCGAGTGATGGCTCTTTGGTAAGTTCTTTAACTGCTTTTGGTAAGGCGTTGTTTTTTTGTCATTGTAGTTCTTGAAGAACCCTTTGGCGAATCCGTCTTTGGATACTTCAATTTTAATATGATGGTCGCAAAGTTTGAAGTCATCAGGCTCCCAATAGCGATATGATTTATCCAGTGGTTTATCATTTAATGAAGGGTGGATTTGGAAAGATCTATCTTTTGTCTCGTGGAATGGGTTCCAGAATGTGGAGAAGGCATGGTAGGACTTTAGCCAGTCTGCAGTGCGATCTTCCCAAGATTTGATTTCATTATTGTCTTTTTCAAACAGTTCTTCGACATGTTCAGAGGGATTGAAGACAATAAAACTAGTGCCTGTTTCCCAGGGTAAATCGATCAACTGCCTTAAAGCTGTACAGTCAATATTGATGTCTTCTTGTAGCTCTTTTGAAAGATGTTTGTCTGGAGAAATATCCCATTCGGTATCTTTTAGGATTCCCTGAATAGCTGCGTTTTTCTGAAGGGTGGTGAATAGGTACTCGAAGTCAGACAGTGACGGGGATCCTTGTAGTTTCAATATTGGGACGGGGATGTCTTCGAAAAGTAAGTGAGGATGCTGAAATAAATTCCAGTGAACCAAGCACAAGGTGCCAACTTTATCTACCCCTTTTCCCCAGACCGTCCAGAGCAAGGTCATTCTTCCTAACAGGGCAATAGACAAGCGTCCAATTCCCTTCTCACCGTATTTTGGTTTATTGAGCCACTCTTTTTGTTCAGATGTGGCATGTTTTAGCCAATTATCAGAATCTTCTGAATCTGGTTGGAAGCGTGATTCCGTGGCGAGAACCAACCATTTATCTTTGACGTCACAGGGGCGCATACCAAGGCCGTTATCGCGGATTTGGAGGAGTTGGTTTTCTTCGTCAAAATTTACCCTGACATCAGTTGCTGCAGCATCTAGAGCGTTTTTGAACAACTCCCCCATAGCAGTTGGGGCGTCTGCAATTTGCTGTCTACCTAAAAGGTCAACAACACGTGCACGGCTACGAAAAGTGGCTGGTTCGGGCATAGTTAATGGGAAGTAAATGAGATTTATGTAGAAAAATAAACGCTACGCATGGCGTTATACATAAAATCGATTCCAGTGGTAGCATTTAGTGCGCATACCCCCTACCCATCCAGCGATCCTGTCAGGCGCATTTGGGTGAGGAGTTGTTGGCCGAAGAGGTAGAGGGGGCTGAGGGTGTCGCGTTTCTGGGTGAAGGCGGATTCGGGGGCGGTGTAGGTGAATTTGCCCTCGGGGGTGATGATGTGGAAGCTGGTGTAGCCGGGCTGGGGCAGCGGGCAGCTGTTGCTGGGCTGGCAGTGCTGCAGGGCGATGAAGGCGACGGCCTGGAATTCCTTGCCGGCGTGGCGGACCTTTTCGTGCTCGCCGAGGCCGAGTGTGAGGCGTCCGTTGGAGAGGTAGAGGCTGGCGGAGCCGTCGGCGGTGGAGACGATGCTGGCGACGCCCTGCGCCATGCTCAGCTCCATGATGACGGCGAGAACCGGCTGGTAGCCGAGCTCCGCCATATCCTCCGAAGTGAGCGAGAGTGCCATCTCCCTGAGATCCAGGTAGGTGGGGTCGAGCTGATAGGGGGTGTCCACTATTTTGTTATTGGTTAAGGGTGATTGGTTAAGGGGCGGGCTTGATGAAACCTTTCTAACCACAGATTACACAGATTGGAGCAGATTACTGGCTTGATGAAGCATTTCCACCACGAATAACACGAATCTCACGAATGTGGGCTAGATGAAACCCTGCTAGACGGAACCTCCGCGACCCGCGTTGGGGTCGTATTCTCTTTTTAAATCCTATTCCCGGGGTGGCGTTCCTTTTTGGTCGCTGACCCCGGGCTGGGTGACGGAACCCCGTTGGGGTTCTTTGCTGCGGCGTGGGTCGAGGAAGGGTAGGGGCTGTAGCAGGTAGGGAGTAGCGGGTAGCGGAAATTTCCGTGGGAAAATTTCTTTGATGCTGTGTCTAACCGATTTGTCTGCGCAAGTGCCCACCGGTTTATCCGGTGATGCTACTACCTACTCGCTACTGGCTACGGTACCGAATGATCCCACAGGCTGTCCTGCTAGCCAGATGGCCCAATGCCTCCTAACCCTCGACTGGATAGGCCGCATCTAAGAAAGGGGTGGGCTGGGGCGTTATGGGGGTATGGAGAAGAAGTGTCGGATGCGATTGGTGCGGAGGTGCTTGCTGGGGCTGCTGGCGGCGTACTTTGGCTGGTGCCTGTGGCCGGTGACGGATGCTGTGACCGTGTGGGACGAGGCGGGGCTGAGCAAGCTGCAGAAGGAAAAGCTGATAGAGTGCGGCTGGAACAAGGGTGCCTTTAACCGGAGTGTGAAGTGGGGCCTGTGGCGGAATAACTTTTTCAGGCCCTGGAGCAAGGGGGGCTTCATCATGTATGTGGAGGGTACGCCGGAGGAGGTGAGCGTGCGGGCCGGCTTCTATGGTGGTCCCTTGTATGCGGGAGGGATCTTTTTCTCTGCGAAGTGGGTGAACGGCAAGTGGGTATCGCCGAAAAGAAATCCCGGAAACGAGCTGTTCTGGTACAGCTGAGTGGGGTCCCTGCGGGGAGAATGCTGTATCTAGAATCGGGAATCAAGAATCGGGCTAGATGAAACCCTGCTTGACGGAACCTCCGCGACCCGCGTTGGGGTCGTGTTGTTTTTTATCCTATTCCCGGGGTGGCGCTCCCGCTGGTCGCTGACCCCGGGCTAGACGATGGAACCCCGTTGGGGTTCTTTGCTGCGGCGTGGTTCGAGGGAGGGTAGGGGCCGTAGCAGGTAGGGAGTAGCGGGTAGCGGAAATTTCAGAGGGGAAATTTCTTTGGTGCTGTGACTAACCGATTTGTCTGCGCAAGCGCCCACCGGTTTATCCGGTGATGCTACTACCTACTCGCTACTGGCTACGGTACCGAATGATTGCAGAGGGTGTCCTGCTAGCTGGCAGGCCTCACATCGAATAGCCAGAAACAAGCGGCCGCTGGCCGCTTCTGTCTTGCTAGAGAGGTCGGAGGGAAGATAGGGTGCGGGCTATGAAGATGGGTCTATGGTGCGGTAGTTTGTTGGCAGCGGCTTTGCTGAGCGGGTGTGACAAGGAGGCGGAGGTGAATGCAGCGCCGCTGGAGATGCGGGTGTATGACGCTTATCAGTTCGGAGGGCTGCGGGCTTCCGGGGAGGGGGAGATTGGTATGATGGTCTACGAGTTGCTGCCGGAGCGGAGCCTGGATGGTGAGTTCAAGCTGATGCTGGTGCAGGGCGGCGAGGTGAAGGATGAGCGTGCGCTGAAATTCTCCGGGCTGAGTGAGCGCGGGGCCGTAGCGGTCATTACCACCAAAGAAGGGCTGGCGCTGGACTATGATTTTAAATGTGAGTCGACCACTCTCGGCACAAGCTTGCTGGCTCTACCCGAGGGAGCAGTGAATGATGGATCTTCCCATACAAGCGGAGAGTCCCGTGTGACGGAAGGTGAGAGCGTCATCTATGAGACCCATTACTCCATTGGGGGGCAGAAAATTTCCGGAAAGACTATGTTAGGCGGACTGGAGGACGCACTGCAGCAGACACGGGAGAATCCAAGCCTGGCGATCGTCCTGCTGAGCATGAAGCTGGAACCATAGCCCTTGCGGGCTTGTTAATGGTTATTGGTGAATCGTTATTGGGCTAGCTAGATGGAGCCCGGCTAGATGAAACCTGTTTCACCACAGAATACACGGAAGAGACAGAAGGGCTGGCTAGATGGAACCTGGCTAGATGGAGCTTTTCTAGCCACAGATTTCACAGATTGGGATGGATTACTGGCTAGATGGAGCCTGGCCCCTGCGGAGCATGACTGATTCGTGATGACTAATTACTGATACCAGCTAGATGGAACCCCAATGACTCCTGACTCTTGACCAATGACAAGCGCCCAGAGGGCGCTTCACCCCGGAGGGGTGACGGAAGGTAGCGCGGGGTCAGCGACCACAGGGAGCGCCACCCCGGGAACTCGGTCCCAAACAAATAACCACCCCGGAGGGGTGGTGGAACCTTGCTCATCTAGCCGGGCTCCATCAAGCCGACCCCATTAGCCAATAACCATTAACCAATAACGCACGCTCAGGTGGAGGAAGGTTACGCAACTACCCAGCCTTTCTCCTCTATCCTTCTCACTCCCCGAAGGGGCGAACCCCAACGGGGTTCCGTACGTTAGCCCGGCGGTTGCGAGCCGAAGGATCGCTACCCCGGGAATAGGATAAAATAACAACACGACCCCAACGCGGGTCGCGTAAGTTTCATCGTAGAGGATGCCATCAAGCAGGAAACATCCCGTAGGGATGCTATCTGTAATCAGTAATCACGAATCAGTCATTCCCCGCAGGGGCCTACCCCAACGTGGGTCGCGTATGTTTCATCTAGCAAGGATCCATCTAGCCCGATTCTTGATACTGAATTCTTGATTCTCAATTCTCCCCGCATGGGCCATTAACCAATAACAAACGGCCGCCGGCCGTCTAGTGGGTGATTTTTGACTCCGTGGGTGTGAGGGTGAAATCTTTTTCTATCTTGGCTGTTACGGTGAACCATCTTTCTCCTTGGGCCAGCGAGTGCGGAAGCTTCGCCTCGGGGAGCTCGAGGGGTATGCATTCTAGGGTGAGGCCTTTCTCGGTGAAGGTACGGGGAGAGATGGTGTATTGGTGCTTCGGGCTGTAGCCTGGTTGTTTTTTCAGATAGGTCAGGATGTCCTTTGCTAGCTTGTTATGCGCCAAGACCTTTGTGGTTTCTCCCTGTGTTTCGAGCTTCAGCAGGAGGCTGCGATGGTCCCATTTGTAGCCGTAGTACTGGATGATCAAGTAGGGCTGGCTGGGGTGGCATTCTATCGAAATGCTGCATCCCGGGGTGGCGCTGAGGTTGTAGCCGAAGTCTCCGGACCATAGGAGCTGCTTCTGCTGGTCCAGGATTTCCACGACCATAGTACCGAGCCTATCATCTGAAATAGAGGCGGTGATGGTATCCTTATTCTCTGTTTTCTTGTGTTCATGGATCTTGGATACCTTTGCAGGAAGCTTGAGCCGCGCGGTAACGGGGAGGTCTTTTCTGAGGTCAAAGGAGGTGTAGTGGAAATCCTCCGCCAGGAGAAGGGGGCTGAGTAACACGGTCGTCAATAGGATGAAAGCTTTCATGGCACACGTTCACCAGTATTACGTGGCTTGGGTGTCGAGTGTTTCAGGAAAGGTTTTCTGCCACGAATGGAAGCCCTGCACGTTTGTTAATGGTTTATTGGTTAATTGTTGATGGGCCTGCACGATGAAGCATTTTCCACCACGAATAACACGAATCTCACGAATGGGAATGATGAAACCCATCCCTTCGGGATGCTCACTAGAGAACCCCAACGGGGTTCCGTACGTTAGCCCGGCGGTTGCGGGCCGAAGGATCGCTACCCCGGGAATAGGATTAAAAAAGAACACGACCCCAACGTGGGTCGCGGATGTTCCATCAAGCAGGGTTTCATTAAGTCGGCCCAATAACGAATAAGCATTAACCAATAACAAGCGGCCGCACGTTCACTACTCGTCTTTGTAGATTTCGGCTGTTTTCTGGAATCGGTTGGGGCATTTTTTTAGTTGTTTGGCGAAGTCCAGGAAGGTCATGCCCATGTAGGATTCAAACTCTTTACCGCTGATGGGTTTGGTGGGGTCTTCGTGGAGGTAGGCGCGGAAGTAGAGGCTGTCTTTACCCTCGCTGTAGACAAAGGAGGTTTTGTCCTCAGCCGGGAGAAGGACTAGGTCTAACATTTCTGGTTTGCCGGATCGTTTGATGCGCCAGACGCCGGGGCTCTCGGTGAGCCAGCGCATGCCGTCCTGAGAGGACGAACGGCTGAGGATGCCGCGATAGCTGATGGTGTACTCCTTGTGGTCAGAGCAAAATTCCAGGAACTTGGCGTGCAGGTTCTCCACGGCGTGCAGGCTCTGTGCCTTCGCAGGCAGGACGAACAGGGAGATGAGGAGGCAAAGCGTGGCGGCGGTTTTCATAAGGTGCTTTTTGTTATCTTAGTTTTTCTGCTACAATCGAGTTGTGCATGCTGATGGCTAGGAAGTGGGAGGGTATTATTGGCAGCTTTGGTAATATTTATAAAGAAGCTCATACAGATTCTCATCAACGTTCACTTTGATAAAATCATCTACCACATAATGACCTTTGTTTTTCGCAAGAGTCCAAACGTAGTCTGCCCGTTCGTAACCATCTCCTTTTATTATTTCTACCGGGAAATAGTGCGCCACTGCCTCCAGAGAAGACGCTAGAGATACAGCACCAACAATTTTAGCTGACTCGATGACATTGTAAAAGTCATCACCATTGATTGTACACAGATATTCGTGCAATCCCCCACTGCCGAGCTCAGTATCAAATATCATTATATAAAAGAGGATTCTATCTCGATCTGGCATGCGAGCAAGAACCTCGTTAGGTTGCTCCGCTCTGAAAACGCGATCAATTAATGATGGCATTTTATCTCTGCACCATTTTTCTGTGTCTATTTTCATATCATCCAAGGCTTTGAGGGTTGTTGTTAGGTGGAGGCGGGGGAAGGTCTGGAGTATGACGACTTGCTCGCCGCACTGGAACTTGAAGGTGGAGCTGGTGGCTTGTGTGGCGCCGGGGCGCAGTGCATCGGACGCGGTGATGTCCACGGGTGGTGTTCCCGGGAGAGTGTCCGGCAGGGAGCGCAGGGTCTCCTCCGGGATGTCGAGTACGGGTCCGATCATGGGTATTTGCCTAGTTAGAATCTAATCGAGCAGGCGCCGAAGCCTGATTTTTCATCGTATCCACAGTGGAGGTTTGCCGGGATGATTCTGGATTGTTCGTCAGAAGACTGCTCTAGCCAATCTAGAGTGCTTTGGGCGCGTGCTTGCTCTGAGGACTGACAGTGCTGGCCCCATGATGTGCCGAAGCGAGGGCTAGCATCGTAGATGAGGATACTGTGGATCGAGTTTCCTAGGAAGCAGAGCTTGAATACGATGCTGTGATCTTTGGATTGTACAGTTGGTAGTGTGTACCAGCTGAATTCATTATTCATGGTCTCTGCCACAAGTGACAGAGTTGAATTGCGGAGCTGTTCTATGGTCAGGTAACGGTGGATTAGCAGACCGCAGGGGTGGTTGTATTGAAAGTCCATCTTAGGGAGCTTACTTCTTTCTGGTGCTGGAGCCGGTCCATTCCCAGACGGTGGTGAGAATGGATAGTGCTTTCATTCTTTGGTTTCGCTGTAAAGTGGGATGGGGAATTCGATTTGTGAGAGGCTTCCGGCGTAGATGTAGACGACTTCATCTTTTTCAGTCACGAAGCAGTAGCCGTGATCGCCTGTGACTTGGACCAAGTCAGCGTCCTCGGCTGCGTTCAAGTCATGGGAGAGCGAGACGTAGTCACCCGCCAGCTTTTCCCAGCGGGAATCAGCTACGATCACGCCGCTGCAAAAGGCCAGAAGCATCAGGAGCAGGACAGTGGCGGCTTTGAGCACCCGGATGATTGTCTTTTTAGTGCGGCTCGGTGGGTTCATGTGCGGTGTAGGGTTTCCATTCTTCAAACGACTCCCGACCATCACATAAAAGGGGAGACAGTGCAGCAGGAAAGTTGGTGAAGCCTTGCATGATGAAGCGTTTCTAACCACGGAAGGCACGGAAGAGACGGAAGGCTGGCCCCTGCGGGGCGTGACTGATGACTAATTACTAATTACTGATACCTGCTAGATGAAGCCTAGCGAGATGAAGCATTTCCACCACGAATGACACGAATCTCACGAATGGACCCCCTGCGGGGAGTGGGAAGGATAGAGGAGAAAGGATAGAGGCCGATAAGATGAAACCCATCCCTTTGGGATGTTCACTTGCGAACCCCAACGGGGTTCCGGAGCTTAGCCCGCGGGTTGCGAGCCGAAGGGTCGCTACCCCGGGAAAGGGATAGAAAAAACACACGACCCCAACGCGGGTCGCGTAAGTTTCATCGTAGAGGGTGCCATCAAGCAGACTCCCAATGTCTCCTGACCCATGACAAGGGCCGGAAGGGAGGTGTAGGCTATTCGTCTAGCTCCAGGATGGTAAAGATTACTTTGTATTTAGTCTTTGGTTTCACATCTGTTAGTTTCATGAAAACTTTGTACTCCGGTGAGGCGATCGGAATATCGCTCAGGGCATAGAAGTTAAACACGCCATCCCACTCGTATTCCTTGGTGATAAGGGGAAGGTGAGAAGCTCCTAAAATATGATAACCATGGATACAAAGTTTGGCTTTCCCCTTCAAATCTTTCGATAGCTTGTTGATGGATACATAGACTCTGGCTGTGCTTGCTGAGGTCGTGAAGACGTCTGAAGCGATACGAATAGAACCCCATTCGTCAGACTCTATGTCGATATCTTTGGTGACCACTCTAAAATTATCACCCGCAAGGGAGCAGCAGCACATGAGCATCAGTAGGATAAGGGATTTCATAAGCTTATCCTGATACCATGACTGGATGCGCATGAAAAACCAAAAGGGATCTGTTGGGAATGATTCTTGGCCCCTGCGAGGAGAATGAAGAATCGAGAACCCGGCTAGATGGAACCTACGCGACCCGCGTTGGGGTCGTGTTGTTTTTTTATCCTCTTCCCGGGGTGGCGCTCCCGCTGGTCGCTGACCCCGGGCTAGACGACGGAACCCCGTTGGGGTTCTTTGCTGTGGCATGGTTCGAGGGAGGGTAGGGGCCGTAGCAGGTAGGGAGTAGCGGGTAGCGGAAATTTCCATGGGGAAATTTCTTTGGTGCTGTGACTAACCGATTTGTCTGCGCAAGCGCCCACCGGTTTATCCGGTGATGCTACTACCTACCCGCTACTGGCTACGGTACCGAATGATCCCACAGGCTGTCCTGCTAGCCAGATGGCCCAATGCCTCCTAACCCTCGACTGGATAGGCCGCATCTAAGAAAGGGGTGGGCTGGGGCGTTATGGGGGTATGGAGAAGAAGTGTCGGATGCGATTGGTGCGGAGGTGCTTGCTGGGTCTGCTGGTGGCGTACTTTGGCTGGTGCCTGTGGCCGGTGACGGATGCCGTGACCGTGGTGGACGAGGCGGGGCTGAGCAAGCTGCAGAAGGAGAAGCTGATAGAGTGCGGCTGGAATAAGGGTGCCTTTGACCGGAGTGTGAAGTGGGGCTTGTGGCGGAATAACTTTTTCAGGCCCTGGAGCAAGGGGGGCTTCATCATGTATGTGGAGGGTACGCCGGAGGAGGTGAGCGTGCGGGCTGGCTTCTATGGTGGTCCCTTGTATGCGGGAGGGACTCTTTTCTCTGCGAAGTGGGTGAACGGCGAGTGGGTATCGCCGAAAAGAAATCCCGGAAACGAGCTATTCTGGTACAGCTGAATGGAGCCCCTACGGGGCATGACTGATGACTAATTACTGATACCTGCTAGATGAAGCCTAGCGAGATGAAGCATTTCCACCACGAATGACACGAATCTCACGAATTCGGTTTGGATGGAACCCGGCTAGATGGAGCTTTTCTAGCCACAGATTTCACAGATTGGGATGGATTACCGGCTAGATGGAACCCGGCCCCTGCGGAGCATGACTGATTCGTGATGACTAATTACTGATACCAGCTAGATGGAACCCCAATGACTCCTGACTCGTGACCAATGACAAGCGCCCAGAGGGCGCTTCACCCCGGAGGGGTGATGGAAAGTAGCGCGGGGTCAGCGACCAGAGGGAGCGCCACCCCGGGAACTGGATCCAAAAACAAAACCACCCCGGAGGGGTGGTGGAACCTTACTCATCTAGCCGGGCTGCATCCAGACCGCATTTGTGAGATTCGTGCGATTCGTGGTGGAAAACGCTTCATCAAGCAGGGCTTCATGGCCGCTTAGGCCTGGGTGATTTGTTCTAGTTCTTGGAAGTTGTTTCTATGGGTCTGGAAGATGACATGGAGCATGAGGAGGTGCGGGATGAGAAGTAATGTTAGATAGATGATGGTGGGGAGGGTCAGGCACTGGAGGTAGCCTGCGGGGAGGATGCCAAGGCTCTCTAGGGTCATCACGCAGTACCAGGGGAGGAGGGTGATGAGGTAGAGCCTCAGCGGGAGGTAGCTGTGGACACATGGCTGGAGCTCACGGATGCTGCGCTGAAGATTGCGGACATAGTCTTGCGGACAGTGGGTTTTCAGGCTCTGCTCGAGTTGCTTGCTGAGATCGCGGGATACCTTTCTCCGGTTCTCCAGGATGCGGATTCTGCTGCCATCATGTTTTTGGATGAAAAGGGAGCAGATGCCGGCGACCTCCTGCCACGGGATGGTGGTGGTGTGCTGGGTCTTGAGCGTGGTGACCCGGATGCCTGAGTCGTCCCAGTGCCAGAGCTGGGTGCTGAACTCCATGTCTCCTTTCATGCTGCCTATGATAGGCGCGTGACAGGCCGGCGGGTATTGCAATCGGGGGGCTTGTTTGTAGTGGAGCCCCTGCGAGGAGAATGAAGAATCGAGAACCCGGCTAGATGGAACCTACGCGACCCGCGTTGGGGTCGTGTTGTTTTTTTATCCTATTCCCGGGGTGGCGCTCCCGCTGGTCGCTGACCCCGGGCTAGACGATGGAACCCCGTTGGGGTTCTTTGCTGCGGCGTGGTTCGAGGGCGGGTAGGGGCCGTAGCAGGTAGGGAGTAGCGGGTAGCGGAAATTTCCATGGGGAAATTTCATTGATGC
This sequence comes from Rubritalea squalenifaciens DSM 18772, assembly GCF_900141815.1. Lineage (NCBI taxonomy): Bacteria > Pseudomonadati > Verrucomicrobiota > Verrucomicrobiia > Verrucomicrobiales > Rubritaleaceae > Rubritalea > Rubritalea squalenifaciens. The sequence continues at coordinate 397,349 of NZ_FQYR01000002.1, forward strand.
AGTGACTAAGCAATTTGTCTGCGCAAGCGCCCACCGGTTTATCTGGTGATGCTACTACCTACCCGCTACTGGCTACGGTATCGAATCAGTACACAGGGTGCTCTACATGCCAGCAACCAGCCGCAAGGGGGAGCGGGTAGCGGAAATTTCCGTGGGGAAATTGCTTTGATGCTGTGTCTAACCGATTTGTCTGCGCAAGCGCCCACTGGTTTATCCGGTGATGCTACTACCTACTCGCTACTGGCTACGGTACCGAATCAGCGCAAAGGGTGTTCTACACGTTAGCCACTGAAAACTGAAAACTCCCCGGCCGGGTAAATCTACTGGCTGCTTTTTTGGCGGAGGGTTTTGATGTCTCTGAGGGGTGGGGCGCCGAAGAGGCGGTTGTATTCCCTGCTGAACTGGGAGGGGCTTTCGTAGCCTACCTGGAAGGCGGCGTTGGCGGCATCGATGCCCTGATTGAGCATGAGGCCGCGTGCGGCATTGAGCCGGAGGTGCTTCTGGTACTGCAGGGGGCTCATGGCGGTGAGGCTTTTGAAATGGTGGTGCAGGGTGGAGGGGCTCATGCCGTGCTGGCGCGCCAAGTCATCGATGCGCAGTGACTGGGACAGGTCGCTTTTGATGGACTCGATGACCTGCCCGATCTGATAGGAGCGCTGGCTGCCGCTGATGGTCTGCAGCAGGCTGGGGCCTGCGGGGCTGGTGAGTGCGCGGTAGAGGATTTCCTGCTGGATGAGTGGAGCGAGTGCGGAGATGTGCTCTGGCTCGTCGATCAGGTCTAACAGCCTGTGCAGGGCGTTGCGCATGGGGGCGGTGAGCGGGGCGGTGGCCAGCCCGGCGTGATCGCTGGGGAGGGGGGCTCTGGGAAGTTTCTCCTGGATGATGTACTGGAGCGCTAGCTTGGGGTCGAGCTGCAGGGCCAGTCCGAGGTAGGGCTGGTCTGTGCTGGCACGCTGGATCTCTGCAATGGTGGGCAGGTCGATGGGGGTGACGAGGAAGTGGTCGCTATCATAGCTGTAGACATTTTCCCCCAGGTGGATGCGCTTGGTGCCCTGGAGGATGAAGCAGATGCTGGGCTCTAACAGGTAGCTCTCCGGCTCGGCAGGTTCATCGAAGCGGAAGAAGCTGAGTCCGGGGATGGCGGGCAGCGGGTGTGCCGGGTCCTCCATGCGCTGCAGGATGCGTCTGGCGTAGCTGGTGCTTTCTGAATCTGGGGACATCATTTTCTCTTCTGGTGCGGTGATGGCTATGTTAAGTTAAGCAGTTCTGTGGTGAAGTCCTTTTGCGCTTATCTGGAGTAATAGGCAATTATACACCATGAATGATCTATTATAAAGCGTATCTGTGATGGTATTGTGTAATAATGAATGACGGAGGCCGATTCGGGCAGCGTGTGCCCGCCGGCCGCCAGTCATGGAACCCAAATAAATCGATGAGTAGAATACCCAAAGAGAGAATGGAGAAGGCTCTGGCGCAGCTTGAGACAATTTCAGAAGAAGACTATGCCAAGGTGCAGGGCCTGGCGAACATCGTGAAACCGCTGCGCAGTGTGCTGCACAAGACGCCGGACGATTATGGCATGACGGGCTGGAGGGATATTTATTTCCCCTCGGATGACGGCACGCCGCTGGAGGGATGGTACATCCCGGCGAAGGGTGGCCAGAGTGACAAGCTGGTGATTTTCAACCATGCCTTGCCGATGTGCCGCGCCGGTTACCCGGGTCACCTGGGGCTGCCGTGGAGCGCCTTTGATGCGGTGGAGATCGACTTCGTGATCCAGATGAAGCACCTCACGGATGCCGGCTACAATGTGCTGGCCTATGACATCCGCAACCACGGCAACAGCAGCGCTGCGAATGGCGGTCTCAGTGGCATCGGCCGCTGGGAGTGGCGCGACTGTGTAGGGGTCAAAAAGTATGTGGATGGCCACCCCGAGCTGGGCCAGATGAAGGTGGGCTTGTACAGCCAGTGCATGGGGGGGAACTCCCAGTACGAGGCGATCTACCGCCGGCCTGAGCTGTTTGAGAATGTGAAGTGCATGTGCAGCCCGATGGTGGTCTCCATGGCGGCTATCTTTGATGCCTTCTCAGAGCTGCAGGGGATCAGCCAGTACCAGGAGCTGATCGATCTGGAGCTGCTGAAGATGGGGGCCTTTGTGGCTGCGGAGATGACTCCCCACCTCTTTGCGGAGGGGGTCAAGATGCCTGTGCTCATGCTGCAGGTGCTGGATGACGCCTGGACCCGCAACCCGGAGGATGCCCAGAAAACATTTGACCTGTTAGGAAGCGAGGAGAAGGAGCTGCTGTGGATCGAGGGCACGACCCGCCGCTTCAAGGATGGCTACAACTACTTCGGCCGCCACCCGGAGAAGATCCTGCCCTTCTTTGACAGGTACATGAAGTAGGGTCCCTTGCGGGGCATTACTGATTGGTGATTACTGATGACTGATGCCGGCATGATGAAGCCTAGCGAGATGAAGCGTTTCTAACCACGGAATACACGGAAGAGACAGAAGGCTGGCCCCTGCGTGGCATGACTGATGACTAATTACTGATTACTGATACCTGCTAGATGAAGCCTAGCGAGATGAAGCATTTCCACCACGAATGACACGAATCTCACGAATGCGGTCTGGATGAAACCCGGCCTGATGAAGCTTTTCTAGCCACAGATTACTCAGATTGGGATGGATTACTGGCTAGATGGAACGAAGCCCTGCGGGCTTGTCATGGGTCAAAGGTCAGGAGTCAATGGGCTTGAGTTTCCGCTTAGATGGTTCGGTACCGTAGCCAGTAGCGAGTAGGAAGTAGCCTCTCCGGATAAACCGGAGATCAGCCACACATGCAGACTGGATAGATAAAGCATGGATGAAATTTTCCTTGGGGAAATTTCCGCTACTTGCTACTTCCTACCTGCTACGGATCCTACCCACCATTGCCCCCTGACAAACCCGCAGGGGCGAACCCCAAGGGGGGTCCGTACCTTAGCCCGGCGGTTGCGAGCCAAAGGATCGCTACCCCGGGAAAAGGATCAAAAAAAGAAGACGACCCCAACGCGGGTCGCGTAAGTTTCATCGTAGAGGGTACCATCAAGCAGGAAACATCCCGTAGGGATGCTATCAGTAATCAGTAATTTGTAATCAGTAATGCCCCGCAGGGGCCTACCCCAACGCGGGTCGCGTAAGTTTCATCGTAGAGGGTACCATCAAGCAGGAAACATCCCGTAGGGATGCTATCAGTAATCAGTAATTTGTAATCAGTAATGCCCCGCAGGGGCCTACCCCAACGCGGGTCGCGTAAGTTCCATCGTAGAGGGTGCCATCAAGCAGGAAACATCCCGTAGGGATGAGGGAGCAGAGCGCGGGGTCAGCGACCAGCGGGAGCGCAACCCCGGGAATCAGGTCCTCCTAACAAAACCACCCCGGAGGGGTGGTAGAACAAGTTTCAACTAGCCGGGCTTGTTCCTTTCTCCTTTATCCTTCTCCCTCCGCCAGCCGCTCCAGGCCGGGTGCGAGCTGGGTGGCGTAGTGTTTCCATTTTTCGATGGAGTGCTGGTGGGGGGCTTGGGAGATTTCCGCGTAGCTGGGGCTGCGCTCGATCTGCGGGCTGGCTTTGGCGGGTTTGTTAGAGGGGAGACCTAGGAAGGTGGACAGGCGGGTGGCTTCTTCCTGCGGTCGGGTGACGAGGTCCTCGTAGTGGACTTCGGTCCAGAGGCTGGCGGGGAGGAGGCGGCGGAGGTGCTGCCAGACCTGGCGGGTGTGGTTCATCCACTCGGCGAGGGTGTCCTGCTGCAGCCAGAAGATGCTGATCTCGCTGGGCTGCTCGGGGAAGAGTGCCCAGATGGAGGAGAAGACGGCGCGGGGATCGCGCTGCGGGTAGATGATGCGGGCGCCGGGGCAGAGCCGGGCGATGAGGAGGGCGGATTCCGAGTAGCCGGGGTTCTTGTCCAGCACGGGGCGGCCGGCGGTTTTCTGGGGGAGCTGTTTGTCGAGCTCCTGGTAGTAGTGCTTGGTGCCGCTCTTGATGAAGGCGGGGCTGAGGGAGTCCAGGGTGCTGAGGAAGTGGGCGGCATCCGCCTGCGGATCTGCGGTGGTGGTGATGCGGGTGGAGAGGGGCTCGAAGACGGTGCGGGCGAGGGTGTCCCGCTCATCCGTGGTGACGATGTCTGCCTGCTGGGAGAGGAGCTTTTCCACGAGGGTGGTGCCGGAGCGCGGCAGGCCCAGGATGAAGCCGTGCGGGGGCTGGCCGAGCGCGGCGTTCTCACTGATCCAGCGCTCCACGGTCTCTGGCTGGAGCTGCTGCAGGGTGGCCAGCATGACGGCCATGGCGTGGCGCCGCTGGGTGAGCATGGCGGCGAGCTGGGGCCCCTGCCAGGACTGGCGGATGGTCTGCTTGCACTGCTCCAGGTGGCTCCAGGCTAGCGGGTAGTCTCCTGATTGGTCGGCGAGCAGGTAGCGCTCGTGCCAAACGCGGGCGGTGAGGGACTCCGGGATGCGGGGGCCCTGGGCGGGGATGGTGCCTAACAATTTCTCGGCTTCCTCCACGCGGCCGAGGCGGCGCAGGATGCGGGCGTGGACCAGGCTGCCGTCTGGCTGGGTGGGGATGCCTTCTAGCAGCTCGGCGGCTTTGTCCAGCTGGCTGCGGCGCTCGTAGCACTCAGCCAGGCCAGTGAGGGCGTGGACTTTGTGCTGGGGGTCCTTGAGCGCCTTGCTGAAGCTGGCGAGGGCGTGGTCCAGCTGCCAGGATAGGCGGTAGATGCGGCCGCTCTGGCAGTGGAACTGGCTGCGCATGGCGGCGGGGACGAGCGGCAGCGCCTTGCCGAGGGCGATCTGGACTTGCTTGGTGTAGCCGGCCTTGGCGAGTATGGCGGCGTATTCCATCCAGGCGTTAGGGTTCTTCTTTTGGGATCCTGAGGGGGCTTTGGGTTCGGCGCTCATGAAAGTGTGTTCTTGGTGATGAAAATGTGCTGTGAAAATTCTGTTAGGTGAAGCTCTAACGGCTGGTGAATGATGGCTGGTGCTGGTGTTAGATCTTGCTGATGCTTTCTCCCCAGAGGTGGTCGAGGGGGAAGGTTTTGGAGCCGAGGGGTTTGTAGTGGGTCTCGAACCAGTGCTTGAACTGGGCGAGCATTTTCTGGGTGGGGATGACTCCCATGGTGGGGCGGGGGGAGATCCATTCAAGCTTCGGATTGTAGCTGAAGAGGATGACGGAGAGGTCCCGCGGTATCCGGATGCCTGCCTGCTGGCAGAAGCTGTAGAGGGAGAGCAGGCGCACGTCATCCATGACGATGACGGCGGTGGGCTCCAGGCTGGAGAGTGTGTCTTTCCAGAATTTCTTCCAGGCGTCCGGGTGGGAGCTGAAGAAGACGGGCAGCAGCAGCTCGATGTCCTCCGGCGGCGGGCTGTCATCATAGGCGGCCTGCAGCCCGCTCAGGCAGATGGGATGGGAGGTCTCATCGTAGACGGGGATGAGGATCCTGCGGTGGCCCCACTGGATGAGCAGGCGGGCGAAGCGCTCGATCTCCTCGGCAAATCCGCAGCCTACAGTGCTGAGTTTCGGGGTGTCTGGCTTGAGTCCGCCGATCTGGAAGGTGGGGATGCGCTGGTAGCATTCCCCGGAGATGGCCAGCGGGGCATTCAGCAGCACGGCGGCGTCGGCGGAATGGCGGTGGATAATCTCCGCGATGCGCTTGTCCGCATTGCCCAGGTTCTTGTAGTCGAGCGCCACTTTGGTGGCGGTGCCGGCGTGGGACTCCCAGTAGGTCTGGATCTCGTGCAGCAGGCTGGCGTGCTCTGCGGTGAGAGGCGCCCGCGAGGTGTGGATGATGATGAGATTGTGCTGCTGCTGGCTGCGGGCCTGGCTGTCGGCTTTGGTGAGGATCTGGAAGGGCCGGCCACGGGTGGTGGCGGAGATATGGCCGGCGGCCTGCAGGATGGCGAGGGCGGCGAGGTAGGTTTTGACACTGACCTCGTAGTGCTGGGCCATGACACTGCGGCCGGGCAGCTGGTCTTTCCAGATACCCTGCAGGATGTCCTGCTCCAGCTGGTCTGCCAGGCGTTTGGCGAGTGAGTCTTTCTTGATGGGGCGCATGAGGAGTCGTGAGTGGGGTGAGTATAGAGCAGGCTCTACGGGCAATGGGTATTTTCCATCTAGATTCCTCAGGAGTCTAGTGGAAAAGCAGGCGGGAATCTTGTGCGGCTACTGGGGTTCCTTATTCTGGGAATGCCCTGATCTTCTGTTGGTTAGGGTGAACTCTTGAAAATACACATAATGAAACTCCATACACTCCACACACCCAAGATATTGCTGGCAGGCATGCTGGCTCCGCTACTTCCGCTCACGAGCTCCGCGGCTACCATCTGGTCAGAGAACTTTGATGGCCTGACCACCGGAAGCCTGGTCAATGACGGTGATGGCACGCTGGATAACTTCGATACCTTCTTCCGTATCGGCGGCCCGACCAGTATCTCAGTGAATGAGACCAGCCCCGGCTCCTACACGGATGCGAACCACCTCTACCTGGGCTTCCGCTACCAGACAGGTAATGCGAACATCGTGCTCTCCTCGAACTGGGACTCCGGCAACGACTACTCGCTGAGCTTTGACCTGGACAGCGGCGCTACCCAGAACAGCGGCACCCTGCCGAGCGTCTCCCTGGGATTCGGTGACGGTACCTCCACCACCGCCACAGGCATCCTGGCCTCCACCACCTACACAATCACCGATGACATTGTCACTTTGAATGTGAGTGGTGCGGACATCGCCAATGCCGGGGCCAACGGCCAGAAGATCTATCTCAGGCTGGAGAAGCCGGGCGCCGTGGGCAATGTCTCCGCGCAGTACTACTACGATGACTTCGTGCTGGATGCCACCGCCGCTGTCCCTGAGCCGGCATCCACCTCACTGATCGGTCTCGCCGGTCTGGCGCTGCTAGCCAGACGCCGCCGCTAATACGCTATCGTGTTTGTTCTAACATATTAGTTTGTGTAAGTTGAGAGTCGTTGGTGATTGGCCAACGGCTCTTTTTTTGACCCCTGCGGGGAGAATTGAGTATCAAGAATCGGGAATCGAGAAGCGGGCTAGATGAAACGTATTCCACCACGGAATACACGGAAGGGACGGAAAAGACGGAAAAGACGGAAAAGACGGAAAGGGCTGGCTAGATGGGCCCCTGCGGGAGAGCTCGTATTTTGAACCACGAATTACACGAATCTCACGAATACTGGGCTGATGGAACCCAGCTTGATGAAGCGTTTCTAACCACAGATATCACAGATTGGGATGGATTACCGGCTAGATGAAACTTGGCCCCTGCGGGGCATTACTGATTCGGCTAGAAGGAAACACCCCGGAGGGGTGATAGAAGGTAGCGCGGGGTCAGCGACCAGAGGGAGCGCCACCCCGGGAACCCCGGCCAAAATATAAACCCACCCCGGAGGGGTGGAAGAACAGGTTTCATCAAGCCGGGCATCATCAAGCATGATTCTCGATTCTTTATTCTTGATACTGAATTCTCCCCGCAGGGTTCCATCATGCTGGCCCATTAATGAATAAGCATTAACCAATAACGTAAGCTCAGGTGGAGGAATGGATTTATCACAGCTGGGTCATCGATATTGTTTCAGGCGTTGCTGGTTGATGTGCTCATACCTGCGGTCACGAGAATTGTAGAGATTCACCGGATAGGAGCCAAGCCACTCTCTCATGGGGAAATAGACAGCATAGAGACTGCTGCTAAGCGCCTCAGAATGGATGTGCTCTGCGAGCTGCGGGCGGATGCGGCATAAGGTGATATCGCGATGCCCAAGTGGGTGCTCGACCTTAAACAGCAGGAAAAAAATCAGCACGTAGGTGGCGACCACCCAGAAGGTGATGACAGCGAACTTACGCCACTTCGTTTTCCTTTGCTCCTGAAGAGACTCCATCCGGGGCAGGGTAACAGAAACACGCATGGCCGTACATCTCCCACTTTGCTCAAAAAATCATGAGCGATGGTGCGTCCTCGCGCGGATCAGCATGCAGCGGATCAGAGCGGCGATGAAGGTCACAATCACCGCTGCCGCCACGAGTGGGAGGTCGATCCGGATAGGTACGCTTTCCACCGGATACAAGCGGTTTAAAATCACCTCGCGGACCAGGAATAGGATGATCGCCACGGCTGGGATGAACAGAGGCCAAGACCTCATGGCCTTGTCCAGCTTGAGCGGCAAGATGGAGACAAACGCCAGAGCGACGATGATCCAGAATAGTACCAAGGCAATAAGGCTCATAGAAAAACATCCTCCATTTCTACACCTAAACTCTAGCACAGATAGCACATGAGAAAACCGGAAATCACCGCAGTGATTGCGCCCGCCGGCGCTACATCCCGCAGGGATTCGATCTGTAATCCGTAATCACCAATCAGTAATGCCCCGCAGGGGCCTACCCCAACGGGGTTCCGTACCTTAGCCCGCGGGTTGCAAGCCGAAGGGTCGCTACCCCGGGAAGAGTATTAAAAATAACACGACCCCAACGCGGGTCGCGTAAGTTTCATCTAGCAGGGCATCGTCAAGCAGGAGAGCGGTTCCCGATTCTCCCCGCAGGGGTTCCATCATGCCGGCCAATTAACGAATAACCATTAACCAATAACACGTGCTCAGGTGGAGGAATGGGGTTGTGTGCGGGGGTGTTTCAGGTTTAGGTGATGGGTATGATGAAGTTTGTTGGTTGTTTGCTTGTCTGGGTGATGGCGTTGCTGCCGGTGGGGGCGGAGGTGGAGCATTTCGCGTTGCGTGCGAAGCATGTGCAGAAGGATCATGGTAAGTATGCCTATGAGATCCGCGAAGTGGATGGAGGCCTGCTGATAGAGCTAAGGCTGGGCGAGGTGAGGGGAAGTCTGGATACACGCCAGGTGGAGCTGGTTCCGAAGGAGAGCTTAGCTGACCCTATCAAGACAGGAATGAAGGCGGATGGCTCCGAGCTCAAGCTGCAGTTCCGCTATGGGGATCCCTTCGGTGGCGGAGAGAATGGGGAGTTCTTTGTCTATTTCCATGTGGAGAAGGGATTCTCGGTGGAGAGAAATGTGGATGGCCAGACAAAGATCCAGGGGGTGGAGGCGGACAAGAAGGACGATGCTGCGCAAGCGGAACTGCTGGAGGCTATGTTAGAAAAGTATTACCTGCCCGCATACCGGTATGCACTGGGAAAGGACAAGTGGGACCTGCGGCGGGAGGGAAACAAGATTGTGGTGGAGGCAAAGTTTGAGGTGAGCTGGAACCGCTCGGTAAGTCCGGTGGTCCTGAATGGAGAGGTGAAGACACACAAGCTGAAGTACCGCGCGGAGCTGGAATTCCTGCCTGAGATGAGTGATGCCGCCTACCGCGAGCTGGTGCTGGAGCATGTCCAGAAAGAGATCAAGGCATATCGGGAGATGAGGTTTAACCCGAAAGGCTCGAAAGGTCTCAGCTCAAAACGTCATGCTGAGATTGATGCCAATCCGCTGCCCAAATATTGGTCGATGGGGCGGACACCAGTGGTGCTGAGGACGAACGCCAAGTTTTACATGGGCTTTGTGGATGATGAGCACTACCGGGAGGTTCTCTTCATGCTGGAGGAGCTGGGTACGGGCATGTCGCCCTTTCTTCCGTAGAGGTATGGAGGGCCCCTGCCGGGGAGAATTAAGAATTGAGAATCAAGAAGCGGGCTAGATGAAGCATACGCGACCCGCGTTGGGGTCGTATTGTTTTTATAATCTTATTCCCGGGGTGGCGCTCCTTCTGGTCGCTGACCCCGGGCTAGACGACGGAACCCCGTTGGGGTTCGCTGGCTAAACGGAACGAAGCCCTGCGGGCTGGTCATGGGTCAATGGTCAGGAGTCATTGGGGTACGCCCACGCGAGAAGAAGCCGGCAGGATCATTCGGAACCGTAGCCAGTAGCGGGTAGGAAGTAGCATCACCGGATAAACCGGTGAGCGCTTACGCAGACAAGAAGGTTAGACACAGTACCAAAGAAATTTCCCACTGGAAATTTCTGCTACCCGCTACTCCCTACCTGCTACAGCCCCTACCCTCCCTTGACCCATGACAAGCGGCCGGAGGGCGCTACCCCAACGGGGTTCCGTACCTTAGCCCGGCGGTTGCGAGCCGAAGGATCGCTACCCCGGGAAAAGGATAGAAAATAGAACACGACCCCAACGCGGGTCGCGTAAGTTTCATCGTAGAGGGTGCCATCAAGCCGGCCCATTAACGAATAACCATTAACCAATAACGCACGTTCAAGCGGCCAGAGGGCGCTACATCCCTCACGCCTTCTTCGCTTTGCGGCCTTTGTTGAGCTCGCCGTGGTTGAGAAGCAGGATGATGAGAAGGGTGAAGGCGATCAGCAGGAGCTGCGGGAAGGTGACGAAGGCGTATTCAGCCGCATCAGCGGGATCGTGTTTATCGATGGGGAAGAGAATAAAGTTGTGGAGAGGGCTAGAAGCACCATAGGGATCTTCGAGTCCTTCGGCGTAGATGAGCAAGGAACCGGACTTGAGAAGTTCATGGTATTGGATGCCTAGTGCCTGATCGATGCCAAGCTGGTCCTCTGAGGAAAAGTCCGTGTGGTCTGCTTTGGCTAGATGAATTCCCCCGGATACCGCTCCGATGATGTAGTCTTTGTCTCCTTGCTGGTAGTACGCGAAGAGGTGCCACCCGCAGAGGTTGATGACAACCGGGCTGAGCGCGAGCAGGAGCAGGATGATGGAGAAGGCTTTGCGGATCATGGCTGCTGGGATTCGTCGAGCACTTGGCGGGCTTGCTGGAGGATGTGGTCGTCGATGGTGGCGAGGGTCATGCCCGCGTGGCTGTCGTAGTTCTGGCCTTCACTTCTGAGCATGTCGATTGCATCATAGAGCTTTTCCCACTTGTGGAGAATATCGGAGTAGCCGCATTGGGTGCAGGCACGGAGCAGGTAATCCAGGCCTAGCTGTGGTGTGAGGTGGCCGGCGAGCATTTCCCGGCAGATCTGCTGCTCAAGCCAGGCTGCTTCCTCATCGTCTAATGGTGGAGTGAAGCTACTTTCCTGCAAGGCTTTGTGAAAGAGGTAACCGATGGTGTCTTCGTCCTCGTGATCCGCGCCGGCGAGCAGGATGGTGGATTCTCCCTCGCAGCCTTCTTCCAGACGCGCGACTGCCCACTGGATCATGGCCTTCTCGGCACCAGCCTTGCCTAGCAGCGCAAGCATGTAGACGTGCTCGGTGGTGAATGGAGCGGGGCTTGGCTGTGGGCGGGGTGGGAAGTGGTCTTGCTCTGCAGCTGGTGCTTTTAACTTGTTAGGGTGAACGGGATTGGGGCTGGTGGGGATCAGGGTGGTGTCCGGGGTTTCAGGTAGGGGATCGGGCTTGATAAAGTGGCGGTAGACGAGGGAGAGAAGCCAGGCGGCGACAAGGGAGTTGAGCGGCGTGCAGATGGTAAAGGTGAGCGCCTCCCGGAGTGGGTTGGTGGGGTGGCTGAGTCCCCAGTCATGCAAGGCAGTGAAGATGAGCAGGGGGGTGCTGAGAGTGATGGTGATCGTGCTGAAAAGGGATTCGCCCACCAGCTCTTGGAGCGGCGGGTCTTCCAGACGGAATAGCAACGTGAACCAGAGAACGCTCAGGCCCAGGTGGATGCGGAAGAGGATGTGAGTCACGCGGTGCATACGACGCCCGCCATGATGGAACCCCTGCCGAGAGTGGGAAGCCAAAAGACCCGATAAGGGGAAGAATTTAGAATCGGGAATCTAGAACCGAGAATCGGGCTGCTTATAGCCCACCACGGAACACACGGAAAGGACAGAAGGGTGGGCTTGGTGAAGCTCTGCTAGATGAAGCGCGCTGAGTGCTTCCTTCTCGCGTTCCCTCTAGCAGATTACTGGCCACACGGGGCCGTGGATCAGGGGGTTATGACACGGGGGGAGAGGAGAGGGGTTGACGCTGAGGGCTTGGGCAGGGTAAAGCTGTCTTATTCGTTTTCGAGGAGCAAAGAATTTTGCACCCGTGTCGTTGCACAGCCTATCCCTGAGATTATGAGTTACCATGCCAAGTTAAGTGATGAAGCCTTGAGAGCGCTCGAGGCGGAGAGAAGAAATTCAACGATGATTTCGGTGATGATGGCGCTGTTGTTCTGCGTCTTGCTGGGGCTGGTGATGGCGGTGATTTTCCTGACGACGGAGGTGAAGGAGACTCCGGAGATCATTACCTTTGCCGGGTCTCAGGATGCGGAGGAGCGGGTGGAAAAGCCGGAGATTGTGAACCAGGTGGAGCGCAAGCCCTCGGCGCCATCGAAGACGCTCAGCCGCGTGATCGCCTCGACAAGTGTGACGGAACTGGCCGTGCCGGTGACGAGCGTGGATCTGGATACACCCTCGCTGGATTTTGGAGATTCTGAGGACTTCGGCAGCGGCTGGGGCAATGGCGTGGGCAGCGGTGCTGGCGGCGGAGGTTTCAGTTCCTTCGGCAGCACGAACCCTAACAGCGGACTGCGTGGGACTTTCTATGATTTCAAGCGTGACCGCTCTGGCAAGCCCACGGGACTGAAGAAGCTGGACCAGGGACCGTATACAAAGATCATCCAGGCCTTTACCCGGGGCCGTACGTGGAAGGCGCCCGCGCGCTACAAGCACTTCACCTCACCGGTGGAGCTGTACACATCCTCGATCGTCTTCAAGGGGATTCCGGATGTGGAGGCGGGCCAGGCATTCCAGGCTCCGGAGACAAAGCCCGGGCTGTGGCTGGTGCATTACTCCGGGGACGTGGTGGCGCAGACATCGGGCACGCACCGGCTGATAGGCTGGGGGGACAATGTGCTGGTGATCGCGATCGATGGAAAGATCGTGCTGGATGCCTCTGACAAGGGATTCACGGGTGAGAAGCGCACGCGCCGTGGCTCGATCAATGTGCCGGGCAAGCCGGGCGCCGCCTTGTACGAAGGCAAGCCTTTCAGCCTGAGCCAGGGGCGCTCGTACAAGATCGATGTACTAATCGGCGATATGGGCGGTCTCTTCTCCGCCGGGGCGATGGTGATGCGCAAGAGTAGCGACTACAAGGACGGCTCGGGCATCCCGCAGCTGCCCGCGCTGGTGGTGAGCCCGCTGACCGAGGAGGACAGGAAGCACCGTAGCTTCGTAAAGCCCCAGTACCTGAACCCGGAGATCTTCAAGCTGAAGTAGGCCCCCTGCGGGGAGAAGTGGCCCCTGCGGGGAGTAAGAAGGATAGAGGAAAAAGGATAGAGGAAAAAGGATAGAGGAAAAAGGATAGAGGAAAAAGGATAGAGGCCGATAAGATGGAACCCAGCACGATGGAGCTTTTTCCACCACGAATAGCACGAATCTCACGAATGATCCCCTGCGGGGAGAATTGAGAGTCAAGACTACAGAATCAAGCCTGGGACGATGGAATGAAGCCCTGAGGGCTGGTCATTGGCTGACTTACCAACAGGCAGTGACACCCTTCCTCCACCCCTCCGGGGTGGTATTACAAAAGAGGCGGGTTCCCGGGGTACGCTGCGCTTTACCCCGGGCTCTGTTCCATCATCCCTACGGGATGGAGCGCCCTATGGGCGCTTGTCATTGCCCCTACAGGGAGAATTAAGAATCGGGAATGCAGAATCAAGTCTGGGACAATGGAACGAAGCCCTGAGGGCATTTGGTTGGTCATGAGTCATTGGGGTTTCATCTAGGCGGAATCAGTCATCCGTAATCACGAATCAGTAATTCCCCGCAGGGGCCTACCCCAACGGGGTTCCGTACCTTAGCCCGCGGGTTGCGAGCCGAAGGGTCGCTACCCCGGGAATAGGATTAAAAACAGAAGGCGACCCCAACGTGGGTCGCGTAAGTTTCATCGTAGAGGGTGCCATCAAGCAGGAAACATCCCGGAGGGATGATGGAGCAGAGCGCGGTGGTAAGCTTGCCTTGGCAAGTGCAACCCCGGGAATCCGTCCCTCCTAACAAAACCACCCTGGAGGGGTGGTGGAACAGGTTTCATCAAGCCGGGCTTGTTCCTCTAACCTCTATCCTTTTTACTCCCCGCAGGGGCCAACCCCAACACGGGTCGCGTAAGTTTCATCTAGCAGGAGATCGATTCTGTATTCTCGATTCTCAATTCTCCGCGTAGGGGCTCCATCAAGCAGACTCCCAAGGCCGGAGGGCACCACATCCCTAAGGGGTGGAGGTGGCTTTAAACATGGTGCTGTTTTAGCTTTGTTGACATACTCTCTTCTATTTGGACTTCATCATAAACTTGTCAAAATTGCTTGGACCTTTGTACTGACTACCTCCGCGAAGAATGGCTTCTTCAAATGTTTTTAGGTCAAGAGTAATGAGTATGGTGAGATCATGATTGCTGTCAGTGACATCTAACAAGATAATTCCATTGCGTACAGGATACCTCATGACATTTTTATTCGCGTAGTAGATAGCGATCTCTTGCACTTTACTTCTCATGTCCTTGGCGGAGGCAGTTTTAGCACCGTGATTGACCAACACATGCAATACCTGTTCCTTTCCCTGACTTTCATTTAGATATTCTATCTTCTCAGCAGCTTTGAATGCTTTAGGTAAAAGCCAAACTTCACCCAATGGTTTTGGCTCCGCAGCTAGGTACATTTGTCCAAGCCAGCATAGAATAAAAACAGGTAAACAGAATTGATAGGCTTTCATGGAAATTGTGTGGCTTAATTAGGGTTATATCTTTCAAGAAAGAGTTTACCCAACTATTGGAAGAGTGGGTGGGTCTATCTCCTTGCTGGGGTTTATTGCTTGTCTTTGATTCTTAGACGGTAAGTCCGTAAGGACTTGTCCGTGAAGACGATGGTTTTCTGGACATAGACCTTGTCGGTGAGATCATTCCTGATTTTCAGCATGTACCTTCCAGGGGGAATTTTGAGCGTGGAGGTTGCCTTCACATCTTTGATGAATGGGTGTGAGTAAACGAAATACTCTTCTCCATTCTTTTCCATTTTGGAAATGGTGATGCTGACCTTGAGGCTATCATCCTTCTGGGTCTCCATGTCGATGACGGTTTGGTCGTCCACCATCTTGATTTTAGCCACAGAGGATTTCCAGCGAACGGTCTCATTTGAAAACGCTAGATGGGTGAGAAGAAGCCAGATGGCTAGAGCTGTGGGGAGTTTCATGCTTAAAATATTAGAAGTGTATTGGATTAGCTTGCTTAGTGGGAGGTTCACACTAGTCAGTAATCGGTAAAAACAGAATCTCCATCGTTTCTTCGTTGATGAGGTAGGAATACTGCGACTGAATGCAGAGAATGTCTAGCACGTGGTAGAGATCCATATTCTTCACGACTAATGTCAGCTTCTGCTCATCGGCACCATGGACGACAAATTTCAATTTGAGTTTGCTGTCAAAGCCGCCGATTTGATCATTGTACTTTTTTTCCAGAGGCTTAACAGCGTCCGCCAAGCTCACGTCGACAGCTGAATAGCTGTCTATAGAAACAGACCTGAAGTGGATCTCTTTGATCGCTTCAGCTAAGGTCGCTAATTCGCCCGGTGTGCTCACCGCCTTCTCCTCATGGCTGGCAGGTTCGTGGCAGCATGAGGATTTCTCTGCCGTAGGTTCACTTGGCTTGCAGGAGACAGATAGGATGCAAAGCGAAAACCCGCTAAAGATGAGAGAATGTTTCATGATTTAAGAGTGAAAGGCATGATGGAGACGACGGACAGCATGTGAGTTCATTTTTTCAGGAGCGGTAGCGCTGATTCCTCTGCAATCGATGATAGTAAGATTTTCGCTATCACTCCAACTTTTAGCTCAGTCTTCTCTATTTCGCTATCTGGTAACTCGATATTTAGCGTCAGCAGTTTGAATAAATCACAGTCTCTAGATAGGAAGTAATCTTGTTGATGCTTATCGAAGCTGGCCGCCTCAGCAGAACGTAGCAGTATATAAAGCTTTTGCTTCTCCTCCAGATTTAGCTTTCTTGGCTTAACTGGATAGGAGTTTAGATAGACGATCGGGATATACCCTTTTTCTTTCAGAAAGAAATGGAACGGCACTTCAAAGCCGCCAAGATGTTTCATTTCCACCTCGTCGATTCTGTCATCAGCCACCAGTAGTGGGGTGAATAAGGCAAAACTTAATAGAAAAAAGATGGTTGTCTTCATCATCTAGCAAATGGGTTGTCAGGATTGTACGCTTCCCCTGGATGAGAACAAATTAAATCTATCAATCATCTGACCATTGGGGGTATGGGCAACATTGGGGTCGTCATTGGCTGCCTGCTTCAAGAGCCTCTTTGATTCGCTGTTGATTGATATGTTCGAGCCGACGGTCACGGCTATTGCACAAATTCACCGGATAGCTACTTAGCAATTCGCGCATGGGGAAATACACTGCATAGGCAGCGTTAGAAAAAAAACTAGGATCCACGATGTCTTCTGAGGAAGAAAAACGTAATTTGTAGGAAGTAATGCCAGGATACCACGCATAATGATTTTTCCCGAAAAGTAAGAAAAATCCCAGCAGGTAAATGACTACCGTTTTGATAGCACGAGCTGTCCAGATTTTATGTTTTCGCTTGTTCTGCATAACTTCCATCTTGATCGGAGGGGCGACACCATGAAGCTCTTGAAGGCGTTGGTCGCACAATGGTTAACCTGATGACCTGGCCATTGGGGTAATGGGCAACATTGAGGTCATAGGTGCACTATCTATTAACATGGTTCAAGCAGGCCGTCTAGTTGCGGGTCATCATGAGGGATGAAGGAGACAAGTGTGGTGAATATCCTTCCTCCACTCCTCCGGGGTGGTATTTCAATAGAGGCGGGTTCCCGGGGTGAGCCCCTGCGGGGAATTCCTAATTCGTGATTACTAATTACAAATAGTCTCCCTACGGGATGTTTCCTGCTTGATGGCACCCTCTACGATGAAACTTACGCGACCCGCGTTGGGGTCGTGTTGTTTTTTTTAATCCTATTCCCGGGGTAGCGACCCTTCGGCTCGCAACCCGCGGGCTAAGGTACGGAACCCCGTTGGGGTTCTCTAGTGAGCATCCCGGAGGGATGGGTTCCATCTTATCGGCCTTTATCCTTTCTCCTCTATCCTCCCCACTCCCCGCAGGGCTTCCATTCGTGAGATTCGTGTCATTCGTGGTGGAAAACGTTTCACCATGCAGGGCTTCATCTAGCAGGGCTGCAAACTGCTTACTTGATACTGAACACTCCCCGCAGGGTCCATGCTTCATCAAGCAGGCTCCCAATGATCCTTGATTAAGGACAAGCGCCTACCGGGCTGAGATCCGGAACCCCCTTGGGGTTCTTTCCTTCGGCATGGGGCGAGGGTGGGTAGGGGCCGTAGCGGGTAGGGAGTAGCAAGTAGCGGAAATTCCCCACGGAAATTTCTTTTGTACTGTGTCTAACCGCCTTGCCTGCGTGATCACTCTCCGGCTTGTCCGGAGAGGCTACTACCTACCCGCTACTGGCTACGGTTCCGAATCATCGCTCAGGGTGCTTTACTCGCTAGCAAGCTGGCAACTCCCGCCGGAAAACAAACAAGGCCTGCGGGTGCAGGCCTTGTGGAGATGGTTAGACGGTTGACTTCTAGTGATTAGAAGTTGTAGCGGAGACCGAGCTCGACGAGGACATCACCGTCGATGTCGCCTTTGTCGTCGATTTCGGAGAGACCGGTGAGGTCTGCGTCATCCATGTAGATGTAGCGTACGCCGCCGAATGCTTCGAAGGACTCACTGAAGTTGTATGTGAGGCCGGCGAATGCCTGGGCGTAGAAAACTTCGTCGTCGAAGGACTCGCTGTCGCTGGTTTCCACGGAGTCGATGTCCATGTCCACGAGGGCGATACCTGCGCCTGCACCGATGTACCAGTTAAGGTTCTGGGTGAGGGAGCACTCGTACTTGTAGTTGAGAGTGATCGGCACGATCTGGGTCTCCAGGTCGTACTCGCCGAATGGCTGGTCAGGAAGGTTGGAGGTGACCTGTGGGCCGAAGTCCACGGAGTCGTCGAGCTCTGTGAAGCCTACTTCCAGGAAGAGAGCGTGGGAGCACTTGTTAGGGCAGATCTTTTCTACGCCGAACTGAAGGTGGTACATTTCTTCATCCGCATCTGTGAGGTAGCCTGCGGAGGCGCCGAGGAACCACTGAAGGCTGCACTCAGGTGCTGGTGGGATGACTTCCTTGGCGGATTTTGCTGAGTAGCTCTCACCGGCGAACGCTGTCGCGGTCATACCGAGAGCCAAAGGCAAGATGATGTTTTTCATATTCATATCGGCTAGATTACTAACAAGAGGGCTCAGATTATGACAATCCTGAAATGTGGCTTAATGCTATTTTTTTAGCGGAGTGTGCGAGTGTGTCATCTATCCGCGAGAGGGAGTGGATAGAGGGTGTGGTGGAGAAGTTTATTTAACTATTTAGTGGTCAGCCGATTATGTTTGTGTTAGGTGGTTTGCCTTCGATCGGTTTATCTCCGGTCTGTGTGTGTTTTTCCCCCTGTGGGGGTGTCTACCTATAGACGTGAGGAAGCGCAGCAGGCATTAGAGAGAGGCTGTCTAGCAATTTTCAGATTCCCCCCAAAATACCACCAAAAGACATCCTCGTCAGTGGCTCCGCGTGTGTAGCTGTCTGGCGGGGGTGTTCAGGGGGCCCCTATGGGGCGGGGCATTACTGATTACTAATTACGGATTACTGATTCCGGCACGATGAAACATGGCCCCTGCGGGGAGTGATCAGGAGAAAGTGTGAAGTAAGCAGTCCAGCACGATGGAACCCGGCTCGATGAAGCATTTCCACCACGAATAGCACGAATCTCACGAATGCGGGCTAGATGGAACCCGGCACGATGAAGCTTTTATAGCCACAGATTATTCAGATTGGGACAGATTGCCGGATTGATGAAGCGAGGCCCCTACGGGGCATGACTGATAGAAGCCCTGCGGGCTTGTCATGAGTCAAGTGTCATTGGGAGCCTGCTTGATGGAACATGGCGGGCTGACGTAACACGTAATACTCAAAACGCTGTGCCTGGCATGGAGATGGTGGTCTGCTTATCCGGCTAGTTGATAGTTGGTGGTGTTAGGCTCTGTGTGTGGAACGCAGTTAAGTTCTTTGTACTCAGTAGCTGGTGTGGCGGATGAGCTGGCGGGCCCATGGTGGAGGGGGATGAGGAAAATACCCCGACTATTTAGTCGGGGTACAGCTGCGTTGACCCGATATGTTTCTTTGGGCATGATTAAGGTCAAGTTACGGAAATTTATTCTCCCCTATATACCACCCCAAAGATGACATCCCCGCCAGTTCCTCCGTGTGAGCTGGCGGGGATGTTTGTGTGGCCCCTGCGGGGCATGACTGATAGGAGCCCTGCGGGCTTGTCATGGGTCAAGGGTCAGGAGTCATTGGGCTTGAGTTTCCGCTTAGATCATTCGGTACCGTAGCCAGTAGCGAGTAGCCTCTCCGGATAAACCGGAGAGCAGGCATGCAAACAGGCAGCATGAATCAGGTATAGAAGAAATTTCCCACGAAAATTTCCGCTACCCGCTACTCCCTACCAGCTACGCTCCCTACCAGCTACGCTCCCTACCAGCTACGCTCCCTACCTTCCCTTGATACCGCCTACTCCCCGCAGGGGCTCATCTAGCAGGCCCCAATGACTTATGACCCTTGACCCATGACAAGCGCCCTGTGGGCGCTCTACCCCAACGGGGTTCCGTATGTTAGCCCGGCGGTTGCGAGCCGGAGGATCGCTACCCCGGGAATATCCACCACACAACACACGACCCCAACGCGGGTCGCGGATGCTTCATCGTGCCGGGTTCCATTTAGCAGGCCTTTTTCCTTTCTCCTCTATCCTTCCCACTCCCCGTAGGGGCCAGGCTTCATCAGGCAGGGTTCCATCTAGCCAGCCCTTCTGTCTCTTCCGTGTATTCTGTGGTTAGACACGCTCCATCGTGCCGGGTTCCATCAGCCCAGTATTCGTGCAATTCGTGAGATTCGTGGTTCAAAAATACGAGCTCTCCCACAGCCGCTCCATCAAGCAGGCCTTTTTCCTTTCTCCTCTATCCTTGCCACTCCCCGCAGGGGCCATGCTTCATCGTGCCGGGATCAGTCATCCGTAATTTGTAATCAGTCATACCCCGCAGGGGCTTGATTCTAAATCCTCCCTAAGGCACCTATTCTAGATGAGTTATTGCAATGGGTGGTGCTGTGTGGTATGTGCATGGGGTGTGTTTTCCGGCGGAGTTCTCCGCGGGAGGGCATGCTGAATTCTGTGTGTGGATATTATGAAAGTTTTCATCCTGATTTTCTTTATGGCTGCGCTGCACTGGGTGTATCGGGATACCTCTGTGGAGGCTAGTGAGCAGCAGGCAGAGCCGGCGGCCGAGGAGGCGCCCGCGGAGCAGACTCCCGCCGATGAAGCAGAGGAGCAGCCGGAGGTGCAGCTGGGCGAGGAGCCGAAGGAGGCGCTGATGGGGGAGCGGCTGAAGGAGCTGAGGCAAAGGGCGCGGAAGTTCCAGTACGGCGCGGAGGTTGTGGATGAAGTGCTGGACTGCATCCAGCAGGGGAGAACTCTGAGCCCGCAAGAGGCCATTGACCTAGGGGTCACGCTGAGCTGGGTGGAGAGGCACTCGCCGGAGCTGAGTGACGAGATCGTGCTCGGACTGAGGAAGATGAATTTAACCTTCCCGGAAGGGGAGGAGCCCGAGCTCAGCGGCTTTGATAAGGTGCCGGAGGGGATCTGGGCAGACCTGGTGCCGCGGGTGAGACGTAAGGCGATCAATGAGGACCTGGTGGATGAGCTGCTCTCACGCATCCCTGAGGACGGTAAGCTGGAGAAGGGGGATGTCGGCCAGCTGGGCATGATGATCTATGAATTCAGGGAATACTCGCCAGTGCTGGCGGAGAAGCTGGTGAAGGGGCTGGACCTGAGCCGCGACCATTTTCCGGATCGGTTTAAAATGACCTTGATCGCCACGCTGCGGGATCCGGTGGAGCAGTTTGAGCGCGGCCTGGACTCCGGGGTGAGCCAGTCCTATATGAGCGGTGTGATGGCTGAGGCGATGGCTGAAATGGACATTGCCAATTTCCTCTATGTGCTGGAGCGTCTGAAGGACCTGCAGGACCGCCGGCCGGAGTTTCATCTGCAGGTGGTGTTCAAGATGTTCAGATCGGAAGGGATCAGCGTGGACAGTCTGGGGACCGCGATCGATCTGCTCCATGAGGTCCACCCGGAGATGCAGCGGTACGCCAAGACCGGGCTGAGATCCAGGGTGGAGAACCTACACGAGCAGGGACAACTGGATGACAGCCAGCTGGATTTTTATCTAGATATGTTAGGACGTGTGCCGCCGGGGTTACCTTACCAGGAGTAGGCCCCGGAGGGGCATGGATCAAGGGAAGGTAGGGGGCGTAGCAGGTAGGGAGTAGCGGGTAGCGGAAATTTCCTTGGGGGAAATTTCTTCGATGCCTGAACCCTCCTGTCTGCTTGCGTGCCAGCTCTCCGGTTTACCCGGAGAGGCTACTTCCTACTCGCTACTGGCTACGGTTTCGAATGATCTAACAGGTAGCGCCTTCGGAGGCCAACCCCAATGACTCATGGCCAACCAAAATCCCTCAGGACTTCGTTCCATTGTCCCAGACTTGATTCTGTGTTCCCGATTCTTAATTCTCCCCGAAGGGGCAATGACAAGCGCCCCGCGGGCGCTTTACCCCGGAGGGGTGGAGGAAGGGGAGTGGTACCTTTGGTGGCCTCTCATTCGTCTGCAAAGGGATCCTTTTCAGGTTTGGTTTTATCCTTGATGTCATCGCGGTGCGATAGCTGTAGCTTTTTATCAATCAAGAGAAAGAGAGGTGGTCTCGCAACAAACTGTTCAGGCTCTTTATTTGGATGCCGTTCCAAAGGCGTAAACTTAAACTCCCAGCCTTCCTCGGTGAAACCATTGAATTCAATCATGCTCAGTGAAGAAAAAAACAACTGCTTCACACTCCAAGCCCCATTCTGGAGACTAATAACAGAGAGCCTGTTTGAAATTTCCCCACTAAAGTCTGCAGCTGAGTGAACGATGAATTGGCTCTTCGTGACTTTGTAGATACTAAGGATAGATCCCTCTAACACAAACTTACCCTCACCATCAAAGAGGGCTAGATTCCTCGTTTTACTGGAGCGTGTTTGCTGGAAAACAAGATCGCCGCAGCGCCATTGAGACCAGCCCGCAGTTTCATTGAATGATCTCGGTAATGGCTCGCCAGCCAGAAAGGCTGCCGTCTGCAGATACATGAAGAATATGATCGGGAGTGTCTGTTTCATTGCTTCACTTAGGGAGTCACGCCAACACGGGGTTCAGAAATGCTTCGGTCCTGTCTCAAATAGAGAGAGGAACGCTGACTCTAGAGCACAGCTGATACCCCGTAAAACAAATAAGCCGGCCTATTCATCCATGTGCTGGATGTTTAGGTAGGACATCAGGGCGAGGAGGGCGTATTTCCATTTGTCGGCTGGCTGGTGGTAGATCACTTCCATGCTCGCTTCATGGTCCCTCGCAGGGATGTAGACGGCGAGCTCCTCACTCTGGTAGTACCAGCTGTCCCCATCCTTTTTTGTGAACTTGTAGTAGGTGTTCACGCCATCTGTCCTGAGGCAGTTCGTAGCCCCCATGCGCTCATAGGTGGAGCAGAGCAAGACGCCTTGCTGCTTGAAATCCGTGGTGCGCGAGAAGAATGAGCTTTGGTCCTGGATCTCGGGCAGGGTGTCATGAGTGAGGCGGTATTTCCCGTTCCACCAGTCGGCCTCGATCCGCCACTCCTCGTCATCACAGAAACGAACCGTGCCGCCGTACTTGCGGGCAAACAGGTCCGTTGCAGAGATGGTGAATCGTGCGGTGAAATGGCTCATGTCCGGATTAATCACTAGTAGCCGAAGAGGATGAAGTAAAGCGTCTGAGCCTCCTTATCGTAGCAAAGTATGAGATCTTTCCCGCTGCCCTCCTGGGGTCTCTTTGAATAGTAGATCTGCTCCTCCACAGCACCACCGATATTCAAGTGGCCGAAGTTGACGCCTCCTTTCTGCCAGGAGCTGAAGCCTTTCTCCTCGGTGTGTTTTTGGAATTCCATCCATTGCTCTCGGTCCAGATGGAACTGGCAGGTAGTCGTCACTTCGCTCTCCAGGCCCTTGCCGTCTCTCAGCCCGAAGCGATCCCGGTCGATTTCAAATCGCTCGAAGTAACTCTGGTCGAGTTCCACCTCGCTGGGGGCATGTTTGCAAGTACTGATCATGGCGAACACCATCGCCAGCAGCGTGAGATAAAGGCACTTCATGTTAGGATGTTTCTGAATAGCAAGCAGGGTAGGTGGGTAATGAGGGTAGTCCTATTCTTATTTCAGAGAATATTTTGCTTCCAAGGTCCAGCCTTCAGCGCGTTCGTGCCAGTCGGTACTTCCTTTCTTCCAGCTCATTACCCCCAAGGTGATAGTGATGGGTCCATGGATGGAAGTACCTGGGACTAACACTTGGCTGCATGAGATCACCTCCGCTTCTCCAGCTGTCAGTTTGAATGGGAATGGTATACTCTCTAGCGCATGCTGCTTGCCGTCGATGCTGACCGAGCTGAGCAATGCTTTTTCTAGTTGAACCCCATGATCGCTGATTTCTATCGGCTCTGAAGAAACATTCTTAATTTCCAGGTCGAAAGTGATGAGATCATTCTCATGCCGGACATTTGAGACCGATAAGGTGACGTATGTGTTCAAGTCAGCCTTGTATGCTTGATCAGTTCCTTTCTCGACACCGCAGGAAGACAGAAAAAGCAGCATCAAGGCTCCTAGGAAATTCCGGAAAAGCATCTGCATAAGGTGGATCTTCGTACTTTATCCTCAAAAAGAACAGGCTATTCTTGGTGTCGCCAGAGTGAGCCATTTGGGAGCTTTTGGGATAAGCGATCTAAAGATCCACGCACCCGCGTTGGGGTAGACCCCTGCGAGGTATTACTGATTTGTGATTACTGATGACTGATTCCGGCACGCTGAAGCATTTCCACCACAGAATACACGGAAGAGACAGAAGGGCTGGCTAGATGGAGCCCTGCTTGGTGGCGCGACTGTGGGAGAGCTCGTCTTTTGAACCACGAATCTCACGAATTGCACGAATGGGGCTAGATGGAGCCTTGCTAGATGAAGCCTGCGCGACCCGCGTTGGGGTCGTATTTTTATTTTAACCTTATTCCCGGGGTAGCGATCCTTTGGGTCGCAACCGCCGGGCTAACATACGGAACCCCTTTGGGGTTCTCTAGAATGCATCCCGGAGGGATGAGGGAACACAGCGCGGGGTCAGCGACCAACGGGAGCGCCAACCCCGGGAACCCGCCCCCACCCATAAACCACCCCTTACCGGGGCGGGGGGCGGTTCCAAAAAACAAAGTCCGCTTAAAGGAGGAGACGAAGTCTCCGTACAAAACCGATAAAGCAACCTGACAGAACAAATCCCAACGGCAGAATAGAGGTGGGGAAACCGCGAAACAAAACAACAGGCGCAAGGCCGGCACCCGATGACGTTATGAGCTAGCCCGTGGACACACGGCGTGAGCGCTCGATTCGAGAGAGGTACCAAGGCCACCAGGTGAAGACAAAAAACTGAGGTAATCAGTCCTCGCATATCAGCATACCACGTCTGCGCGAATAGCACACCACGCCCGCCACGTTCCCCGCCTCTACTCTGCCGTTACCCCAAACTCGATCTAACAAAGCCATGCTAGAAAAATACCCGCGAACCCAGTTGACAAATCATCAGCCATATCAACGTCAGAGTCTTGTTAGTTCGCCAGTTGAGGGATGCCAAAATCTAATGCCAGATGCGACACGCAGCTAGTAACATTCCAGAACTACCTTACACTGAGACAAATCTTCTAATTGCTGGGGTGTAAATCGAAGATATTCA
The DNA here is from genome assembly GCF_900141815.1 of Rubritalea squalenifaciens DSM 18772. Lineage (NCBI taxonomy): Bacteria > Pseudomonadati > Verrucomicrobiota > Verrucomicrobiia > Verrucomicrobiales > Rubritaleaceae > Rubritalea > Rubritalea squalenifaciens. Next base: position 422,242 of record NZ_FQYR01000002.1, read on the forward strand.
TTCAGTTCATGCTCCAAAGCGATATGAAAAAATTTCATTCCACCAATAACTAAAGGAGCCAGCTCACAAACCTGAATAAGAGCCTCATCTACGGTGATCAGATCGTTGAAATCGTAGACCCATACATCATCAACAACCTCTTCAAAACCCATATTGTCTGGAACATGATTAGGATTTTCTATGCGCAAAAGTATGTTCATGGTTTGATGGATAGGGGAGACGGTGATTTGTGAAAGGGATGGGTGAAACGACAGTGTCGTTGCTAGTCTTTCGCTTGAAGGGTGTCAAAATCTAATGCCAGCGCGCGTTCACCTTGTGATCATTCTCCATCACTGGGTCTCTGGATTGTTAGGCAGGCTTGATTTACGTGAGAGTAATTTCTTGAGGAACGAGTAGGTCGCCACGGCCAGCACGATAAGCGCCCACAGGCCCACGAAGAGGAGGATATTCAAAGGAATGCCGATGATACTCACATAATCTTTACCCTTGTCCCAGATGACATGGGGGATCGGCACGCCGACTCCATGGAAACCTCCCTCGTCACCCCAGGGCATGAAAGTGAAAACCACCCCAAGCAGGAGAGAGATGAAAAAGCCGATGGGTTTCCAGTAATCTCGCATTTTTAGAGGGAATGTATTCATTCAATGTCCGATGGTTTTTTTATCGCTAGTTTGGAAACCTCTATATTCGCCATGTATGTAATAATCCCTCCTCTCAGATTCTACTTCCAAGTTATGTTTAATGACTTTTTTGAAAGTATACTTCACACCGTGAAGGACTTCTTTCCCGTCTTTCAGATAATAGCTGTATACAGAGGTAACTTCCCCATTATCGTTCTTCTCTATCTTAATCTGTAGTTGTAGTAAGGCTTGTTGATCATTTGTTTGCGTGGCCTTACCGGATTTGTCTTCACTCTGTACTTGAGTGATGCCAATCAGAGTAAGCAGCATGGCAATACTGATACTATTTTTTAAAGCTAACATTGCTGAGGTAAAGTTGTATGGATCTCAGCTAGTAACATTCCAGAACTACCTTACACTGAGACAAATTTTCTATGGTGTTTTTAGGGGCTGGTTAGCGTCTCCATGTACTCTTTCGCTTTAGGGGACAAAGATTTTGAATTATCTTCATGATCGAAACTCCACATGTAGGATTCAAAGAATTTATTCCTCGGGGCATAGTCTATCATAAAGTCTATCGTAGTGTTCCGCTCCTCAAGTAATACGTCTTCGAGTTCAGGATACCCTAGATCTTTTCTTTCTAGCTCATTTGTTGGCGACCCAGACAGAACGCGCGCCATCTCCATTGTCGCGATCATCTCAACCAGGCGTTCATCTTTCTTCTCAGAGTCTCGTACCAAGTGAACCAGGAAGACACTTTGTCCGGCGAATACTAGGATCATCACCACGAGGCATATTATCAAAACTCTGTTCATACGGGTATTCATGAGTAGCTGTGTAAGCCCACCCGATCAAGGAACAAACCAAATCGAGAAAGATCAAGGTCTAACAATAAGAGCACTCTCTCAGGTGCGATCTTGGGATTCTTGCTGGAGAGAGGAGTTGAAGTGGGTCCAGTTCCTTCGCTGGTGGCGTCTGTTCACTTCATATTTGTTTGGTTGTCCCGCTCTGTTCCGCCTACCACCTCGACGTGATCTCCAATTTCATTTTTTAGTTTTGGGGCAAATGGTATAGAAAGTGTACCCCTATCTTTTGTATACTCCGAAACAGAACGTATTATTTCTTCTGTCTCCTGATCTGTCAGCAGATTCTTACAACATGATTCTTCTGCCTGCTGGTCTGTCATCACATTCTTACAACATGATTGGCAAATGAACAATATGCTCCCAATTATCAGATTGGCTTTTAATTTTGACATTTTTTACTACACCCTCCTTGATTCAACTTTTGTGCTAGATCTACAGCATGTACGCCTCTCCGATCAAGGAACAATCCAAAACGAGCCAAAGTCGCTCTCTCACTTCCCCTCGCTCATAGGCGACACACAAGTCTAACATGTCTTCAGCTTTCACCCTACACCAAGCGCGAATGATGCTGGACACTACCGACTCCGTCGCTGACAAATAAGCATGAGTTCGGCTTCATCACCACCACCGCTTCCTAGACCAGTTAAGTATGCTCATTTTGAAGCTACCAAGAATGGCCTGCATACAGCAGCATTTGACCGTGATCGCATTGAACAAGCTCGTCAACAAGCGCTAGAATGGATCAACAATAATCCTCAGCTTGAAATAATCTCTATAGATTCTTCCTTTGGCAAGATGTTGGCTATAGTCACTGTCTGGTATAAGTAAGCTGACAAAATATCCACCCTGCATGAAACTTTTGAGTTTCATGGGGGGCACTTTCTTAGGTTGCTGGGGACACACAAGATGAGCGGGTCAGCTTGTGCATTGGGGGCAATGTGTATCCCAATTTACATTACTAATCGAGCAAGGTTAAAGATTCAAACTCTTGCAAATGTCGGCTCAAAACCTCGACTGCTTTTTCCGCCATACACGATTCTACAACTATGCCATAGCATATCGAACCCTCCGCTCCTGCATGTTCTACTGCATTATCATGCAGTAATTTTACTGCATTTAATGCTTCAGCGAATTCGTTAACTTGAGCGATTAGAACAAACTCCATAAAGTTTAATTGTAAGATCCCCCCTACAGCGAACAATTCGAATCTAGCGTCAATCCGACCTTTGGTGTCAGTCGGCTTGTTGAGTCTATTTTTTCTTAACAGGAGTAAGAGTCATAGAGTATTTTCTCGTACTTACTCCCCTATTGGCGACTTCGGTTAGAGACTCATGAGTCAGGAATACGCCACTCATCACTCCTTTGTTACCTACTATCCCCGAAAGGACAATAGACCATGAAGCATCATCTGCCACGGCGACTGCATTGAAACTGTAATACTTGGTAGGACGACTAACACCTCCCTCCAATTCTTTGAAGTGTATAGGAACACGATGACTTTTCTGGTTATGCTCAAAGTTCAGCGTAGAGGGCTTACCATCTCTAGTGTTTATGGTTGCAATTGTAGGTAAGTCGACTAGCCCCTTATCTTCTAGAGTTAATATGAACTCACCCTCTGGTAGTTCGTCCGACCACGAAGGCGTTGCCAATGAAAGAAGAAAGGCGATAACGTAGATGTATTTTTTCATGATGTGTTTTCAGTTTTTGCCCAACTGTATGATTAGTCTATTTCCCTCAGGCATTCCGCAGCGGCTTGAGGGTCGTGAGAGCTAGGCAGCAATAACGATATACACCATGAAGCATAATGGTTTGCGCTTGGCGTGTCGATGACTGATTCCAGCATGATGAAACCCGGTCCCTGCGGGGAGTAGGCGGTATCAAGGGTGGGTAGGGGGCGTAGCAGGTAGGGAGTAGCGGGTAGCGGAAATTCCCGCGGGAAATTTCTTCTGTGCCTGATCGATTCTGCCTGCTTGCGTGCCTGCTCTCCGGTTTATCCGGAGAGGCTACTACCTACTCGCTACTGGCTACGGTTCCGCACGATCGAACGCGCCGAAAAACAGTATCCATCTATCAGCTGCTCATGGTCGCTCTGGCACTCGGTACCACGGCTTCCTGTAAGCTCCCCTATCACGAAGCATTTGTAAATTAGAAACGACTTGACCTGTGGGCGTTAATCGCGCCGGTTCATTTTCCTTCTTTATTGTCACCTTTTGATAGATCTAATAATTCCTTTTGGAGGATTCTATTAAATTCCTTGGTTGTCATGTAGTGGTTGCCCCCGATTCGCAGCATGACGCCTTCATCGTAATAGTCTGCATACATTATAAACTCTCTAGTAGTCGGTTGATCCTCCATAAGAAATATGATGAGGACTGAGCCATCAGCAGCCTTATCAAATGGAAGTCGTTCATAAGATTTCTGCATCTCTTTTATTAATGCCTCACACCTATCTCCCCAAATCGTTGCAACTTTGTGGCTTGTAACATGCTTAGGCACCTTTATTGATCCATGTCTTTGTATGACTTCGGGAGTAACTATAATACAATTCACTTTTGATTCAGCAACCTTGCGCATCGTCTCCTTAAAGCCAGCTCCATTGATGGCAGAGATGAATACGAATTGGATACAAAAGACTAACAAACACAACTTCATAGCTTTGATGGATATATTTCAGATCTAAAACCAAAGGATAAATGCTCTAGTGGAACTCTGTAAACTAACTTTTATACGCCGCTATGCGAAAATATACTTTTGTCTGATCTATGGCGTTATAGCCCAGCTCTAGATCACAGCTGTAGTTTCGCATTAACGACATCAAGATACACCTAACACCAGCTGTAGGCTGTGTACAGCATCAAAGGATTCCTGGCTCAGTCAAAGGTGTTGCTGCCCTTGTATGAGGCTTTCGAGTTTCATGGGGTATATGCCACTTTTTCAGGTTGCTGGGTTCAACTGCTACGATAGTCACTCCTATTCATTTTGATGTACGTTTAACTGATCCACCTTAGCGTGTGTTCATCATGTTCATCATATTCTATAATCCATTTATCTTCTATCCACCTAGCTACGAAAGTTTTACCAGCACCAAAGAAACCACCACTCTGGAATCCAGATGTTACCACAACCTCGTTTGAATCGCCTGAAATATGTATGAACAGTTCAGATTTAGTCCAAGGTCTTAGAAATGCATCTCTTCTTAATTTAACAATAGCTTCATTAGGAAAACTGTCGATAGAATCAGCAAACTCAATTAGTTGGTTTATCTGAGTCTCATTTAATCCTACTTCGTCATAAACTTTAACTTTACTACTGAATGAACACGCCCCCCATCCAATGTAGATTACAAAAAGTACCATTAACGTTCTCACCACTATTTTTCTACCTACAGCCATACACTTATGTAAACGTCTTAAAACAAAGATTATTATAGTGTTTTCAAAAATCAAGTGCTGGATAAGTATCTGATTTCCAGCCTGTATCCTTGTGTAAGCTTCCCCGTCACGAAGCAATTGTAAATTAGAAACGACCTTACCTAAAGTGCCGTAGTCGAGCTTGGGTTCATGGATGTATTGGTTGTTAGATAAGGCGTTTCTGACCACAGAATACACGAAAAGGACAGAAGGGCTGGCTAGATGCAACCCAAGTTGATGGAGCCAGGCTAGGTGAAACGGCTGAGGGTGGCTTGTTTTTTCCACCACTAATCTCACAAATTGCACGAATGCGGGCTAGATGAAGCGTTGCTAGACGAATCCTGCGCGACCCGCGTTGGGGTCGTGTTTTGTGTGGGGGATATTCCCGGGGTAGCGATCCTACGGCTCGCAACCACCGGGCTGAGATCCGGAACCCCGTTGGGGTAGAGCGCCCACAGGGCGCTTGTCATGGGTCAATGGTCATGAGTCATTGGGGCCTGCTAGATGAGCCCCTGCGGGGAGTAGGCGGTATCAAGGGAAGGTAGGGAGCGTAGCAGGTAGGGAGTAGCGAGTAGCGGAAATTTCCATTGAGGAAATTTTCTTTGCCTGACACATCTTGGCTGCTTGCGTGCCTGCTCTCCGGTTTATCCGGAGAGGCTACTACCTACTCGCTACTGGCTACGGTACCGAATGACCTAACAGATGACGTCCTCGGAGGCCAACCCCAATGACTCCTGACCAACCAAAAGCCCTCAGGGCTTCGTTTCGTTGTCCCGGACTTGATTCTGTATTCCCGATTCTCAATTTTCCCCGCAGGGGCTGTAGCGAGTAGCGGAAATTTCCGTGGGAAATTTCTTCTATGCCTGATTGATCCTGCCTGCTTGCGTGCCTGTTCTCCGGTCTATCCGGAGAGGCTACTCGCTACTGGCTACGGTCTCGAATGTTCTAACAGGGCAACTCACTTACTCACTTACCAACTTACCAACTTACCCACTTACCAACCTACTCACTTCCTAGCAGGCGCGATCGACCGGCCGGGGATGAACTCAGCGGGGACGCTGATGGTGGATTCATCCAGCTGGCCTTTGAGCAGGTAGTTGCAGACGGCGGTGGCGAGGCCTTCGGAGGGTGAGCGGAAGCGGGTGAGCGGGGGCTCGAACCACTCGACGTCCGGCTGGTCGAAGAGCAGGACGAGGGAGACGTCCTGCGGGATGCGGAGGCCGGCCTGGCAGAGGCAGCTCTGCACGGCGAGCATTTCCTTCCAGTCGATGCAGACGATGGCGGTGGGGAGGCTGCCTTTGGTCATGGTCTGGACCATGCCTTTGACGACTTCCGGCATGAAATAGGGGCTCTCGGGGTTGTGGTAGGCCTGGCTGTAGACGCCGCCGGCGGACTCCACGGCCTGGCGGGTGATGAGGCGGAGTTTTTCTTTGAAGCTGTCCGTGCGGTCATTGAGCGGCAGGACGATCTTTGAGTGACCCTGGGAGACGAGCAGGTCCATGGCGCGCTGGGCGAGGTTGGAGACATTGACGGCGACGAGCGGGACTTTGATGTTATCCACGATGCCGCCGAGGAAGATGATCTTGTGGCCGTGGCGCGCGGCCCACTCGGCGATGGCAGGCCTGCCGAAGAGGGTGAGGATGACGGTGTTTTCGTCTGCCTGGATGGACTGGTCCCAGGCTTTCTGGGGGGTCTTGACGTGGACGAAGTTGATGACCTGGGAGTGCACCTGCCAGCCTTTCTGCAGCATCCTGGACTTGATGAGCTGGAGGGTGTGGCGGGAGGAGTCCGGGATCTCGTCCGCCTCCATGTGGGTGAGGATGAGGAGGGTCTTTTGCTTGGAGCGCTTGGTCTTGCTGCCCTTTTGCTGCCAGTCCGGGGAGATCTGGTAGGCGCGGCGGGCGCCGGGCTTGACGAGCACGCCTTCCTGGGCCAGCCGGGCCAGGGCTTTCTGCACGGTGGGGGCGCTGGTGCCGAGGTGCTGGGCCAGCACGCGGGCGCCGGGGAGCTTGTCCTGCCAGGTGCCTTGGGCACATTCGTCCCGGAGGGCGTCCATGATGAGGTCCAGGGTGCTGTGGATGGGCAGTTTTTTCATGGCGTGCGGTGGAGCGTGGGTGTGGAGTGATGAGAGAAAAACGTCAGCTACTGTACCGGGCGATGTGCGGGATTCTATCGCCAATGTATCTGGATAATCATGTTTGCAGATGTGGGTGCTGTCTAGCTGGAAATCCTTTTTATATGGGGGATGAGAAGAGGGGGGCGTGTGCGCGGACTCGGTAGGTTAATGTGGTCTTTCTGGGAATCCTTTTATGCAGATTATAATCCAGAATCGGGTGGGTGGAGGCGTGGTGGATGAGCTAGTCATGGGATTGGGCATTTTGCCGTCTGTCTCTGAGCGTATGTGAATCGTGCAGGTGGGGCTGCCCGGGAAAAACAAAACACATGATTATGAAAAACCAACTACTCCAGGCGGGCGTACTGCTCGCGACGACAGGGCTGCTGCAGGCTGCCTCATTGAGCTTCGACTTCGAGGCGCAGGATCTTTCGGCTACGACTTCAGGTAGCGGATTCAGCGTGACTGATCTCGCAGAGACAGGACTCGGCAGCAACTCCATTTACGGAGACTTCACCACCACCACGATGGTGCGTGCCTATGTGCCGGGTCAGATAACGAACGGCAGCAGCCCGGCCTCTAGTGCGGCTGACTACGTGCAGTTCGGCCTGACTGCCGGTGCAGACGGGATCGATTTCAGCGGCGCGTCTTTCTCTACGACAGTGGGTGGCTTCACGAGTGCTGGCTCCGGCGGGGCGATGGGTATTTTTGTGAATGTCTACTACAGCCTGGACAACGGTGCCAACTGGAGTTCCGCACTGGGCAGCACGCTTTCTATCAATCAGGCCGCGTACACCAACCCGGGCAATGCCAGCGGCGAGTTCGGCTTTGATGGTGCACTGGGCTTCGATGAGAGCCACGCCTCTGACAGCTATGACTTGTCCTCCCTGGGCACGCTGGCCAGTGGCGAAGAGGTGCTTTTCCGCATCGCCATCAATGACAACTCAGGCTCCAACGTGAACCTGACGAGTGGCAACAACGTGAAAGGCGTGTACCTGGATGACATCAGTGTCTCAGATTTCACCGCGTCTGCCGTGCCTGAGCCGGGCACCAGCACGCTTCTGTTTTCCTTCGGTGCGCTCGCGCTGATGCGCCGCCGCCGCTAAGCTTTTCTAGCAGCAAGTTGAGGAGCCTCCGCCAGTCCGCTGGCGGGGGCTTTTTGTTGCTTTCATCCTGCTACGCGATGGGGTGATGGCAGATGATTTCAACCGGAAGAGCTACGGCGTGGAGGAGCCCTGCGGGCTTGTCATTGGTCAGGGGTCATTGGGGCCTGCTAGATGAGCCCCTGCGGGGAGTAGGCGGTATCAAGGGTGGGTAGGGGGCGTAGCAGGTAGGGAGTAGCGGGTAGCGGAAATTTCCGTGGGAAATTTCTTCTATGCCTGATCGATCCCGACTGCTTGCGTGCCTGCTCTCCGGTTTATCCGGAGAGGCTACTACCTACTCGCTACTGGCTACGGTTCCGCACCATCGGACAGGACAACTTACGTACTCACCTACTCACCTACTCACTTACCCCCTTACTAACTTACTCACCTAGGCGTAGCGAGTCGCCTGGGACTTCCTCGAGAGGATAGTTTTTGAAGATGCCTCTGGGGAAGCCGTTTTCCACCCAGCGCTGGAAGAGGCGGATGGCTTTCCGGGTGGGGAAGGAGTAGCCGTGGGGCTTTGGCCAGAGCCATTCGAAGCGGGGCTCGTAGCCGAGCACGGAGACCGAGAGATCCTGCGGGGTGCGGATGCCGGCCATGCTGCAGAAACCATAGAGGGAGAGCAGGGATTGCTGGGTGTGACAGATCACGGCGGTGGGTTGGGTCTTGCTGAGATGGGTGCGCCAGTAGCTGAGCCAGACCTCGGGCACGAGCTCCGCAAAGACCGGGGTGAAGGCTTCGATTTCCGACTGGCTGTAAAGGTCTCCCAGGCTGGTGGTGTAGCCGTCTCTCAGGTAGCCGAGTAGATCGTCGTGCTTCCCGTAGTAGGGGAAGAGGATACGGGTGTGGCCCATCTGCCGGAGCTTGGTGAGCAGGGTGGAGGCGGCCTTCTCGATGGAGTAGCCCGTGGCGCAAATCTGATCCTTGAGCAGAGTGGTCTCGCCGCCATCACAGAAGACGGGGATGCCGGTGGCCACCAGCTCGCTGAGCCAGCCGATGGTTCCCCCAAAGACCATGATGGCGAGCGGCTGGTGCTCCCGGATTAGGCGCTGGACTGAGGATTTCGCATTTCTGGTGCGGCGCATGGGGGCTTCCTTCCATTCCACGTGTCCGCCGCGGTTCTTCCAGTACTCGCTGATGCCGTGGATGAACTCCCGGGAATCAAGATTCAGTTCGCTATGGTGCTCCAGGAGTATGAGCAGCTTCTGCAGCTGCGGTCTATGAGAGCTGGTGGGGATGATCCGGCGGCGTCTGCCCGGGGTCTGGCCAGAGAGGACGCCCTGGGATTCCAGTAAGTGGATGGCGGCCATGGTCGTGCGGTGGCTGCTGTCATAGTGGGCGGCAAGCTGGCGGTAGCCGGGAAGGGTGTCCACCCATTGTCCGCGCAGGATGTCCTGCTGGATCTGGCGGGCCAGGAGAGTGGGCTTGGTGTGGTGCTGGAACTTGGGGGCGGCCATAGTGGAGGCATGAGTGCTATCATAATGATAGCACTATGTCAATGAGTCTGGGTGTTGATCCAGAGTGGTCTATGAAGGATATAGGAGGCGGAGGGTGGCAGTTTTCTGGCGTTTGTGCGCCGAAGACCCCCTCCGTAAAAACACGTAAACGAGATGAAAAAAACAATACTCATAACAATCCTCTCTGGTGTAGTGGCCAGCGGCGCACAGGCCGCAGTGCTCTATGACCAGTACTCCACCGGTGGTGGACTGTGGACTGTGGATACAGATGCCGCGGTAGACACCTTCACAAATAACTTTGATAACGGCGGCTGGAATGGAACCCGTTACTGGTACGGCATGGCTGGAGGCAGCCTGCAGACCACGATCACTGAGTCCGTGGAGTTCGCGGCCGTGGCCGGCTCTGAGTTCGACCTGAGCAGCATCACCTGGAACAACTATATCTTCGGCCAGACTGCTGGAACCGCTGAGGTGGATGTGGAAGCCTTCGTGAACGGCAATTCCCTCGGCACCCAGACATTCAACGCCTTCGGCTCCCAGACCTGGGATGCCAGCGGGCTGGACAACGTAAGCTCCGTGACCGTGAGCTTCGAAATCACCGAGACTGGTAGTGGTGCGGTGAGCTTCTTTGAACTGGGGCCAAACAATGCCGCAGGCAACGGTCTCTTGATCGAGGGTAGCGTGGTTACCGTGGCGGTACCAGAGCCATCCAGCACAGCATTGATCGGTCTTGCCGGCGTAGGTTTTCTCCTGCGCCGCAGAAGATAATCGGACGCGCTAACAATTTCTCATGCCGATTAGGTATGTGTAATGCGTGTGAGGGCCGCTCTGGAGAGGGCGGCCCTCATTTTTTATGAGGTGTAGGGCCCCTGCGGGGCATTACTGATAGGAGCCCTCCCTGCGGGCTTGGCATGGGTCAAGAGTCATTGGGGCATGTTTGATGGAGCGTGGACTGATGAAGCTTTTCTCACCACAGAATGCACGGAAGGGACAGAAAGGCTGGCTTGATGGAACCCGGGTTGATGGAACGTTTTCCACCACGAATTTCACGAATCGAACGAATACGGGCAGGATGGAGCCCGGGTTGATGGGGCCTCTAACCACAGATTACTCAGATTGGAACAGATTGCTTGTTTGATGAAACCTATGGTATTGAAATTGGCTCAAGCAGATAAAGAAAACCACCAAGAATCCCAATGAACGATACGGAGCAAACTAAAAACCTTAACGAATTTCGGGAGCTGCAGGGCCTGTGGCGGGACCCGAAGATGCTAGATGCGCGGATCGAGGAGAACCAGAAAACCCTCAAGGTCATACGCTTCTACGTTCTTCTTATCCTTGCTTTGATGCTAGGTTTTATGGTCTGGCGATTGGTAAATGGGCGTGACGGTAATGACTACTATTTTGGAGCGCTCATGCTACTGATGATATTTATCCAGTGCTCTTCGCTGAGAAGTGAGAAGCGAACTCTGTCCCTGATGAAACTCATGCAGCATGAGGTGGGCGTGAAGAAGACGGCCCTCCCAAAAACAGAAGAATCCCAATGAACGAAACGGAACAAAGCATAGCCCGGGAAACAGCGATTAGCACCCGGAAACGAACAGCCTACATGGAAACGAAGCTGGCGGAGAACCGCCGGTTGCTACGTAGGCCGGACCTGCTGGAGAACAAACTGCAGGAGACCCAGAAGATGATCAAGCGCACGTACTGGATCGTAGGGTTCATGTTCCTCAACCTGGTGTTCTCACTGTGGATCGGCGGAGGTGATAGAGTGGGGATCCTGCTATCCGTCAGTTTGTTAGGTATCTTGATCATGCTTCAGTCTTTCATGTCAGAGCGTGAACGCCTTCTCCTCATGCTGGCGATGCAGGAGGAGGGGAGTTCTCAGGAAAAAGGAGAAAGGGAAAAGCTAACAGTGGAGAAATCGTGTGTGGCAGACAGTGAGGAGGCTAAGGCGCAGACTGGAGAGGATGTTGTTTTACCGGATCTGGGAACGGGAGAGAAGACCTATAAGCTGGTACGCTGGACGGTGAATGATGGCGACGAGGTGAAAATAGGGCAGAACATTGCCTTCATTGAGACGGACAAGGCGACATTAGATCTGGAATCCTTTGCCAATGGCACGCTACGCATCCTGCAAGAGGAAGGCACCGAAGCTGCGTTTGGCACGGTTATCGGGAGGATCGAATAGAATCATGAAGGGAACAATCGGGCCAGATGGAGCGTCATACGCGACCCGCGTTGGGGTCGTATTCATATTTTAACCCTATTCCCGGGGTAGCGATCCTTCGGCTCGCAACCGCCGGGCTAAAGGCCGGAACCCCCTTGGGGTTCTCTAGCAAGCATCCCGGAAGGGTGGAGGAAGGAAATTAACATCCCAGCGAGAGTACAATGAAGCAGAGTGATAAAACCATGAAGAAACCAATGGCCAAAGCGGGAGCATACGCACCGCTCAGGGAGGATCTGCCACTGCAGCTTTACACCTGGCTCTACTTTATCGCGGGGCTGCTAGGTTTCATGATGCTTACTTGGCTGCTTGGCAAGGGCTGGTTCTGGGCGCTCTTTACCGGGTTGCTATTTATGGGCATTGGCAATTCGATCTGGATCTCACGCGTGATGGCCTACGGCATGAAGCGCTTCTTCACCAAGACCTTGATGGGATTTGCCATTGATGTCTTCCGCAAGCGATCTGTGATCAAGGCGGCCAAGGAGATGATCAAGGTGGACGAGGGCTTTGAACATGAGCTCGTAACGGTAATTCAGCGTGAGAGCCGGTGGATGGTGATGGTGCCTCTGCTGATTTCGCTGGCCGTGCTGCTACTGGATATCCTGTTACCCGCTGACCTGATGTATTTTCAAATGGCAGGCATTTATTTCCTAGCGATTGGCTGGGGCTGGATGACGCTTTGCCGCATGGGCCTGCTGATGATGCTTCCTGTCGATACGGAATAGAAAAAATCCACTGCAGGCTGGCCATCCGGGCCGCTGCATGAAACGAATAAAAGAAACTACAAGAAAGAGACGATGAATTGCCCGAAATGCATGACCCCTTTGACGATAGGCTCCCGCAATGATGTGGAGATCGACTACTGCCAGAAGTGCCGTGGTATCTGGCTGGATGCCGGTGAGTTAGACAAGATCCTGGACCGCTCCGGCCGCCATCAGGTCCACCGCGACGGCCAGCACGAAGACGACCGCAAGGAAAGCTGGTGGGAGCGCGTGATCGATATCTTCGATTAAGTCCGGCCCCTGAGGGGGAGCCCCTGCGGGGAGTAAGAAGGATAGAGGAGAAAGGAAAAAGCCCGGCTAGTTGCGTAAGGTTCCTCCACCCCTCCGGGGTGGTATGTTGTTAGGGGCGGGTTCCTGGGGTGAGCCCCTGCGGGGAATTACTGATTCGTGATTACGGATTACAGATAGAGTACCTCCGGTATGAAGCCTCCGCTGGGCGCTTGTCATGGGTCATCGGGGTTTCATCCCGCAAGCCTTTTTACTTTGTCCTTTATCCTTCCCACTCCCCGCAGGGGCGAACCCCAAAGGGGTTCCGGACCTTAGCCCGGCGGTTGCGAGCCGCAGGATCGCTACCCCGGGAATAGGGTTAAAATAAGAATACGACCCCAACGCGGGTCGCGTATGCTTCATCTAGCCGGCCCCAATGACTCCTGACCTTTGACCCATGACAAGCGCCCTGTGAGCGCTTTACCCCGGAGGGGTGGTGGAAGGGGGGAACGAGAGATGGGGCTTATCCTGCCCTACGCGAGGTAGTGCAGGGAGAGGCGGATGCCATGACCGACGAAGGTTCCAGCGAAGAAACCGATGATGAAATAGGGAGAGCTAGCGAGCAGGCCGCGGTCTTTCCAGAACATCTTGCTGATGTGCACGGCGAAGGCGATCATGAGTGGTAAGAGTAGCAGTAAACTGATCGTGACAGGCAGACCTATCGACGCAACAAATGCGTTGAGAAAGCCTAGTAGCATGGCAGAGCGCTGGAAGCGCTGGTAATATTCCGGATCCACACTCACCATTTCTGATCCAGCCGGCGCAGGCGGCCGATGACGCTCAGCAGCGCGAAGCAAATGATGGCGGCGGTGAAGGAGAAGCCCAGCACCATGAGGGCCGTCAGGTTGAAACCTGTGCTGATGAATACGATGCAGGTGTAGACGAGCCCGAGCAGGAAGATACCGCAGCCCGTAAGGCCGAGTAGGATCTCGATCAATGAGGGCTCGTTGTGCTGGCTCTCTGTCTGGGTATCTTCGCTCATGCTTCAGTCAGTATCTTAACGGAAGCTCTCCTGCAGGGACTCGGCGATGCTTTCGAACTTCTCGGTGAGCAGCGTCTTCCATTCGCCTTTGTATTGTTTGAAGGAGATCACTTCCATGGCCTGGGATTCCACACCATTGGAGCTAAGGTGAAGTCTGACCAGCACGTGGGTGACTTCCCCTTCCTTCACTTCACCGAGCACTTCTGCCTTGGTGTATTCTACATTGGCGGGTTCCAGGATTAGCTTCATGATGGAGCCGATGAACTGGCTGAAGTAGGCCTGGTTATCGAGCTTCTCGATAGATTCCTTGGTGGCCTCCGGGCCGAAAAAGTCTCTGTAGAAGGCAGTGGCTTTCTCCTCGGGCAGGCTTTTGCCGAAGGAAAGCATCTGGCGGAAGAGGTCCAGAGCTTCCGGGTGGAAGTACTCCGCGCTCTTGCCGTACTCTTTTTTCTGATAGGTGGAGAAATATCCCTTGGCCGCATCGGAGGCGGTCTGGGCGATGGCACTGGCGGTGAGGGCGGCGGTCAGCAGGATGCTGGAGACGAGTTTCTTCATTTCGTTGGTTTCTGTTCTGTTGGGAATGAGGGCCGCCACTAGAGGGGCTTCATGGCGCTGAGTCAAGCAGCCTCGTCCCCACTGGGTGAGATAGACTGTTCCTCCGGCGTGCGCAGGTACTGGAGGCTGCGCTTGAGGGAGATCACGAAGGGCGCGAAGATCAGGGTGAGGGGCGCGGTGCTGATCATGGCGGTGATTACGGCCTCCTGATAGAAATGCCGGCACATGGCGCGGATGCCATTGATGAGCTGGGGTAAGGTGAACAGCACGGCCAGCAGGCAGACGAGTGCGCAAGTGCCTAACAGTATCTGGGCGCTGAGCTTCTTGTCCTCGCGTGTCATCAGGGGGATGTAGAGCAGTAGGGTGATGAGGACGAGAATCAGGCAGCCCACCGGCTTCTCAAAGATGGATGGCAAGCCTATGGTCACCAGCAGTGTCCATATGGCGAGCAGCATCAGGTAGCTCTGCGTCAGGCGCTCGTAGCGCTGCTGCTTGCTTGGAGGCTTTTTAGGCAAGGTGAAAAGTAATTACTGTGGTTGTGGAGTGTCTTCTGCATCCGGCCGGTAGCGGGTGTTGATCACGAGGATGCCGTCCTTGATTTCGGCGACGTGCCAGCCGCATTGACGAGTGATTTGATCCATGACCTGGTGCGCGGGTACGCCTGTGGTAAAGTGAAGTTCGATCTCCCGGAGCTTGGGTTCACCCTCGGCAAAGCCGCCAGCCTCTTGCTGGAGGGGCTCGGGGATGATGAGGTGATCGAATCGCACGCGGGTGATGCCTAGCTTTTCGGCACCCACCTCATGCAGGAGCTTTCGTATGGCGACACTAGCGGGGCCCTTGTATTGAATGTCCTTGCTGATCCGGTGCTGCTGGAGCTTTTGATAGAATTTGGTAATGGCCTCATCCTGCCCCGCGTGGATGGGAAGCAAGCTGAGGAGGAGCAGGCAGAATGTGAGGAGGTTTTTCATGGCTTAGTCTTCCTGAGCCCTCGCCTTGCCCTGCTCCACGAGGGTGCGCAGGTAGCGGAGAATGCGGGCCACGGCAAGCAGCAGCAGACCGGAGAGCACTGCGGACGCGGCTTGGAAGAGGGCTGGCGTCAAAGCTCCGTGGCTGATCCCCAGTACCAGAATGATGAAGGCGATCAGGAAGGCAATGTAGGCGAAGATCGTGATGGAAATCTCCAGCTTGTCCTCTACCTGGACATAGGATTCGGCTGGGAGCTCGTCCATGAGCTGCCCTATGTGTGGAGCCTTGGCATTTCTCCAGACTTGCAGACTGCCGAGTTTGATCCACTGGGTGGTGTCCTCCAGCCTGACCAGACTATTAGCCTGCAGTGAATGGTTGAGGATGCGCTGGTGGAGCGATGAGGAATCGACCAGGCCGATCTCTTCCTGACCTTTGATGTAGTAACGTGCTTCTTCCATGAACTGCTAGGTAACGACTCCTCACATACTGCCCAGAGCCACCCGCTTGGCAAGGATAACCCCGCAGGGTTCCCCTGCGGGGAGTCATTGGTCAAGGGTCAGGAGTCATTGGGGCCAGCATGATGAAACCTTTTTACCACGAATCTCACGAATCGTTCTAGATGAAGCATTTCTGGCCACAGATTAGACAGATTTTTTTAGATTACTGAATGGGCGAAGACCGGGATGGTGGAACCCGGCTAGATGAGACTTACGCGACCCGCGTTGGGGTCGTTTCTTTCTTTAAATCCTCTTCCCGGGGTAGCGATCCTTCGGCTCGCAACCGCCGGGCTAACGTACGGAACCCCCTTGGGGTTCGCCCCTGCGGGGAGTGGGAAGGATAAAGGACAAAGGAAAAAGGCTGACGGGATGAAACCCCGATGACTTCTGACCATTGACCCATGACAAGCGCCCAGCGGGCGCTTCATCCCGGAGGGATGAGGGAACAGAGCCTGGGGTCAGCGAACGCAGTGAGCGCCAACCCCGGGAACCCGCCCCACCCACACACCACCCCGGAGGGGTGGAGGAACATAGCTTCATCAGGCAGGGCTCCATCTAGCCGGGATCAGTAATTTGTAATCACCAATCAGTAATGCCCCGCAGGGGGCTTGGTTCCATCTAGCCCGCATTCGTGAAATTCGCGAAATTCGTGGTAAAAAAGTTTCATCAAGCCGGGATCAGTAATCAGTCATTAGTAATCAGTAATGCCCCGCAGGGGCCACGTTCCCTCAAGCAGGGCTTCATATAGCTAGGTTGCATCTCGCAGGCCTCTATCCTTTTTCCTCCCCACTTCCCTCTAACATATCGTAAATCCGCTCTTGGTGCGGATGAGGCGGAGGTAGCGGAGGCTCTGATAGAGCAGGGCAGGCCAGAGGGCGATTACAAGCAGGAAGGTAATGGTCCGGGTGAACGAGTCACTCTCCACGAAATAATAGGAGTCGATGCTTTTGTAGTACCAGTAAAGCGATGCCGAGGGGATAGCGAATAGCAGGAACAGGCCGGTGAAAAAGACAGAGGAAAATACCGTGAGCAGGGCGAAGGCCTTCTTGTGCCGGAAGGCGAGCAGAGGGAGCGCCGCCAGTGACGTCAGCACCGCAGCAAAGACCATAAAGAAGGGATCGGTTGGCTCGGCACCGGTCACTCTGGCCAGCGTGTACAGGCCCAGCAAGACCCACATCCCCAGCAGCACCAGATGGGAGCGGCGCAGCAGTCGATAGTATTTCACAGGGTCGGGCACAATCCGCATTCTAGGAGAAAACCTCCCCCCATGCCAGCAAGAAGTGTTAGGTGCCCGCAGGGGGAACCCTGCGGGCAGTGATGAGGATAAAGGAGAAAGGAAAAAGGCTGGCTAGCTGGATCCCTGCTAGATGAAACATCCGCGACCCGCGTTGGGGTCGTGTTCTATTTTGGTTTTATTCCCGGGGTAGCGATCCTTCGGTTCGCAACCGCCGGGCTAAGGACCGGAACCCCGTTGAGGTTCTCTAGCAAGCATCCCGGAGGGATGAGGGAACAGAGCCCGGGGTCAGCGAACGCAGTGAGCGCCAACCCCGGGTACCCGCCCCACCCACACACCACCCCGGAGGGGTGGAGGAACATAGCTTCATCTAGCCAGCAATCAGTCATTTGTAATCCGTCATGCCCCGTAGGGGCTGTGTATTTCGTGGTGGAGACAAGTTTCATCATGCCGTTCTGTATACTGCATTCTTGATACTCAATACTCCCCGCAAGGGGCGACTTTTCCCTGTTGCCATGCGGCGCGGGCCTAGGGTAGGATGGTGGTGATGGGAGGTGTGAATGTGCGGCAGGCGCGGTTTGTGGAGCTTTATCTTTCTGGGATGGCGGCCGGGCGTGCTTATGAGGAGGCGGGCTATGAGTCCCGGGGTGAGGCGGCGGTGAGTGCGGCCAGCAAACTATTGAAACAGGAGAAGGTGATGGAGCATTTGCAGCGGCTGCGCAGGGAGCAGGAGAAGGACGGCTATCTCACGCGGCAGGAGATCCGCAGGATCCGCCACGAGATGGTGAATGACCCGGATGTTTCCGACTCGGTGAAGCGCGGTCTGTTAGTGGATGAGGCTCGGATGATGGGCTACAACGAACCGGAGGAGGTGGACGTGGATCTCGGCCTCGCAGACTTGATCGGCAAGATGAGGTTGGGGAGCCCGAGGGGCGATTACTGATTACTGATTACTGATTACTGATTCCGGCTAGATGGAGCCCTTGCGGGTTTGTTAGGGAGTAATGGTGGGTAGGATCTGTAGCAGGTAGGGAGTAGCGAGTAGCGGAAATTTCCTGAGGAAAATTTCTCTATGCTTCAAGTATGCGGCTAGCATGAGCCAATGCTCTCAGGTTTACCCGGAGAGGCTACTTACTACTCCCTACTAGCTACGATACCTAACCATCAAACAGGACGGCTGTTCGCAAAGGTGCCAATGGCAACTTCCTACACCAAGCTGGCCGGGATGGCCGAAAAACTTATCTAACACTTAAAGAATAGACAATACATGACCTGGAACGATGAGGTGGCGGCGCTGTGTGAGGCGCGGCTGGGGGACTGGCGATGGCGGTTCTGGAATTTGTACTACATAGAGCCGGCGGACGACCGGCCTAAAGTGCTGTTTGAGCCGCGTGAGGAGCAGGAGGAGATCCTGCGGGCGCTGTATGAGCGGGGGGAAATGGCGGTGGCTATCCTGAAGGCGCGCCAGCTGGGCTTTTCCACCCTGCTGGCGCTGATCTGCCTGGACATGCAGTTGTTCCGCGCGGGCTACAAGATCGGCATCGTGGACCAGAATAAGGAGGACGCGGTGAAGAAGCTCGGCAAGCTGCTCTTTGCCTGGGAGAACCTGCCGAAGGCGCTGCGGGATTGCTACCGCGTGCTGGTGGATAACAACGGGGAGTTCACGCTGCGCTGCCGTGCCGCCCAGGGGGACGAGGTGGCCTCCACCGTCTATGCGGGGAAGAACGCCCGCGGCGGCACCCACCAGATGCTGTGGATCTCCGAGTGGGGCGCGATCCAGTTCGAGGACCCGCGCCGCTCGGACAAGATAGCGGACGGCGCGCTGCCCTCGGCGAAGGAGGGCATCACCGTGGTAGAGTCCACCTGGCGCGGGGGCAAGACGGGCAGGCTCTACACAGATGTGGTGGAGCCGGCCCTGCAGATCGCGGAGGAGCAGCGCAGCCAGCGCGACTGGCGGGTGTACTTCTTCCCCTGGTGGCTGGATGAGGCCTACGTGTGGGAGGGGGAGCAGAGCCAGATCTCCGAGGAATGCGCGCAGTACTTCGCCCAGCTGGAGAGCCGCTACGGGGTGGAGCTCTCCGGCCACCAGCGGCTCTGGTACTACAAGCGGGCCTGGCCTAAGCGGGAGAAGCGCTATGAGGAATTCCCCTCCGTGCTGGAGGAGATCTTCCTTTCGCCCGTGGATGGCGCGGTCTATGGCGAGTACCTGGACCGGGCGCGGGTGGAGGGCCGGGTGATCCGCTACCCGCGGGTGCGGCAGTCCTTTTTCTCCTTCTGGGATCTGGGGAAAAGCGACCTGATGTCCATCATCCTGATCCAGCGGGTAGGCCTGCAGCTGCGCGTCTATGATGGCATGATGGGCCGCGGCGAGACACTGGAGCACTACGCCCGCTGGCTGCAGCAGTGGGAGCGCGACAACGAGGCCTTTATCGAGGCGCACTACCTGCCGCACGATGGCGGCTGGCAGCGGCTGGGGAAGACCTACAACAAGTCCATCGCGGAGTCGCTGGAGGAATGCGGCCTGCGCCAGGTGCGCGTGGTGCCGAAGATCCCGCGCGTGCACATGGGGATCGAGTACGTGCGCGAGCGCTTTCCCCAGATGGTGCTGCATGCGGGGAATCTGGGCCGGGTCTATCAGTTCGGTAGCAAGCGCGTTTCCTTCCTGGATGCGCTGGCGAACTACCGCTACAGGCCGATGGAAAACGAGGGCCAGAGCCGGGAGCCCATCCACGATATCTACTCCCATCCATGCGATGCCTTCCGCACCTTTGCAGAGGCGGACGAGCGCGGCCTGGTGCCGGGTAGCTCCAGCCTGGAAATGGAGGCGCAGGCCGGTACACGATCTAACATGGTACTGAATGACCTCTATGAATAGCACTCTAACACCCTGGGAAATGGCGCTGCAGCTCTACGCGGAGATCGGCGAGGGCGCGCAGGATCTCATGCAGGACATGGCCTGGCACGTGCACCACGGCTACGTCTACGCCTCGCCCAGCATGTTTGCCATGGTGCGCCCGGTCTGCACCAGCTGGGGGGCGGAGGCCATCTGCGACTGTACTGATGCGCGGGCCGCAGACGGGGCGGAATTTAATGAGTTGACGTCATACCCAGATTGCTGGCATATTCATCTAGCAGTGGGTGAGATGCGCGAGTTGCTGAGCCTGCTGCCTTACGCGCTTCCGTATCTTTCCTACGAGCGGCGCGGTGTGTTCAAATTGCATTCAATGGAGAGTTTCAAGGTATGAAAACACCCAAACCAAAAGCACCGCCACCGGCGGCTCCTCCAGTCAAGCAGACTGGCAGGGAATTGTTAGACCTGCGCAGGCAGGTGGACCAGGAGGAACGGCAGAAGAAGGGCGTGCGCGCCACCATGCTGGACCAGTCCGAGTACAATCCGAACCGCAAGAAGCTGCTCGGCGGCGAGTAGGCGGTGGATTGTTTTTGTTAGTTAAAGAGAAAACGGCTGCGGCTGGGTCATGTGTGGACCCGCAGTGAGCCGGAGCAGCATCTAGAGGGGATGCAGCCAGACAGAAGTACGTGGGCGGATGCCGGAGTGATGAGGGCGGATGCCAGTGTCTATCAGGCCGGAAGCCATGTGTGCTTAGACTTGTAAGTAGAGAGAAAGAAAAATTCAGGGAATGGAGGAGAGTAGCAAAGCTCGGCAATTGATAGCAGAGCATGAGGCGAGGGCCGGCGAGCGTACGGCATGGGACACCCGCTGGCAGCGCGTGCAGGAGTGGTTCACCCCGCACCGCGCGCATGTCATGGACAGGCAGGATCCGCCGGGCAATGTGTACCGCTCGCGCATCCACGATACCAAGGGCATCAGCTCCGCCAATGTACTGGCGCAGGGGCACATGTCCTACATCACGCCGATGAATGAGCAGTGGTTCGCCTTTGCCACCTCAGTCAGGGAGTCCGGCAGTGAGCAGCACAAGTCGTGGTTCAAGGAATGCACGGAGGTAGCCATCCGCATGCTTAGCCAGAGTAATTTCTACACGGTGATCAATAGCGTCTTCCGCGACCGCTCCACCCTGGGCACCGGCTGCCTTTTCCTCAACAAGGGGAAGAGCAAGCCGCTGAACTTCCAGTACGTGGAGATCGGCACCTACACCGTGGCGGAGGATGAGGACGGCGTGGTGAATACGCTCTCGCGCGAGCTGGAGTACACCGTCATGCAGGCGGCGGACAAGTTCGGCAAGGACCAGCTGGGCGCCAAGCTGCGTAGCGTGTATGAGCAGGCCATGGCGGGGGACTCCCGTGAGCTGACCAGCAAGTACCGCTTCATCCACGTGGTCCAGCCTAACAGGGAGCACGATCCGGGCAAGCTGGACAGCCGCGCCTACCTCTCCCACTACATCTGCTGCACGGATGAGCAGGTGGTGGAGGAGGGGGGCTTCTACGAGTTTCCCTTCCTGGTCACCCGCTACGAGCGCTGGGGGAATCATCCCTGGGGCTTCTCCCCCGCCTACAATGCCATGCCAAATGTGCTCTCGGCGAACTTCATGAAGAAGATCCTCAAGCTGCTGGGCGAGACAGCGGCGCTGCCCCGCGTGCTGGAGCTGGCGGACCAGAAGCACAATGTGGACATGCGCGCCGGCGGCCGCACCGTGGTCTCTGAGAAGGCCGCGGCCATGGGATTCCCGCGTGAGTGGGGCACCGGCGGCAGCTTCCAGGCCGGGCAGTTCCTTATCGAGCAGGAGCACGAGCAGATCGAGATGTTCTTCCACGTGCCTTTGTTCCAGATGTTTGCCCAGCTGCAGAAGCAGATGACAGCCACGGAGGTGGCGGCGCGGGAGTCGGAGAAGCTGCTCATGTTCGCCCCTTCCTTCGTGCAGTTTGTCTCGGACATGGAGCCGCTGATGCAGCGCATGTTCAGCCTGCTGCTGCGGGAGGACTACTTCCCGCCGGCGCCGGAGGGACTGGCGCGCGAGACGGGAGAGGAGGGCCTGGTGGCGCTGGATACCCCGGTCATCGAGTACCAGTCCAAGCTGGCGCTCGCCATCAAGCAGCTGGAGACCATGGGCCTGGATCGCGTGATGCAGCGCGCCGCCATGATCGCCCAGTATGACCCCGGTGTGTTAGATAACTTTGATTTCGATGGCATGGTGCGCGACATGGCGCGCAATGAGGGCTTCCCGGAGCGCTGGCTCGTCAAGCTGGAGGAAATGGAGCAGCTGCGCGAGCAGCGCGCCCAGGCCCAGCAGCAGGCAGAGCAGATGGCCCAGATGGGGCAGGCGGCGGAAGCCGTGGGCAAGGCGGGGATCGATCCCGCCCAGGCCATCCAGGCCATGCTCTAGCAGGATCTCCAGCCGCAGAGCTGTGGCAATTTTTTAAATGAGTATGGAAAGAACGGATACTTCGTGCTGGGAGCACAAGCGCAAGGTGAAGGCAGTCAAGCAGTGCCTGCAGTCAGACGCGGGCAAGGCCATGGTAGACATCGTGATCAGGCATCTCTGCCTGGATGTCCCCTCGGCGCCGATGAATGACTTCGATACCAAGCGCGTGCTCTACCACGACGGACAAAAGTCAGTGATTCACTTCCTCGGCCAGGTGGCCGCTGGGGAGTTTGAGAAATGAAACCCAAGACAGAAAGCGATGAGTAAGACAACAGCAGCCAAGCCGCTGCGTAATCCCGATGAGGGCACCCTGACCCCGGCGTACTTCCGCTGGATGGTCGCGCATGCGAGCGATGAGGAATTTGAAGCATGCTACCGCAAGTCCCGCCAGACCGCAGTCCGCGTCTACGCGGACCTCCTGCAGCAGGACACAGAGCATGCGGAGCAGGATAAGCAAGAAGCAGATATGTTAGAACATGACCATGAGAGGCAAGCTGCCGGCACGGCAGGAGAGACCCCGCAGGGAGACATTCCCGGCGGGACAGACGGAGCAGGCAGCACAGACGGAGCAGGTGGCACAGAGCTCTTCACCCACGCGGAGGACAGCCCCGCCAGCGGTGAAGAGACAGAGGCTAACAGCAGCACCGAAAATGAAGGCGGCGAGCCAGCAGTGAATCTGCCGTGCGAAACTGCAGAGCTAGAAGAGGACCTGGAGAACATGCACCACAAGACCTTCCAGAAGAAATACGGCCTCAGCAAGAAGGCCTACCGCGAGCAAGCGGCCAATGGTGAGGAGGTGGCTCTGTGAGATACTTTACCCCACTATACAGCGCCGCAGGAGCCCTGCTCGGTGGCGAGGGCGGCGGCGCGAATCCCGCTGCGGAGGAAGCTGGCGCAGAGCAGGCATCCGTATCTAACAGTGACTCTGGAGATTCCGCAGAGCCTGCCGCAGAATCGGTACCACTCAGCGTGACCGGGGAGAACGGAGAATTCCACCCGGACTGGCTGGAGCAGGAATCGCTGGCCGACTACCGCAAGACACTGAGCAAATTCAAAACCCCGGAGGACTTGGCGCGCAGCTACGCCAATCTCGAGCGCATGCGCCGTGTGCCCGATCTCGGCGAGGAGGCCGACCAGAAGGCCGTAGAAACATTCCGCCGCGCCAATGACATCCCGCTGGAAGCTGGCGGCTACGAGCTGCAGCTGCCGGAGGAACTGCCTGCCGGAGTGGAAATGCCCGAGGGCGCGCTGGAGCACTACCAGCAGCTGGCCCACGGCATCAATGCCACTCCCGCCCAGGCTCAGGCCATCCTGGACAAGCACCTCGAGTACCTGAGCAGCCAGGCGCAGGAGGCCGAGGGCACGCTCACCAAAGCGCGCCAGCAGGCCGTGGGCGAACTCCGCCGCGAGTGGGGTCACGAGTTCGACGCCAAGCTGCAGAACGCACAGAAAGTCTACGATGTCTTCTCCTCCATCGCCGGCGTGAACCTGGAACGCGCCGACTTCACCGAGAACGTGGAATTCGTCAAGCTCATGGCCGCCGTCAGCAGCAAACTCAGCGAAGGCAGCTTCCACCAGGCCAGCCAGGGCATCCCCGGCAGCCAGTTCACCGGCGGCAAGCAGGAAGCCCAGAACATCATGAGCAGCCCCACCCACCCGGACCACGCCGCCTTCTGGGACAGCAGTCACCCCCAGCACCAAAGCATCCAGCGCAAAGTCGCCCAGCTCCAGCAGGGGTAGGATTTCTTCCTAACAAGATAGAAGAAACTCCAAGCCATCACCCCGACCACTCCCCGTGGCCGGGGTGATTTGTTTGTCCCTTGGGGAGTGATCAGTAGGCAGTAGGCAGTAGGCAGTAGGCAGTAGGCAGTAGGCAGTAGGCAGTAGGCAGTAGGCAGTAGGCAGTAGGCAGTAGGCAGTAGGCAGTAGGCAGTAGGCAGTAGGCAGTAGGCAGTAGGCAGTAGGCAGTAGGCAGTAGGCAGTAGGCAGTAGGCAGTAGGCAGTCTGGCGAGACGGAACCTCACTAGGTGGATCGTAATCTACGCGTCGAACACCTAGGACATACTCCCAAAAACTCTCCGCGTCAGATTACCAGCTTGATGCAGAGGAGAACCCCAAAGGGGTTCCGCATGTTAGCCCAGCGGTTGCGGACCAGCGGGCCGCTACCCTGGGACCCAGACCCTCCCGACAAACGACCCCAACGGGGTCGCGTAAATCCTACATCTCCCGCTGCATGAGTCAGCATCTGTCCAAGGTCTACACCCCGGAGGGGTGGTGGAAGGAATGAAGTTCAAAGGCTAACAGCATGAGTGAAGATGCGACTTGTCTTTTCCTCGGGAATTGACTGTCCTTTTATTGATGATGGCTATGACACCTACACTACCCACGATGATTATGAATAAAAGCTGGATCCAGTTGTTGCTCATAATGTGCTTTGCATTACTTGGCTGTGATAATGAAAAAACTCCTAATCTGGATTATGTGATCGTTTTGGCAAATGGGAAGTCACCCAATACGTGGGTTCTAAAGATTAATGATGAGGCTGTCGCGGTCTTGATGGTATCTGGAACTTTTCCTGAGGGCCAAAGCCAGTTTTCAATGAGTGATAGCGTCAGTGGTGGTGGAAGCAAAAGCGTTAAAACGTCTCGAGTTGTATTTCATACCGCGGAATCTGATCACGAGGTGAAATGGCAGTCCACAGATATTCATCATGTCATAGTGAACGGGGTGAAACACAAGCTGTCTGCTGACAATGGTCCTATAGAAATTACGGTACAATAATAAAAGGACACGCACGTAATAACGTACGCGGAAACTTTTTCCTTCAGATTACCAGCTTGATGCAGTGGCGAACCCCAAAGGGGTTCCGCATGTTAGCCCAGCGGTTGCGGACCAGCGGGCCGCTACCCTGGGACCCAGACCCTCCCAACAAACGACCCCAACGGGGTCGCGTAAATCCTACATCTCCCCGTTCCATCTCTCCCAGAAACACCCCGGAGGGGTGATGGAAAGTAGCGCGGCGGTAAGCTTGCCCGAGCAAGCGCCACCCCGGGAACAGGCCCCCCAACACAACCACCCCGGAGGGGTGGTGGAAGGATCAGAAGAGGTAAGGCTAACAGAATACGTGAAGATGCAGCTTGTCTTTTCCTCGGGAATTGTCTTTTATTATGTAGTGCTGCGAGAACACGGGAAAATTAGATAAACCTTATGGGAAAACGACTATCACCAACCGCGTTTCGAGAATATCCAGTTTGGAAATGGGATGATGCGCAGGAAAAACACGAGCCACTTACCAAGTGGCAACCTCTGCCAAAGGATGAGCCAACCTTGTTCATTAAGGCTAATTTCGTCGCGGCCGACGGAACCGCGTTCGAAGGCTATTTGATTGGGCTTGAATCATATTACGCTGTCGGTCTTTTTGTTGATGGAACCGAGCATGTGCTCAACCTCAATCTCCCGGACATGATCGAATCGAGTTTGAAGGTGATCTGTCAGCGAATTGGAAAAGAGAAAGTGACGCTTTTCCCTCTTCACTACGAGACGGAAGTTGCTTTTGAAGGGCAATCTCCGATAGCGGGGGTTCTTACTATCTGATGGCGATTAAGCCCCCTGGCGAGGGCCTTGCGCTTAGTTTGCACAATGCCCCGTAATGGATAGCGACGAAGTTGTTACGCACCAATTTGAGATCGTATGATCTTGCCGAATTGATGTCGTAGGATTTTTGTGGGATTTTTGTGGGATTACCACGCTTTCATAAGAATCTGGTTCCAGAAGCATCATACACAGTGAGGTGGTATGATGCTTTTTGCGTTCAGGCGATGGGGCTCTGCCCCAGACCCCGGGATTTTCCGAGGCATGGCACAGGCTCTCGATGAGCCGTTTTTTATGATGCGGAAGGCCGCACCCACTGTGTGATGGTGGATGCGGCCCTGTTTTTTACGACGCCATCGGTCGCCCGTGCTTCCGGTTATCTGTTACGCACCAATTTGAGATCGTATGATCTTGCTGTTACGCACCGATTTGAGACCGTATGATCTTGCCGAATTGATGTCGTAGGATTTTTGTTAGCGTATTAAAGAGACAGTGCGGATTAACATTCAAGCTGCAACACGAATTCATAGTTTTGTTAGGTTGATGTTCTGTGGTCATCCGGCCAAGTGTTTGATGAATGAATCAGGAGTCCTGAAGCCCATGGTCTTGCGCGGGCGTTGGTTGATTTCCTCCTGAACCTGCTGGTAGATTTCAGGGGCGATGGGCAGGTGGTTGCCTGTTTTTTTAGGGAAGTATTCCCTGATAAGACCAATGGTGTTCTCTACCAGCCCCTTCTCCCAGGCATGGTAGGGGTTGCAGAAGAAGGGCTTCGAACCTGTTGCGCTGGCGACTTCCCGGAAATTTGAAAACTCGGTGCCATTGTCATAGGTGATCGTCCTGGTCTTGAATTTTTTGAGGGCATAATAAAAGGACACGCACGTAATAACGTACGCGAAAACTTTTTCCTTCAGATTACCAGCTTGATGCAGTGTCGAACCCCAAAGGGGTTCCGCATGTTAGCCCAGCGGTTGCGGACCAGCGGGCCGCTACCCTGGGACCCAGACCCTCCCGACAAACGACCCCAACGGGGTCGCGCAAATCCTACATCTCCCCGTTCCATCTCTCCCGGAAACACCCCGGAGGGGTGATGGAAAGTAGCGCGGCGGTAAGCTTGCCCATGCAAGCGCCACCCCGGGACCAGGATCCCTCACACAGAACCCACCCCGGAGGAGTGGTGGAAGGAGAGGAGTTCAAAGGCTAACAGGGCGAGTGATGTTGCTTGTCCTTACCACAGAAATTGTGTGTCACTTTAAGTGATAAATGATGCGTACAAAAAATAAGAGGGGCGCGACCGTATTAAGGTGATATGCAGAAACTGATTCAAACAGACCGAAAGGAGTGTACATTTGGGGCGGATGAAATAATTGGCTACCTCACTTTGCTTCCTGAAGAGATCGCAAAGATAAATAACTTCCATGTACAGACGTTTTGGACGGATGGAATGGGGGATACAGAGCTGATCTATTTGGTGGCTCCTAGATTTGAATGCGCACTATTTCGTTATGTAATGGCTCCCCAGAATAAATATACGGCTATAGCAGTGGATCCCAGAAAAACATACCCAAACAATCTGTTGTCTGAAATTGTAAATGCTCTCAACTTAAGTTCGGAAGATATACTTGATGTTACTTGTTAATGGTCTCATTCTCATCGTAGATGATTAGTTGCCTACTCAAGGTCCACACCCCGGAGGGGTGATGGAAAGTAGCGCGGCGGTAAGCTTGCCCGTGCAAGCGCCACCCCGGGAACAGGATCCCCCCTCAAGCCACCCCGGAGGGGTGGTGGAAGGAGTGGAGTTTAAAGGCTAACAGGACGAGAGATGCGGCTTGTCTTTTCCTCTGGAATTGTCTGTCCTTATATTATGATAATGATACAGTAAACTATGAGAAAGCGATTGAACTAGTTTATGATAATGGGACAGATCCTACGAAGTTCATCAACAAGACCGTTAATGCCGACGAAGCCTCTGGAGCTAAGTATCGCAAGATCAGTTTGTTGGGGCGCCCGGTAGGAGACGGCAAGCCTCAGTCCGAGGCGGAAAGCGATGAGGAGCCTGAGGAATCTTACGTTGACGCTCTTACTCGTGACTTCAGCCATTCTACCACGGATCTCTACATTCCCGTGCCAGCCAGTGAGTTGGTTCTCGCAGTCAGGCGTAATGCTTCTCCATTCACCTGGAGTAGTGCTGAGGACTCTCAGGGGAGAGGCGTTTACGGTGGGCTCTTGGCGGAGGAACGTCCGGACTTGGCGTTTGGGGCCGGTTGGAGTTCTAATCTGAGTCCGCGAATCATTCTGTCAGAGCAAGTAGATCAGTATGAAAACCTAGTGGCCTTGATGGATAAGCAGACCCGTAAGGAAAAAGGCTTGGTCCAGGGGCAGGCCAATACGGCTACGGTGATTGATGAGCATGGTATGAGTTATCAGTTTGTAATCGGCTATAACAACGGAGCACCACGCTTCATGCCTATGCCTAGTGCCAGTAACCAATTGCAGAATTATCTGGCGACTTTAGAGCTAGACGGAGGAGAGTATGTCTTTAAGAAGAAGTTTGGGACGACCCTTCGATTTGATAATTCTACTTACGATCAGTTACTTTCTAACAATAGAAGGCATGGTTCAAAGCAATATACGAAGAAGACCTACTCGCGATTGAATAATGTAACTGACCGTTATGGTGAGCAACTTGTCTATACTTATCGTGATGAGATCAACCTGATACCAGCTGAGATCTACGTGGCGAGCCGACCTTCACTGGGAATTGCGATACATCAGGATACGAACGGAAGAGTCACTTCTGTGGTGGATCCAAAAGGAAATACAGTGAACTATGGCTACCAGGGCGCTTCCGGGGCCGTCATAAGTGGAGATGCAGAAGCCTACCCTGCGGATAGTCTGCTTGCCTCGGTAACCCGTGGCGGTATTCAAACAGCCGAATACAAATATAGTGCAGCAGTAGAGGATGATCCGAGAGATACCCCTCTAGAATCAGAAAACGGACAGTTCTATGACATCCGTGCATGGGCTGAGGTAAATGGCTCTTATGAACAGTATTCAGTCGATACCTGTCATGTGAACTTGTCTAGCATCAAGGATGCCTATGGAAATGAGACTTCGATTTCTTATGCCTTTGATGAGTCCCGTAGTAGTTTTGTCCGTGAGGCAAGGTACGCTCCTATTTTCAAGGACGGAAAGAATCAACTGGAGTATATCGGTTTCTTCAAAGGAAATGTTCCAGTCATCGGTTTGCCTAGGGATGTCTCAAATATCCAGACTCCAGGTGGCCGTATCATGGGTGTCAGTGGGACACATCTGGTGGAGGCTACCGACGACGGCATAGAGCCTGTTGCCCGGCAGACCATGGTTGCGGATGTGGAGGGAAATGTCACGACCTACACTTGGGGTGGATTCGCAGTGAATGAATTCCAGGATCCAGATCTAGACTACGTATACAGCGAGCAGGTTTCTAAGACTCACGTCATTGGATATCAGACGATGACAATCGCTTATGACGGAGGTGGAACCGAGTCCTTAGCCTTCTCTCCAAGCGCTGGCTACGCCTTGCAGAGTGTCGTAGACTTCAGTGGGAATACCACTACTTACAATTACACGGACCCGGCCCCTGCTGAAGTGTCAAACTTTGGAGGATCAGGATTCTCTGTCTACGGCGACCCGAATAGCGAAACCAAAATCACGTCAGGTGGCAATGTAGTGCGTAACTACCAGTATGACTCTGCCACCAGGGTCATGAAGGAGATCGAGGACGCACTGGGCCGCAAGACCAACTACACCATCGCAGCCAATGGCCTGCGGACCGATGAGGTGGTGACCAATGCGGCGGGTGTCAAAATGAGCGAAAAAGTCTTTGCCTACGGCCAGAATGGCTTCGCCGCCTTCATGTCTAGCAGCAAAGTCAAGGCATTCGCCACGAATCCTGAACTGGACGACCCGGCCTGGGTGAGTGACATCGTCACTCTCTATGAGGCGGACTCTAACGGACGCGTGCAGCGCAGTGCGGTGGATATGAATGGGAACAGTTCCATTGATAGCGGAGACCTCATCTCCTCCTACACCTATGACCGCAATGGCAACAAGCTCAGCGTGACCGATCCAGAGGGGAATACCACCTACTTCCACTACGATGCGCTTAACCGCCTGGTGAAAGTGGTCAACCCGGACGGCTCCAGCAAGCAGATGGTCTACGACTACCGCAGTAACAAAGTCATGGATATCGATGAGCTGGGCCTCAAGACCGGCTATGTCTACGACGCTGGCAACCGCCTTGTGACGACCGTCAGGGACATGAACCGAAACCTGAGCTACAATGCCACCAGCAATACCTTCAGCGGCATTGATACAAATACCGACCTCATTTCTTCGGTCACCTACAACAATCTCAACGTCCCGGTTGCTGCCACAGACACCCGCGGCTATATCACCGTCACGGAGTATGACTACCTCGTGCGTCCGACCAAGGTGATCACTCCAAAGGAGAACACCTTGCCAGACACTACTCCAGATGCTGGCTCGGGCTACGTCTCCAGCATGTTCTATGGGGACAATGCCGGCGGATCCGCCTTCAATGTCTCCGGCTTCAAGCCGACCAAAGCCACAGACCCGAGAGGCTACAGGACCTACGCCAAGTACGATGACCTCTACCGCCCGGTGGAGAGCTACAAGGAGTACGACAAGACGAACGGCTACTTCAGCAAGTCACTCACCACCTATGATGCGGTAGGCAATGCCCTCACCGTTACCACCTGGAGAAATCCTTTCCAGATCACTGAGAGTCAGGATGGAATGACCTTTACAGCCACCTCTGTAGGCACCGAGCAGAAGCAATCCGTCCTCACGGACTACGACGGACTCAACCGCGCCACCATGGTGACCAAGGCCTATCAAGCTACGGACTCTACCCTCACTTCTGAGGTCTACAGCCGCTACACCTCCACGGGCTTCGTGCACCAGACGGAGGAGCAGACGGACCACAATGGTCAGGGAGGCTACTTCTCCCGCATCAATGACGTCGAGTACGATGCCGCTGGACGCGCGGTCAAAGCCATCGGACCGGAGGTCTATGATGCAACCAGCCAGAGCACCCAGCGCCCGGTCACCCTCACCGAGTACACGCCTAATGGCAACAAGGCTGCCATGATCAATCCGCTCAACAAGCGCTGGGATTACGTCTACGATGCCCGGAACCGCCTGGTGCAGGAGCTCCAGCCCGCTGTCTTTGACTACGAGACCGGCCAGACCAGACGCCCCACCTCGACCACCGAGTATGATGAAGTGGGCAATGTGGTCCACACCGTCAACCCGCGCGGCCATATCAGCACCGTCTATTATGACGATGCCTTCCGCGCCGTGGAGACCCACGCCCCGCTGGCGCCGATCGATGGGCTAGGTCTCTCCGCCATCATCACCAAGAGCGAGTACAATGCCGCCGGCAACGTCACCAAGCTGACCGATGCCAATGGCAACGTCACCCTCAATACCTACGACTCCCTTGGCCGCCTCGCCGCCACCACCACCAACCCGACCACCAAGCCGGTGGACGGTACGGTTCACGCGGACGATATCGTGGTGGAAAACAGCTATGATGCCGTGGGCAATCTCGTCCAAGTGATCGCTGCCAGAGATGAGATTGGTGATTTAGAGAAAGACCACGTCACCGGCTTCGTCTACGATGGCTTCAACCGCCTGCTGGAAAAAGTCTGGAATGCGGATGACGCTGCGCGCAAGAAGACCGAGTACTCCTACTACGATGCGGCCCTGCTGACCCACACCATCGACCCGAAGGGCCAGAAGATCGCTTACGAGTATGATGAGATCTTCCGCCTCCAGACTGTCGAGTATGATCCGGACAATACCACCACCCATCCGGACAACCGCCAGATGAGCTATGACCTGGCTGGCCGCCAGAAATCCGTCGTCTACCCGAACGAGTCCAGCGCCAACCAGGAAATCCGCAATGTCTCCCAGACCTATGATGCGCTCGACCGCGTCCTCAGCGAGACCTCGAATGGCGTCACCCACACCACGGCCTATGATCTGGCAGGCAATACCCTGCTCCAGACCTACGGCCAGACAGGCCGCACTCTCACCTGCACCTATGACTCGCTCAATAGGCTCTCCACCTGCACCGAGTCACCCTCCGGTGGAGGCACCAGCCGTGTCACCAGCTACGCCTATGACCTGGTAGGCGGCATCACGGAGAAATCCCTGCCCTCCGGCCAGAAAGAGTTCAAGTCATTTGACTCGCTTGGCCGCACCGCCTGGATCGAGAACCGCAAGAGCAATGGGGATGTCATCGGCCGCTATGACTACGGCTATGATGCCCTGGGCAATGTCACTGTGATCGAGGAATCCTACCCGGCTGGCAACCTGCAGCCGCGCCTCATCACCAACCTCTACGACAATGTCTACCGTCTGCGCTACGAGTCCTCCGAGGAAGGAGTCAAGCTGGTGGACACCGAGTACCAGTACGACAAGGCGAACAACCGCACGCTCAAGTCCGTGGACACCACCGTCAGTGGCACTACCACGACCGAGAGCTGGAACTACACCTTCGGGACTCAGTCCAATGGCTTCAACTCGAATCAGCTCGTCAGCTACACCAAGCCTGACACAACAGTCGTCTCCTTCACCTATGATGCGAATGGCAACCGCGCCACACGCACCCACCAGGCGAATACAGACACTTACAGCTACGATCTGAACAACCGCCTCGTCTCGCTAGACCTGAATAGTAGCGCGGACAGCGCGAAGAACGGGCTGTACGAGTATGGCTATGACCACCGCACCCGCCGCGTGCTCAGGGATGAGTCGGATCTCACCAGTGGCAAGACCACTCGCGTGGTCTTCTCTGGCGGCCTCAGCGTGCAGGAGCACGAGCAGAATGCGGGCAGCTACAATCTCACCTCCCCAGCCGTGGAGTACGTCCGTGGCTCGGACTACGGTGGTGGTATGGGCGGCGTGCTCTATACCCTGCGTGCAGGAGTACCGTCCTACAATGCCTACAACTCACGCGGAGACGTGGTGAGCAAGACCGACGACTCGGAGGCCATCACCTGGCAGGCCAGCTACGAAGCCTTCGGTACCAGAACCGAGGAGGACGGCAGCACCGACGACCGCCAGAAGGCGAACACTAAGGACGAAGACCCGACAGGCCTCCTCAACGAAGGCATGCGCTACCGCGACCTGGAGGCTGGCGTGTTCATCACCCGCGACCCAGCAGGTTTTGTTGATGGGCCAAACGTGTATACCTATGTGAGGCAGAATCCGTGGAGTGCTTTTGATCCGTTGGGCTTAGAGAGCAAGCACTGGCATCATAGATTCCCGCAACAATACGCGAATTGGTTCTTGGAGCATGCTGATATGGATATTCACGATGCGAAGTATGGAATATTTCTGGATGCAAGTGATCATAGGGCGTTACATGCTGGTAATAAAGCTGAAGGAATAGCAAAATATAATTCTAATTGGGAATTTTTCACTACACATGTAGACGTAGACAATATGAGCGCAAGACAAGTAAAATATGCGGCTATTAAATATCTAAGAATGCTAGAGAGCAATGAAGGGTTTGGGTATAAAGGGCTTTTAAGCAAGCGAATGAGAGTGCCACGGGGGCTTCACTATATGGAAGATTGGCATTTTGAAGAAGGCGAGTTGTCTGGCAAAGAAAAGAAAAAAATTATTGCTTCAGTTTGTGAAAACGAAAAGGTATAAGGTAGGCAACTTGACTATGTACGAGATAAAAGTGGTAAGGGTAGTGCTTTGATGAAGGGTTTTGGAAAAGCTTTGGCCGTATTTGGAGCGGTTAGCTTTGTCTCTAACGCCAATGCAAATGGATTAGATCAAGCATTTTATGATGAAATAATGTCTCGTACAAATGCAGACGTAGTCGAAGGAGGCGTTAATTGGTTGTTAGAACAAGGGAATATAGAGAAAAATATCAGCAAGAAAAATGACATATATAACAGAGGAGTTGATACTGTCTTTCAAGAGCAAGAGAGAGAGAAGCGTTTGAGAACTCAAAAAGATTATGGTTACATGTTTACAGATGATTAAATGTTTATTTTAACTTAGATGAAAATTTTTAAATCTGACTTAGATACTGGCAATGTAGTATTTGATGGCAAAGTACTAGCTTACGATCCAGCAGCGAAAAGAGTAAGGGTTTTGAATGAGTATTGCACAGACTTTCATGTCGTAGATGTGCCTCTGAAGATACTCTATACGAATGAATTTCTGGTATCGATCAAGCATGTGACTAATAGAAGAAATGCGCTTCATCTGACAAAGAATGATAAGCAGTCTGTTTATCTATTACCGGGCGATGCAAGTTCTTTACATGCATCGCCACACGAGAAGAAAGTTCAGATTCACGGGAGTCATGGTAGCTATCAATTTGATCTAGAAAATTATACATGTGATGAATCTGCTAGCTTGCAGTTGGGTTCTTACTGCTTTAGGCAGGAATCAAGCAAAGTAACTTGGTTGGATGCGAGCAAAGAATCGGTAGCTCTTTGCTACGATAGACCTTATACAATTATAGGAACTCCCATTGTCGGACAGGATACAGTTTCCCTTAAATTATTTAACTCCCAGGGGTTCCCGGACACCGCTCCTAAAAAGGAGCGTACACATTGCGATCTGAGAATGTATAATCTCAAAGGTGAGTTGGTTTGCTCACTTTTCGAGTCTATTGATGCTTTTGGAATGCAAAGTATAACAGAGTGTAATTATGACAAAAGACTTGGAGGTTACTGGGTACTAGTCAAGTTCTATAATATAACTGATAAAGTGCATTTCTGTTTGTATTTTGTTTCTGAAGATGGCCAAGTCGTCGATTTTAGCTCTAGGGATGAACGTATTCGTTTAGGCAAGTTACGTGTCATTTATCAAGGTGGCGTATTCATGGATCTTGATACAGGTGACGTGAGGTGTTAATAATAGAAGGACAGCAACTGTGTTTGAGTTCTGTTAGAATATTTCTGTTTCGGTGGCATGGAGTTGCCTCCGGAGCTGGGAGTCCAAGAACTACACCCCGGAGGGGTGATGGAAAGTAGCGCGGTGGTAAGCTTGCTCTAGCAAGCGCCACCCCGGGAGCAGGATCCCCCCCCCACACAACCCACCCCGGAGGGGTGGTGGAAGGATCAGAAGAGGTGAGGCTAACAGAATACGTGAAATGCGGCTTGTCTTTCCCTCGGGAATTGACTGTCCTTTTATTACGAGAATAAAAGAATGTATAAAGAATTTGCTAAATAATGAATGACGAAGAATTTGTAAGTAAAGTTAGAGAGAATTTAGTACATCGTGAAATCAAGATGTATAAAACTAAATTTTCGAAAATGGATCTATCTAAAGTTAAGGATCCAGACTGGATGAATTTATTTCAATTGTATAGTAGCCTTGACGAAGTGAATCAAAGTCGTCTGATGTCCTCTATTAAATTTGTTATTAACGAAGTTTTATCCGAGTTATTTAGTATTTTAGATGGCGAATCAAGTTCTCCGGGTTTTGAGGATACTGTAACTTTGTTTAACTCTGAAGGAGAGAAGCTGAGTGGTGAATTAATGTTTTATCATCAAAGCCAGATGCAAGATGAGGAATAGTTCGTAACTTGCGGCGCACGTAATAAAAGGACACGCACGTAATAACGTACGCGAAAACTTTTTCCTTCAGATTACCAGCTTGATCCAGTGTCGAACCCCAAAGGGGTTCCGCATGTTAGCAACTATATTTGTGCAGGAATGTTTTTGAGTAATGAGTTGAGATAGATCACCAGCTTTCTGGCCACTGCGATGATGGCCACCTTAGCGGCTTTTCCTTTACTTCTCAAATTCTGGTAGAAGCCCGACAAGTGTTCGTTGCAACGGCTCGCCACCACCGCTGCCACACGTATTAAAGAGACACACACGTATTAAAGCGTATTAAAGGACACGTATTAAACACGTATTAAAGAGACAAACACGTATTAAAGAGACAGACAATTTAAGAACACGTATTAAAGAGACAGACAATTTAAGAGAAGGGACATATTAAAGAGACAGACAATTTAAGAGAAGGGACATATTAAAGAGACGGGACATATTAAAGAGACAGACAATTTAAGAGAAGAGAATGCTTGGCTGGGGGGCAGTTTCGTGTTAGATGCTGACACGTATTAAAGAGACAGACAATTTAAGAGAAGAGAATGCTTGGCTGGGGGGCAGTTTCGTGTTAGATGCTAGGGATGGCAAAGGCGCGACTGCTGGCTCCGTGGACGGGTGTTGAGGATCGTTCGGCGATCTATCACGTGGTTTCGCGCGTGGTGGGCAGGGAATTCCTGCTGGGCCGGGCGGAGAAGGAGCAGTTCGTCAAGTACATGCGCCTCTACGAGGCCTTCTGCGGGGTGCGCGTGCTGACCTACTGCATCATGAGCAACCATTTCAACATCCTGCTGGAGGTGCCACCCGCCAGCGAGCGGGAGCTGAGCGACGCAGCCCTGCTGGAAAAGCTGGAGGGGCTCTATTCATCCCAGCACGTCGAGCTGGTGCGTGAACAGCTGGCCGTCCTCTCGCGTTCCCGCACACCGGAGGGCAGGGAGGCCTACCAGAACCTGAGGAAGACCTACACCTCGCGCATGTGGGACATGGGGCTCTTCATGAAGACGCTGAAGCAGCGCTTCACCTCCTGGTACAACAAGAAGCACGGCAGGCGCGGCACCCTTTGGGAAGCGCGCTACAAGAGCGTGCTGGTAGAGAACGGCCTGGCCGCCCGCACCATGGCCGCCTACATCGATCTCAACCCGGTGCGCGCCGGCATGGTCAAGGACCCCAAGGACTACCGCTGGTGCGGCTACGGTGAAGCCATTGCCGGAAACACCCTGGCACGCAACGGCGTGCTGCGCGTGATTAGCGAGCTGGAAAGCGACCTCTCCAATGACGGCTGGAGCGGCGCCAGGGACATCACCAGGTACGACTGGCGCAGCGTGGCAGGCAGGTACCGCCTGATACTCTTTGACGACGGGGTGGAGAGCTCCGGCGAACTAAGCGGCCACAAGCGCAGGGGCTTCACCAGCGCGGCCGTGAAGCGCGAGGAAAAACGCAGCGGCCAGCTCAGCGTGGCCGAGATCGCACGCTGCAAGACGCGCTACTTCATCGACGGTGCCGTGCTCGGCAGCAAACAGTTTGTCGAGGACGTAGTGACCAGCCTGAAAGGAAGCTATCTCCCGACTAACAGAAAAGGAAACGGCGGCCGTCTCGGTGGACGGATGAAATCCAGCAACCTCTGGAGCCTACGCAAGCTGGCAGAGAACGGAGTTTAATTCTAACAAGTCGTCATTTGTATTCATCTCCGGATGCTTGATCCAGCACCAGGCATGAACTCCACCCCGGAGGGGTGATGGAAAGTAGCGCGGCGGTAAGCTTGCTGGTGCAAGCGCCACCCCGGGAACAGGATCCCCCCACACAACCCACCCCGGAGGGGTGATGGAACGAGTGGAGGTCAAAGGCTAACAGAGTACGTGAAGATGCGGCTTGTCTTATCCCGGAAAGTTGTCTGTTCTTTTGTTACGTTACCTGTGTTTTGGGTACGTGCTTTTAATTACAGCCACTGAAAAATGATGAATAAATTGATAGCAACTCTCCTCTTACTGACGGTATCCATT
The DNA here is from genome assembly GCF_900141815.1 of Rubritalea squalenifaciens DSM 18772. NCBI lineage: Bacteria > Pseudomonadati > Verrucomicrobiota > Verrucomicrobiia > Verrucomicrobiales > Rubritaleaceae > Rubritalea > Rubritalea squalenifaciens. Next base: position 459,946 of record NZ_FQYR01000002.1, read on the forward strand.
AGCGTCTCTTTTGCTGGAACGTCCTATGCCACCTTGACGGTCAACTATGAAACCAAATTAGTCCAGCAACATGCCATTGATGACCTTGTCACTTATGGGTGGCAATCCGAGTCTGGTAGACACTTGGGGGATCTTCAGAAACTCGCTGCAGCTCTAGAAATCCCGCAGGAGGAACGAAAGTCGCTAACCGAGTTCAAGCTCATCCAGTGGCTCCTGAGGCAAGGGTGGGAGATAAAAGCTGTTGAGGCAATCCCGGCATATGTCGCCCAGACCAGTGGTCACAAGGTTTTGAGAGGAAAGAAACGAATATTTCACTTCACTCGGTAAGCTGTGTGGATCTCATAATAAAAGGACAGATAATTCATGAGAGGGAATGCTTGGCCGCGGGGCGATTTCGTGTTAGATGCTAGAGGTGGTATTATTGATCCATCGGCCCAAGCGGATGTCGGTCTGAATTTAATTTTCTTTAGTGGTTTTTAGAATGTTGAACGATAAAATTAACGGAACTATTGTTTGGTTGAAATGCAAAGATTGCCTTGCCGAGTATCCAACTTTTATCTTTTCAGGTGATACAGATATGGCTACTTCAGGTTATCGTGCCTACACATCGATAGAATCCAAGAAGCTATTTTTGTATAGTATGCCGGAAAAGCTATCAAAAGGGACCCAAGTAAGGTTGATACGAGTTGATAAAGCAAAACCCAGAAAGGGGGAGGATTTTCAAGCTTATTTACGAAGAGCCAATAATGCTAAACCTGTGTACGTATATAAGTGTATTGCCTGCACTGAAGGTAGGTCTTTGAGTGTCAAGTGTATGACAACAAGTGAGTTAGTGAAGTCTGGCTATGATGTCGTTTATGAGTAAACAAACACGACCAACCAATTCACGTTGTATGCCAACTGCATTCGTCTGGTTAAGTTCGACCAGCTACTCGTCTATGAACTACACCCCGGAGGGGGGGTGGAAGGAGTGAAGTTAAAAGGCTAACAGAATACGTGAAGATGCGGCTTGTCTTTTCCTCGGGAATTGTCTGTCCTTTTATTATGGGCTTAGTTGATGAAGTTAGAGCAGAATTAAATCGCTTAAATTTGGAAGAACACAGAAGCCAACAAGGCATTTGGGCTACCCCAAAACAGATGAAACATTTGACTAAGCTTTTTGCTAAGCTTTTTGCTAAAGCGGCATCATTGAATCAAGTCGCAGTGGCTGATTTTTCGCGTTGCGTAAATGATATTGCCCCACTTGATTCCTCGATAAGTAAATTGGCTGAGAAGCTTTACGTTGAAAGTAAAAATGGTTGATCTTCTACATATACCAGCCGGAAGTGAAGTTTTTGTTGGGGCACCAAGCACTCCAATGCCTTTGAAGAGAGTACAAGCTATTACGAAAGTTCTCTCAGAAACAGAAGGTATCTCGGAAGCCCATTTACCTCAATGCTATGTCGAAGGAGTCATTGAGCCTTAAAGGGACAGACAATTTAAAAGCTATGATAAATTTAAATGCTAGATTTTCAACAAAGACAGCAGGGAGACAATAATATGAAAATGTGGATTCCTTGTAGCACTGAAGAAGATCCTTTTTATGCAATGCTTAATGCCCTAGTTAGAATTGCTAAGTCATCAAAATCAGAGTGTTGCCCATTGTGTAATGAAGGCCAACTTAAATTCTATTATCATGAGTTTCCTGTTAAGGTGAAGCCTGTCAACAGAGGGGGGACTCTATGGGTTTGGTGTTCGTCATGTATGAGATGGAATCATACATCGGGGATCACTGTTCATGAAGCAGACAAGTTGCAACGTCTAGATAATGAAAAAGTTGTTCAGGAAGAGAGAAGGCATAATCTCATCGAGTATTTAGAGGGTCAATGGTTGGCTGGAAAAATAGGCGAACTATCCAATTGATGCTTCGCCCCACACTCCACACCCTAAGGGGACTGTCATGCTGCGTGCAAACGCTGACATTCGCACAACGGGTGTCATAAGAGGCATCCTCCTTCATAGGACTTTATATACTCATTCTTTTACTCAGAGCAGCAGGAGCTAGATGGTCTGATGTTAGCAAGCTAATTTGGCTAGATCCTTTACCATAAAACTGAAACTATGAAGAAACGTTCTATGAATGAGTCACCAGATAGAAAATTACTGATGCAAGCTATTGAAAATTCTTTCAAAGGTAGAGATCTTGTTAGGTGTGATGTTTGTAACCAGCCTATAGTTATCGAACGTGACGAAAATCAGCAGCTTAAAAGATCTAAATGTGAATGTGGAAAGTATAATTCTATATTTAGAGGCGTCTAAGCTGTCGCCGATGAGGGAGATGAAGGGATGTATAATGATTGAGACAGCAACTGTAGCTTGTCTTATCCCGGAAAGTTGTCTGTTCTTTTATGATGTATGATGGAGTATCCCCATTTAATGGACTTTATTGCAGCGTGGTTTCCCGATGCTGATTTGATGGGCTTTGAGACTGATGAGGTGGTGGTCAAACGCTACAGGGAGGTCACCCCAGCCGAGGAAGTCCAGAAATCCCTGGATGAGCTGGACGATATGCTCAGCAAGGATACATTGCCACTGGAGCTCATCGACGATCGAGCATGGAGAACATTCGATCATCAAGAAGAGGCCAGGGAGTGGCTAACCACCATCAGAAACGCGCTCGCTAGCCCTGTTTAGTGATTCGTGGAGTTTGCGCGGTGCGTTTCGTGTATCCTGAAAACACCCTGGAGGGTGGTGGAAGGAATGGGCTAACAGAGGGAGTGAAGATGTAGCTTGTCTCATCCACGGAAAGTTGTCTGTTCTTTCAAGGTTATTGCGGCTTCACGGATGATCAGAATACTAACTCAAGTAACGAGCATTCCACACTCGACACCGTGTTGTAGACTCCCTTACCCTGCAAAAGAATGTTACCTAAACGATCGCCTCAAATCCGCCGGTCCCTGCGAGTGCCTATCAAAAACGAGTAAGTGATCTAATGCTGTTATGCTAGAAATGAAACACGCAATACTAACACTAATAGTTGTCGCAGTTGTTCTTCCGGAATTCTCATACGCCCAAGAGAAACTGGAGAAACATCCTGATAGAGAAGATGTCACCGGTGTCGACGGTGAAGACAAAGAGATGCTAGCTGCGCAAGAGAAGGCTCGTAAATCACTGATGACCTTCGTCCAATCCCTCCAGAAACGTGACAAAAGCAAACGCTATTTACTCAAAGTCATTCTGGAAGAAGATGGTGAGACGGAGCACGTCTGGCTAGAGCCAGTCAAATGGAACGATCCAGGACTATTGGGTATTCTTTCGGTAGATCCCGTGGCTATCAAGAAACATAAGAAAGGAGATGTGATTGCCCCACTGCCATCGGATATTTCAGACTGGGTAATTCTGTCTTCTGACGGGAGCAAGCAAGGAGGCTTCACTGTTGACGTGATCGAGAAGCGTCGAACAAAAACAAAACAAGGCGAACAAGGCGCCGCACCCAAGCCCTGACCCGCCGTGAGTCGAAATCTTTCAGATGAATATCAACCTTAACCCACAGTCGAAGCCTCGTCCCCTGGTCAGAGGTTGGTGCGCTATGACGTTCTGCAAAAAATGAAACTAGCCATTATTATATCTAGTGTATCCTTATTTTTGCCATTAAGCGCTTACTCTGAAGTTTCTGAGGGGAAATCTAATATAGATTCCATAGTGAATAGAGTTTCACAAATTATAGGCGTTTGGGAACTGTTTGAATCTCGAGATCAAGATACAGGAGAAGTTATCAAGAATCCCCTATCACTTCGGATAGAATTTTTCAGGGATGGCACTGTGGTAATGAAGCATCAACAAGAAGGTGTCAGAGAACAACGTGAAGATCGAATCTTAAGGGGGGAGTATGCAGTAAGTAGGAATTTTATCACTATTTATGGGCGCGATAATAAGCGAGGTTGGAGATATTCTGAGCATTATCGCTATACCTTGAAAGGAGGGATCCTTGAATTTACAATTAATTCTGAAGAAAAGAGGATACTTAAACTTAAAAAAGCAGAACAAGACGGCGCTCCCAAGCCCTGACCCGCCGCGCGTCGATTTTTTCAGATGAATATCAACCTCAACCCACAGTCGAAGCCTCGCCCCCGGTAGCGGGTGCCAGGCCTTCGACGTTCTTTCAAGAAATGAAATCCGCACTCGACGAGCAGATCAGAGAATTCAGCCCGGTTGACGGCTCGTTCCTCCCTTTGGAGGGGTATTTCGAAGAAGCATTCTCTTCTGCAGATCCGAGCGAGTATTACGATGCGATTTTCAACTTGTTCGAACGGTTTCCTGACGATGATGGAGCCGGAGTATTCTGGTCAGCATTGCACGGTATGGAAGCCGTTGGAGGATACGAAGAGAAGCTGCTCGCATACTTTCAAAGGTATCCGTCGGAGATGACACGCACTATGTTGCGCAGGATTCGGAATTCAGGAGTGAAGCAGATTGGAACCACCACGATTGAAGGACTGCTGTAATGATTCGAATAGTTCCGCATTCACTCATCCACACCGAAACAAAAACGGAGAGAACAAGTTAGTGGTGGCAACGGCGGACAACGACGTTAGTTCGCTTCGCTCTGGACGCCTAGTCACCGCCGTGCCACACTTCAAACGTTCGCTTCAAAAAATGGCCGCAATATCGACAGTCGAGGGAATAGAGAGGCGTTTTCACGAATTGGCCACTCGACTTGGCATGAAGGACACTAGCGGTGGCTTCAGCACTACCCCTCAACACGATGGGACTCCGCACATCGAGCTGGTAGGCGACGAATTCCATTTTGTCGTCACAGAGCGTGGTTCCGAGTTCGAGAGACGGCGCACTAGGGATGCCGACGAGATCCTTTACTGGTTGTTCGAGGGATTCACTCAGGGGATGGCGACAGACTACGAGCTGAAGCATCGAAACGAGTCCCGAGACGGGCGTGAGATCTGGTTTCCCTACCAAGAGCGGCTTCTAGCGAATCTCAATCCAGAATGGGGCGCCAGGAAGCAGGAGGCTCATATGAGGATTCTTCGAGACCACCCAAAGCACCAAAACAACCAAGCGAACAAGCCGCAGCACCCAACCGCCTGACCCGCCGCGAGTCGAAATCTTTCAGATGAATATCCACCTCAACCCACAGTCTTCGCTCGCCCTCAGGTCAGAGGTTGGTGCGCTATGACGTTATGTGAAGAAAATGGATGCCGACGAAATAAATCCCGAAATCCTCCGACAAGCCTACTTGGAAATTCTGCGCATCGGGATGGAAAATCTTCGAAGATACTCATTACCCGAGAATTTCCTATACTTGGAATCAGAGATCGACCACCTCCACAACATTCCGTCTTACATTGCCGAAGTGAATGTTCATCGTCACTTCTACTATTTCTGCGCCGAGAAGAATCTTTACCTCGACCGTCTAGCAGCTTTGGATACGAAGATCGAAACTGAACGACTGATCACGTGGTATAAACCCCATTGGCAGTGTATTCACGACTTTCTGCAACCTTACAAAATCCTTCTGGACGATCACCGACTTTCGCAATGGAGAGACTAAATTTCAATGGGCCTAACAAGTCGTGGGTGACAACGGCGGGCAACGCCGCTAGTTCGCTTCGATCTGGATGCTCGACACCGCCGTGCCATCGCTCTAACGTTTTGTGAAAGAATGAAAATACCAGACCATATTTTACCCTACTTAAAAGAAATCTCAGACCGGGGTAGCCTCTACGCTGGAATACTAAAAGGTGATTCAAAAGAATGTCTCTACCACCCATTTTGGGTACTTGATCAGATCATGGAATCCTTAGACTTAAGGGAGGAATGGGATGTGGAAGATTCTATGATCCCCTTCTACGGCGACTGGCATGATCTTATTGCGATAACTAAAGAAGGAAAGGTAGTTGAATTGAATGACCACCGTGAAGTAACCTACGAGTGGGACAGCTTTGAGAATTTCAAGGAGTCACTCATTGAAGAGAAAGATTGGAAGGATGAACCGTCGAAAGGCCTCAATGGTATTATATCTTCCACATTCGACTTTTAACAAAACACAGAACCAGACGGTAACGCCGTAGGCGCGGCCATGCTCTGACGTGCTCCGAAGCTATGATACTCCCCCTGACCAAACGCCGGTGGTTCCGGGTCACTCTGATTCTCGTGATCATTCTAGTGGCAGCTCCGTTTTTAGCTCCCACGTGGAGCCCGGTTAATTGCCGCCATGAGGAGATCGATTTGGATACTGGCAGAGTACGATATACCCGTATGCTTTACTGGATTCCCGTACGCACCGAGATCTATCACACCCCAATCAGCGAGGCACTGGGAGTCACTGACCTGAAGTCACGGGCGGGTGATTGGCAGCGGGTGAACACGTTTTCGCCAGGCGTCCGGTACTCACCGCACTACATCTATCACAGCGCACTATCGCAGACACAAACATTGGCAATGATGTGGGAGCTTCAGCAGTATTCCCACGATGCGCGGAAGGAGGCTGCCGCGACCGTTCTCAAGTTGTGGAAGACAAGCGGCAGGGACTCAGGTGCAGACGATTACATTTCGAGATTGGCTAGTCTTCCCCTTGATGAGGTAGGACTGGAGGACATCTCACATCTTGATATCACCAAGGGAGAACAAGCGGGTGCTGCCAACAAGCTACCCGCCCCGAGTCGGAAGCGCGATGACAACTAGAACCTTAACCTTGAAGTCGAAGGGGCGCTGCTGTTAGCCTGTGGCCCACCCTTGATGTACTACAAGAAAATGATCCGCGCATTTCTAGCTATGACTCTCGTTGTTGCCTTATCGGCTTGCGACTCCAAAGAAGAGGTCGAGGCAGTTAGAGTCATCGACTTTGATGAACTGTCGAAAGAGTCCTACGAGTATTTGCAGGCCAAGCAGACTGAAGCCCAAGAGCGGTTCGATTTAGGTGCCTACGAACGCTATGATTGGAATCAAGAGAAGATGCAGCTCGTTTGGTCGGATGCGGGAGTTCCAAAAGTTGTCGCCGACATCCAGTTCGTTGGATCCATTTCTACAAAGTCGAATACGTGGCTTTGGTCGTGGGCGAACCCCACGGTTTTAGACCAATTGTCGAAGGATATGGTGACGGTTCGCGATTTCGGGCGTACACACGGACTTGAAAAGCTGACTAACGAAAAGTGGCCTGCGGAGGAAGTAGATGGCTGGGAGATGACCGCTATCGCAGCAAAGATCCTTAAAGCAAAGGGGGCATATCGCTCACCAGCTAACGACGGCTTCACCTTCATGATTTTCACCGATATCCAATTCGCGGATGGCCAGCAACCCAAGTAGAGCGGACAGGGCGCTGGACAACCCGCTACCCGATCCGAGTCGAAATCTGAATGAGCATTCCACACTCGACACCATCTTGCGCAATCCCTTACCCTGCATAGGTAATTTAACCAAAACGATCACCTCATATCCGCCGGTCCCTGCGAGTGCCTATCAAAGACGGGTAAGTGATCTCATACTGTTCGCCTAAAAATGAGACGCCTACTCACCACCATAATATTGAGCACTATTCTCGTGGGCTGTAAAGAGAGTCAGACCGAATCAGCCAGCCTCGCAAGCCGCGAAGATGTCGTCCCCGCAGATGCGACACCCGAAGAAGTGGCTCTGTTGAACGATGTTCGGAAGATGTTTCAACAGAGCGATGTTTCAGTGATGATGAAGCGAGTCCACAAAGAAGGTGTTGATGACTGGTGGATGAAGGTCGAGAAGGATTATTTAGACGATGTTCTTGAGGGTGGATTGGGGTCTTTAGAGCTAGTAAGAATAGACCCTCCAAGAACTGAGGGGAGTTCATTTGATGGGTCAGTTTTTCGCTGGAGTCTTCCTTTGAAATGGGAACTTATCATTCACGAACCCTCGGATGGAACTGCAGTGAACGTTAGTCACACAATCTCGCTCTCTGAGCAGGATGGTCGTATTGTTAGCATTCGGCAGATTGACCAAGGCGAATAAGGCGTGGCACCCACCCCCTGACCCGCCGCGAATCGAATTTGTTCAGATGAATATCAACCTCAACCCACGGTCGAAGCCCGCTCCCTGGTCAGGGGGTAGTGCGCTATGACGTTCTGCTTGAAAAATGTTCGTCACCAAAGATCAGACTGAGGAGATTATTAACCTTATCTGGGATCGGGAGCAATACTGCCTCGTCGCGGCTGGGGATTCAGCCCCGTCTAAGAAAGAGCTCAAGGAGTTTGCTTCTGGGTATGGCGTGAAATTGCCGAGTGAGTATCTCGCACACGCGTCGAATTCATGGGGCGGCCTCTACCTAGAGGTTCGAGAGGAGTTCTGGCCTCGGCACAAGGCAGGTGATGTCGGGCCGTTCTGGAGTTTCCTCTATGGCGTGTTCGTCCATGCCTACAGCTCTGAAGCACCGGAATGGATGCAGATGCGCCCTGCAGCAGATGAATTCAAAGAGATGGGTCATCGAGTAATCCCGTTTCTTAAGGTCATTGGAGATGCGGACGTCTACTGTTTCGATAAGAGCGGGCACATTCAGCGGTGGTTTCACGAAGAAGACACTTTCGAACCCTATGACGGTAGTTTCTTCGATCTGCTTCGATATGAGTTTCTCGAACTGGAAGACCGACGAAAACAAAAACTGGGAGAACAGGGCGCGGCACCCAAGCCCTGATCCGTCGCGAGTCGAAATCTGAATAACCATTCCACACTCGACACCATGTCGCGCAATCCCTTACCCTGCAGAAGAAATATCACGAAAACGATCACTTCAAATCCGCCGATAACTGTGAGTGTCTATCAATAACGGGTAAGTGATCTAATACTGTTATGCAAAAAATATGAGCCCTGTTTCAAAGTCTATATGTGGTTTCCTGCTGTTCTTTTGCTCCTTTCTACTCGTGTCGTGTGAGCAACAGAAATCAAGAGATGTGGACATCAAGGCGAAAAAGGAATCTGACCCAATCGAAAGCGCTACCAATCTTTCCTCTAATGATCCCGAACCAGAACTTGTGGAATTTGATGGGTTCATTAACTATGGGATACCTATAGATACCCAATCAAACGAAGACCTGGATATCCCTGAGGGCATAGTTATCACAGAATCTCGCATTGAAATGCCTGTGTTCACTGCTGAGCAACTTGAAAAGTATCGGAAAAGTAATACACAGAGACCAAAACAAGCAGAACAAGACGCGGCCCCCAAGCCCTGACCCGCGCCGAGTCGAATTTTCCCCGTGATTAGAAACCTTAACCCACAGTCGAAGCCTCGATATCGAGAAGGTGTGAGAGGACGTCGACGTTAGCCACATAACATGAACATCAAACGTCTATTAATCACACTCATTTCTATTTTTCCTATGAATATTTCAGCTGTCGAATTTTTTGCTGAAGACAGCAAGGAAGCTAAAGCTCTTCTAGCAGCTGATTGGAAACCCGTCGAAGATCATTTTAAGAAGCCATCTTCTGCGATGCTTAAGAAGCTCTACAAAGATCCTAAGAAGATTTTGATGACAAGTTTTGAAATCGTCTCTAAAAAGATCAAGATACCAGAGGGCTTGCATGTCGCCGCATATGAGCCGATTAATAAGGAATCTGTTGATTTTTTCGAAGATCTTGAGAAGTATATTCAAATAGCTTATGATCCATTCGGTGGACGATATATAGTGGATCCGACGAAGGACGACCCTGAGGTGTATCTCCATTATTACGATGTTGGACGTGATCCTGAATGGTTCCGTTCGACAGGCCTCCGACTCTCTGAATTTATTGCTGCGAAGAAGATTGTCAGCAAAGAATAGGCTGATTCTAACAAGGCTCGGAACCTAACCCACTGACCCGCCGCGAGTCGAAATCTTTCAGATGAACATCAATCTCAACCCACAGTCTACGCTCGCCCTATTTAGTGGGTGGCTTATGACGTTCGCCTCAAGAAAATGCCTGATCTGATTATCCAACGCGACTCGGGATATGCTGACTCGCTCAGGGCCTATAAGCTAATTCTCGATGGAGCCGAGATCGGAACGATCAAAGGTGGGGAATCGAGATCGTATCACGTTGATCCCGGGAAGCATACGATTCAGGCAAAGATCGATTGGTGTTCTTCACCGCCTGAAGAATTCGTGGCCGATCACGAACCAATTGCATTCGAGGTCTTTAGTAAAGTGCGTGGCTTCAAATTTCTTGGCGCGGTTTTTGCCGCGTTCAATCCACAAGGATGGATCGGAATGAGAAAAGTAGACGCTACGCTCGGCGATACGATCCCAACACAAATCAAAGGCGAACAAGGCGCGGCACCCAACCACTGACCCGCCGCGAGTCGAAATATTTCAGATGAATATCAATCTCAACCCACAGTCAAAGCACGCCGCCCCGTCAGGGGTGAGTGCGCTATGACGTATGCTAAAGAAAATGCGCCTCGCTTCCTACCTTCTTTTTTTGCTGCTATCCATTGGAATGTCTCCTGCTGAGGATGCAACCCATACGGAGAAGAGTAAAACAGTCTATTACGTTGCGATCAAAAAGGAGGATGGAATTTATCTGAAAGCATCGTGGCATAAAGACATCATATTCGGACCATTTCAGCGATACAAAGAAGGTCACGATAGGTTTGTGAGATATCCCGAAGGTCGGAAAAAGGATTTTATGAATGCTCAGCAGATTTATTTTCACTCTGAATCCGGTCGTTGGAGCTATTCGTACAATGGTGTGAAGATGAGATCTGTAGAAGTTAAACCTAATAATGTTCTAGTGCCGCTTAACAAGAAGTAGCGTTGCATAACAAGAAGCGGCCCCCAACTCCTGACCCGCTCCGAGTCGAACTTTTTCAGAAGAATATAAACCTCAACCCACAGTCTACGCTCGCCCCTCGGTCAGGGGGTAGTGCGCTATGACGTTCGCCCAAAAATGAACACACTTCACATAGCGATCACAGCATGCCTACTAGTGCAATGCGCGTGCACTGCAGAACCAGCCCCCCCCCAAGCGGCATCACCACGCTCAGAGCCTGTATATCCACAGCAAGCATCACACGAGCAGCGGTTCAGGAAGCCATTGCCTAACTCAGATGATTTGCATTGGTTCCAGAACGCCAAAGGAATGAAGGTGCAAGAGGTCTTGGCGACATACGGCCAACCGAAGAGCAGGACGCCGATGAACAACGGCATAATGCGTTGGCACTACCCGTGGTTGGCAAGTGCTTACATTGATTTTAAGGATGGCACCGCAGTATCAGTGTTCTACACCGCTGGCTACTAAAGCATGACAACGGCGAACAAGGCAGAGCACACCAACTCGCTACTCGTCCAGTGTCGACATTTTTTCAGATGAATATCCACCTCAACCCACAGTCGAAGCCTCGATATCGAGAAGGTGTGAGAGGACTTCGACGTTAGCCTAAGAATCAGCCCAATGAAGAAGCTACTCCCCAAGAACCAAGTGAAGCTCGGGAACCCGGATCACTTCAACGCAGCGAATGACCACAACCCATTGGTTCTTCCTGATTGCCCCGTATGCAAAGGATACGGTAAGCAGGATGTCTCCTCAGGGGGAGGTTCCGTATGGTCTCTTATGGAATGCGCAGAGTGCAATGGAAAGGGATTCGTTGTTGGCGGCACTCCAGAACCTTACTTCACGAAGGGTAATACCGCGAAGGAAGTTCGCCGCAACTCCGCAGGGTGGATCAAATGCACGTTTTGTGGCAAAGCATTTAAAGATTACGACAGGAACGTATTCACTGGACTTCGCCACAAGTGCGGCCAAAAGCTAATTATAATAGAAAACTGACAAGGCGGCGATCCTAACATCTGCCCGCCGCGAGTTCTAGCCGACATGACCATTCAACCTACAACCCACAGTCAAAGCACGCCGCCCGGTCAGGGGTGAGTGCGCTATGACGTTATGCTAAGAAATGAAAATCGCTACCATGCTTCTCCTCGCTCTGTGTACAAGCGCTCTTGGGCTGGAGCCAACCAAACTGAAAGCAACTGCATCGAGAGTTGATGGTGAGAGTGATCAGTTTGCCTATCGTATCGATTACGAATCGGAACACCCCGCAAAGTTGGGAGTACGGAAGGGGCTTATTTTACAGCAGCGTATCGTCAAGTTTTACGATGGTGAGGTTCACGTAGGATCATATTTTTACTGGCAGGAGATTGGATCCCATCTCCCATCAGCGATAATATCACAAGACCTGCTAGTAAAGCCTGCCAAGTTCACCGAAGTTCGGTTTGTAGACCGTTTCTATGACGTCAACTGGCGAGACGGTCGATGGAGCGAAGAGGAGCTTGGGAAGTGGTTTACTCAGACTTGGCATCTCTTCAATTCATGCAATCTAAACAAGGATGACTATGGATACTACCTGTGTGCAATAGAAGATGTCCCACGCATGGAAGGCTACCTCAAAGGATCAGGGTTTACTATATTTGCTGTCTTGGAGCACACCTTCACACTGCCCAATAAAGTCGTCCTCTATCAAAAAGCAGGAGCAGAACAAGCCGGTGCTGGGCAACCCGCTACCAGCCGCGAGTCGGAGATTGAACCCTGATGAAAATCCTAGACCCTGAATCGGCGCGGCGCTCCCGGTAGCAGGTGCCACCACTCAAACGCTCGGCTGAATAAAATGACACGCATATACAAATATAATTGGAAACTGCTACTTGCGGCCACGCTCCTAGGTCTGTGTATGCTTTTTTATTTATCTGGTAGATTCGAGGATACTTTCTACCTCATTATATTCATTGTGATTTTTGCTTCTACATGGAGTGGCGCCTATGAAGTGACACTTTCTGAGGAAACCATAAAATTAGACCCTGTTCTCCCATCTAAGACCCCACAGGTGATTTACTTAGCCGATGTTGTCTCGTATAAAGAAGAGTGCATGGCTTTCACAAAACGCCCATGCAAGGGGACTATCATCTCCAGGCATGGCGAAAAAATGGTGATCAGGTCTAATGAGCTCGTTGATTTTAAAGAATTATCTCGTACGCTATCTGATTCCTACCCTCCTCCGTCCACGTAGAGTAGATGGACCTTGCCTAACAAGCCGCGGCAGGATAACCGCTTCCCGCGCTTGAGATTTAGACACGACTTTGTATTTTGTGAGTAAGCACTTGCTTCGGAGCTGCCTGAACAGGCAGCGGCGGGTGCGCTTCAACGTTCGCTAAAAAATCATGAATCCACCTATCATCATTGGGGCGCTAGCGCTGATAGTTGCTGTTTGTCATGAAGCCTCATGGTGGAAGCGCAGACACTGGAAGCGGTTACCAGGTAGAGTCGTCGATGTCATCAAGCAGACAAGGCGAAACAAAACTTCATACCACCCTGTCATTACTTACTCATCTGAAAAAGGTGATCGGCAATTCACGTCTAAATATGGCGGTAACACTCACCCTAAGATCGGAGATGCTGTAGTGGTAATGGTATCACCTGACGGAGAATCAGAAGAGCACTATTCAATTTCGAATAGATGGTTCATTTCAGGTATTGCCTTTTGTATCGGCATAGTGCTTCTAGGTAAGGGTATTATAGAACTGTAGACATGAACTGAGCCAACAAGGCGCGGCACCTAACTGATGACCCGCCGCGCGTTGAACTTTTTCAGATGAATATCAACCTCAACCCCGAAGTCAAAGTGCACCTCCGGTAGCGGATGTGTGGACTGCGACGTTATGCCAAGAAATCATGCCTGAGATCCTTACACGATACGGACACTCTGAGTCGACTGACGATCCAAACAACGAATGGGTGACCCGCAAGTTGCTTGCCGAACTCCGGACTGAGCAATTCGAGACGCCAGACGATGAACACACCCAAGTTTCGGTCTCGAACGAGCACTGGTCAGTAACTGCGCAAGTCAGCGGTTTGATCACATTCGACAATATGGATCTTCTGGAGGGCGAGCCGTCCGAGTTGCCGGAGACGATGTATCTCCGCGATATTTCGGATTCAGAATTGATCGAGATCTGGCAGGCCGTGATTCGCGTGGATCAAAAGGCACTGATGGCGCATCCATGGAAGGATTTTGATGATCTTCCCCCCTGCGAGCGTGATTTCTACCGAAACGGGGCCTAACAAGCCGACCCTCCTAATGCCTGACCCGCCTCCAGTTCCATCTGCCATGACCATTCAACCATCAACCCAGGAGTCGAAGTCCGCGCCCGGTCAGGTGTAGGGATGGCTTTGACGTTTGCCTTAGAAAATACCATGATCTTGAAACGCATGCGTTTACCCATTCTTCTCTTGTGTACGGTCGCACTCAGTTCCTGTGGATACCAGTACGAGACGCAAGAAGTTCGGCTGAGTCGCGGTGAAATGTTTAAGGGCCGCAAACTGACTAAAGTGACCGAGCTGGGAGTTCACTTAGCCAGGCCTCCATACGGATCGACTTTCTTCTCCTCCACCGGCGGGCGCAAACACATGAATCATTCCCACTCTTTGGGGAACAACACCCATATGAGGATAATCAGTCTTTTCCCGGATGAGCAGCAAGCGTTACTGGAGTTTTCCTGGCTTGATTCTGTTGGGATCTTTACGATGCCTGCCTTCTGAACGCCGATTGATTGCCCATGGAAGCAAGCAGGCTAACAAGACGTGCATGATAACACCCACTAGCCCCTTTGCTTTTTATGCTCACACCTGATTTCAACCCTAATAAATCGATCAGCCTTGGCTCCCGCTAGTGGGTGCGCCATTACTTGACCGTTAGGCTGAAACTATTCCCATCTATGTTCTATATCGCATTAGGAGCTTGGTTGGCTGGCGTCGTCGTCAGCTGGATCAACCACAACAGAAAACTACCGATAAGCATTTTTGCTGTAGGCTCACTCGTGCTGGCTCTGCAATTCACCGTTGGGCTGGGCTTTCTATCAGTCGCAGTGTTGGCTATTTTAGCAGCGATCATATGGATCGCAAACAAGCTCGACATGGCATAGCTCCAAGAGATTATGATGGAGGTAACCGTGGCTGCTAAACGCGATGAAGGCTACCAAAAACGACAAGTCTAACAAGATGCGGCGCCCGGCTGATGACTCGCCGCGAGTCGAATCTTCCCATGATGAGAACCTCAACCCACAGTCAATGCGTGGTTGCCGTCAGGCGGCTGGTGTGCTAGGACGTTAGGCTAAGAAAATGAATAAGCAGCCTCTACCCATCATGCAATGAGCTTCTCCAAGAGTCCTCTGATCGTTATTTTTGTCCTTCTTACTGCAACCGGCGCCACCCATGCGGACGAGCCAGCCTCGCTCAAAGAGTCGATCGCTCGTATTCATGAAGTAGCCAGCGCAAAGAAATACTATGATCTCTCCGAGAAAGAGAAGGCGCTGATCAAGGAGATCTCCGAAATTGGCCCCGATGCGCTACCGCACTTGGCAGAATTGCTGAAGCACGACAAGAGGGCAGTCACCGTTGTCGCTGCAGAGGCGATCGAGGAGATTGCTAGAGGTGTCGACTCCATAGATGCGAAGTTTCTGCCAGCGATACTACACGGGCTCGACAACGACCATTCCGGGCTTCCGAATGTCCTGGCAAAGATACGGACAAAGAAGGCCAGAGTCGAATACCTTAGCCGTTACTTGAGTGATCGTACGTCGCCGGGTAATCAGTATCAAAATGGCTTCAGCTGGTATGGCGCAGAATTCCTACCGAGCATCGTTGAGACCATTCGCTCAGATAGCGGACTAAGTAGCAGCGATGCCTACCTTCTGGGCGCTGCCCTGAGGAACTTTCCTGAAAAAGACGGCAAAGCTGCGGCACAGCAGCTAATGAAGCTAGTGGAAGACCGGAATACCAAGATTCAAACGAAACGAGCGGTTTTAACGATGATCGGCAACCTGGGTCCCCCGGCTCTGGTGGTCGAAGACAGAATCCTAACGATTTGGGAGAACCAGCAGGACTTCAGGAGTGAGGCTGAGTCGGCCTTGGTCGGTATTCGTTCGAAGAAAACAGGCGTCATACTCGCGGACCAGCTCAAAAGTAAGCCCGATTTGCTACTGCTTCGGGACATTGCTGAAGTGGGACCCGCTGCCGAGAGTGCCGGCACCCAGGTCGCGGAGCTATTGGATCATTCGGACTGGGAGCTCCGACTGGGTGCAGCGCGTACGATTGGCTTCATCGGCTATCATGGTGCCGACGCGAGACTCGTCGAGCTGGTGAACGAGCCATCCGATGTCCGTTTGAACTGGGTAGCCGCAGAAACACTTGGCCGCCTCAAATCTAAAGATGCTCTGAAGGCGCTCAATGATGCGGCGAAGAAACACTGGCATCCAGCTGTGCGCAACACTGCGAAAACTGCCGTCAGCAAGATCGAATCCAACTCCAATTACGAGCTCAAGCATCACAAGGAGAATTTCCCTTTTGAGTATTATGACTATGAGTATATGGGCATCGAGTTGCCTGCAGACTACCACATACCGGCAGTCGTAGATCCCTCCAGCCTCAGCGCCCGGCAAGAAGCGCATCCCGAACTGATCGGGAAACTGACTTATCCGAGCGAGATTGTGAGCTACGGAGCCTCTGATGAGGAGGAGCAGAAGGCGGAGCAGGGAGACGACGTCATCATCGCCGTGAATGAAGGGAACATGGTTGAGCACCGACGGAAGATATCCGTGACGCCAGATGTGGGAATTCGTGTTCCCAAAGGGTGGCTGTTAGGATCGGATCGCGGCGAATGGGGTGGTGAGCTAGTGTTCAAAGGTGATGACTCCGAACACTACAAGATCCTGGAAGAGAATATAGACGGCATCTACAAATTGGGAGAGCGTTATATCGCCGTGACCGGTCTCTCGCATCTCACGCTTAACGACGGGATCATCTATGAACTGAAGTTTGTGGACGGGAAGTGGCGAGCGGAACGATGGCGAGCGTTGCCCGGAGCGCCGCGCAGCTCTGGCCAGCTAAAAAGCGGAGATGTCATGGTGGTGACGTCTGGCGGAGGTATTGTGGTCTTGTCTGCGAACGGTGATTTTAGAATGGCTGCTAACACGCCAAAGCCTGAGAGATCAACAAAATGAACAAAAGATGGCTTCTCCGTTATAAAAAGACAGCAACTATATTCATGTGCTGTTAGAATATTTTCTGTTTCGGAGGCATGGAGTTGCCTCTGGAGCTGGGAGTGCATGAACTACAGCCCGGAGGGGTGATGGAAAGTAGCGCGGCGGTAAGCTTGCCAGTGCAAGCGCCACCCCGGGAACAGGATCCCCCCACACAAGCCACCCCGGAGGGGTGGTGGAAGGAGTAGGCTAACAGCGTAAATAGAGATGTTGCTTGTCTTTTCCTCAGAAATTGTTTGTCCTGCTATCACTTATTTATGGGTATTAAGAAAGACTTGCCAAGTTTAGAGTCGGATTACGACTACGCGTCGGAGTGGGTCAATGGTATGGGGTTTCGCTTTGATATGCACGGTGAGCATGGAAATTTGAAATCATTAGCAGAGCACTTACTAGACATGGCGTTACACCATGTGAATTGTAAAATTAGGGTGGAGTCTCTGGATACGCTAAAGTATGGGTGTGGAAATCATTATGAACTTATATCTGGTCTAGATTTGATGAGAATCTGTCGTCGATTTGATACCATGACTGATGATGAAGTAGTAGTCGCTAATGAGCTCTTGGGTATGTGGGCGAATCCTGCTACAATGCCGTATATTGAAAAGTTCGGGGACAGTCCGAACAGTCAGGTCCGAGTGAGTGCTTTAGATGCGATTGATGACATTAATGAGATCATCAATTTCGAGCAGCTGAAGTCCAAGGAACAGCCTAAGGCGTCAGACTAGGGGTTAAATGTTATGCAGAATTTGTGAGACAGAAGCAATGTGGTAGTCATGGATATACGAAAATTTAGACGCGTTTGTAATTATCACGGAGTTATTTATACAGATGCCGAGTTGGTTAGTTTAGCGTATTTAATGGCTGAAGGTTGCACCTCTTGGGCAGAATGGTACCGAGAACTTGCGAGTATATGTAAAACTGAGGAGATTAAAAAAATTATACAAGCTTCTGAAACTCTATTGAATAGACTACCTAGTGATTCGGAAGGTCTTCGTAGTGTTACGGTATCTCCCGCTCAAACGGTAAACTCATCCATGTCAGAGTCCTTAATCGTGCCGATGAAGTTCCTCAAATATGTATCTGGGCTTTAACGCAATATAAGGACAGCAACTGTATTTATTTCTTGTTAGGTTGTTTTCTGTTTCGGAGGCATCGAGATGCCTCCGGATCTGGGAGTTCAGGTGGGTGAGGAGCTTTCGCATGACGGCGGTGATGGCGGCAAGAGCAAGAATAAAGTATCATTGTAAGCGCCCTGTGACCAGCGTCAGCCTTCTTTGCTCTTCCGTAGTTTGAAGAAATTCTATAACAAAAAAGGGAAATGATTATTCGTCCGCGATTTAGTATCGATCATAATTTGGATGCCCAGGTCTCAGAGTTCTTAGACATCCATAACGGGCAGATTAGGGTTACTGTGACTTTGAGTGGACCTAATAAATCTCTTGAAAAACTGTTCCCAGGGAAGTTTTGCACAAGAACATATTTCGCAGATCAATATATCATAGACCATGCTGAATCAGCCAGACCTATCAAAGTTTATGATGATCTAGACCCCATCCATATTGACGATGATGAAAGGTTAAAACTGGCAGTCACTGCGTATCTCGAGAATGTCGACGGAGCGTATGGTTTCCCACAGGCCATTTTGAAACATTTACAGGATAATGTGCTGTTTGAGGCTAAAATGGAGTGGAGGTCGGGCTTTTTTGAAGACCTCGACTAGGCATACTAATTCGGAACCTATATGGGGCGGAATCTGTATTCACGTCTCATGTGTTAGAGGTGCTGGAAGGAATAGAAGAGGTGAGGATAGAAGAATGACTGAGGATGCAGCTTGTCTTGTCGTCGGGAATTGTTTGTCCTTTTAATCGTGATTTCTGAATTGTTGTGAAGCTCGAAACCGTAAAGCTAATAGAGGCCTTTCCACTTCTTCCCAGACCAGAATATCGAATCAAAGATGGTTTGATTGCTGATCATTGGGGCCATGACGCTTTTGATGATTACGATGAGAAATGGGAGACGTGGTTAGATCTGGATTATAACGATTTAGAAAAAGGGACTTATATGTTTCAAGTTAGTGATGTGGAAACGGTCAAATATTTCATGCCGGCCTATATGCTAAAACTCTATGCAGAAATTGATGCAGGCAGAGTCTCTGGAGTCAGTGAGCTTTTTTCCTATTATCTTGGAGGTCACTATAAGCTGTCCAAGGAAGAGCATTCATATACCCAGCTTCAAGCGGAAATCATTCACGACTGTACCCAAAAAATCTTATCAAATCCCGAGTTGAAATGGTGGCACGAAGGCTGCCCATGAATGCACAGGCGCGGCCATGCAATGTACCTTGTGTGCCATCAAGAGGTGATGAAGTATTTAGCTATTTATTAAAATGATGACCATAGATGATGTTGAGAGAATGCGTAGCCTTCTGGATCAGGGAGTTATTATAGATCAGGAGTTTTCGTGGGAATTAGTTAGTGCTGTCCTGGAAAATAGAGTGAATATTGACGATGTTGTGCATTTGATACCTCTATCTTTGAAAACTGATATACTTCGTGATATAGAGTACATTGAATCTAATGATTACCTGAATCCAAATCCTTTCGTAAATGATGGTTTAACTGAAGCCGACCGACTTGAGCGGTCTAAGAAACTACGTAGTTCTTACGAGAAAGCATTTTCTCTGATTAGAGATCACTTCAGCAAATGAACAGGCGCGGCCAAGCAGTGTAGCTTGTGTGCCATCAGGATGTAGCTTGTCTTTTGCTTGGGAATCGACTGTTCTTTTATTGTTGGTTAAAAGGCTGAAGGTGATGAAAATGATCAGGATCTTATTTTGTTGTGTGTGCATGGTGTCATGCTCTTCCTCGGACTCCGAGGAAGGTAAGCAGGAGTGGAGGTTTCGCTCAATCATAGGGCTTCCACCTGAAGTTCCATTGATTTGTAAAGAGATCTCTGATGGGTATGCGGAGTTTGAAATGGAGTGCCAGCGGGAAGCTGCTACGTCTTGGTTATATAAATGGGGAGATGGTGGTAACTTCCAACACATGACGTTAACTGATTTTGATAAAGAGACCTGGGATCAGTTAAATAGGGTAGACGGATACAAACTGCGTCTAGGGGATGTGTCCTATGATGATGGGATAAGTAATAGGGAATACAGGGTAGAAACTTATCTTGAGAAAATCAGTCTACATAGGTGTAGGATAAAAGTAGAAGTATCCTTCCTCGAGAAGAAGGCTACCAAGCTACAACCATAGCAGGCAGGAGCCACCCCGGGGACAGGCTCCCATGAAAGCCGCCCTCGAAATGAGATGTTTCAAAACTAGACGTTATTCGGTATAGATGCGGTTGATCATCAGGGTAATCGTGTTGCTGTGCTTCCATCAGTCGTGCCCCAATGGATAAATCTCTAACCAGAATGATATACTATGAAACATGGAATGCTATGTAGCGGGTTTGCGCTTGTCTTGATCTGTGCATCCTGCAAGCAAGGTGATTCTTCAGTAGAGGAAACTTCCTGTTGTGAAGAGTCTGCTAGTCATGAAAAGAAGGCTGAGGGTGCTGAAGCTCAACCCACAGCTGAAGGTCAACGCGCAGCTGCTATCAGAGATATTCATCTCAAGACCCTCCCTGTTGACAGCTATTCGGCTGTCGATGTCAGTTTAGTTGATGCCGTAAAGCCCCTGGAGAGAATGTACAATGATCAAATTGGGGGCTTTGACAGCAGACTTAAACTTAAATTTGTAGTCACTGGACACTCTGATACAAAATTGACCTTAGTGGTGAAGAATTTGGACCTTGGCTACGTGCTGGATATTCTATGCGCACAAGCACATTACAGCTACAATGTTGACGAAAAAACTATGGAGCTTCGGTTTTATCCTATTACTGACTAGTTTTGAAATTCATCAGTAGAGTAGATATTTCATTTATTGTTTGTTAGGTGGTCTTCGGTGTGGAAGTCATGTAGTTGCCTGCGAAGCTGGGAGTGTAAGCTTTCCTCGAAATGAGATGTTTCAAAACTGGATGTTTTTAGCTATAGATGCCGTTGATCATCAGGGTAGTCGTCTTGCTGTGCTTCCGCCATGCGTGCCCCAAAGGATGAATCTCTAACCAGAATGATATACTATGAAACATGGAATGCTATGTAGCGGGTTTGTGTAGAGTGAGGTAATCGCTCTAACGAAATGAAAATGTGGAAGGAGCCTTTCAAGGCGATGGTATGGATTACAGACCTGATCGGATGAAACCTGTTCTGCCACCCCTCCGGGGTGGTTGTTTTTTTTGGTGGGGAGGTTCCCGGGGTGGCGCTTGCCGGGGCAAGCTTACCGCCGCGCTACCCTCTGTCACCCCTCCGGGGTGGCCCCTGCGGGGCATTATTGATAGGAGGCCTGTGGCCTCGTCATCGGCCAAGGGTCACTAGTCATTGGGCCTGAATGAGGTCCCTGCGGGGAGTGATCAGGATAAAGGGTAGAGAAGTCTGCCTGTCGCCCTGGTTTTGTCTGTGCATTGCTGGCTTAGGTGGCTATGACTGGTGACTGCAGCGTATGAACAAGTTTGTGTATACCGTTTTGGTCATTGGGGTGGTGAGTCTGCATCCGTGGATGTCGTCGGATTCCATGCTTGTGATGCTGGCGTATAATTTCGAATACTACTGTCTGTTATCGCTCTTGCTGTTGTTGGTGGCTCTCGATGTGGTGAAATTTTTCATCAAGCGTAGAGCGGTCCAACCTAAGCGGTAGGGTGGTGTGGATGCTTTAGGAGGTCCGCGTTGCCTGTCTTTTAATAGTGTATGCATAACCAGAAACAATCATCACGATGAGATATACGTTCATAGATAATGCTTACCGAGTGGTTAGAATCACTGGGCCTACTCACAATCTACTTGGCTTGGAGTTTGGGGATGATGGGGAAGACTGTGTGCAAACTGCCGTTGATCTGCGCAATGATGGCCAGAGCGTTATCAATCAGGATGAGTTGATTCGGCATGTGAATCAGGGGGTGTCTGATGCTAATAGGGATTATGGAGCCAATTATTTCGCAATGACGATCCAATACGCAGGGGATGATACACCGCCAGAGGATATCTACTCCGTGTTGGCCTACAAAATCATAGAGCGTCTCGTAACAAGTGAATCGTTTGCATCAGAATGACCGATGTATAGAAGCAGAGCAATGATTGTGGTCTGGTTTGCGGCAGTGGTGGTGTTGTTGCTGGATGTGCCTGATCGCTTGTTCATCGCCTGTGGGCATGCTGGCCTGGTGGATCACGCCAGCCTGGTTTCCATGGGGCTCGCGCTGGGGTGCCTGCTGCTGCAGGGGCTGGCCTGGCTGCTGGTCGTGGCTCTTCCCGTGTATGCGCTTTACATGAGGGTAATCGTGAGAAAGCGAAAAAGTTAAGTCTAGCAGGGTGAATGTTGCTGGTGTAAAATGGTGGGGAGATGTTTTGACCTTATAATAGAATATCATGGATGTTTCTTCTACCGTAATAGCATTTGGATTTGTAATTCTAACAGCAATAGTAATTGTCTTGCTTAGAAGCATTCTTGAATTCCCGATGCTTATATCTAGTATTATTGGTGTTCCGCTTAGTGTGATTATTGGGATGTTTGTGATTTGGCTACTAGGGAAGGTTAGCCATTAGTGAAAGACACATTGAGACGAGAATTTTTATAGTATCGGCAAGAAAGCCACATGATACATCACCCATGTTTTGTCTAGATCATAACTTAGATGCACTGTTCATAGAGCAGTTGAATAGGGCTGATTGAGTTTGATGCTTGTTGATTTTAGGCCTGCGTGATGGAGCCTGTTCTTCCACCCCTCCGGGGTGGTTTTTGTTTTTTGGGTGAGGTTCCCGGGGTGGCGCTTGCCGGGGCAAGCTTACCGCCGCGCTACCCTCTGTCACCCCTCCGGGGTGGCCCCTGTGGGGCATTATTGATAGGAGGCCTGTGGCCTCGTCATTGGTCAAGGGTCACTAGTCATTGGGCCTGTATGAGGTCCCTGCGGGGAGTGATCAGGAAAAAGGGTAGAGGATAAAGGCCTGCTTGGGGCCCCTGCGGGGAGTGATCAGTATCAAGTAGAAAGTATACAGCCCTGCTTGATGAAACCTGACTAGCTGAAACGTGTTTAGCCACAGATTTCTCAGATTGGGTTAGATTACTGGCAAGATGGAGCCCTGCTTGATGGAGCGGGGGGCACCACGGAATAGGCGGAGGGGACAGAAGGTGGGGGGGAAGTGGCTTGCCTTTAGAGAGGAAATGCTCTGTGCTGTGATGTAGTGAAGGTGAAACGATGCATAGTGATCGTGTGTGCCGTGGTTGTGATGGCGGTCATAGCCAAGGTCATCTATATCTCGAATAATACGGATGTAGAGATAGCTGCTGGAGTGGATCCTGGCTTTCTGAAGAGTGAGATGGGCGTGTTTTATGCGGATAAGAGTCTGATAACGGATGGATCGATTCATTGGAGTGATAAAGTGAACCCCTTTAAAATGCAGAAGCGGACGATTTCGGTTTTTGTGGATGGGGAGGCCACCCATGTTTTGGTCGTGACTGAGAATGGTGACGCCCAGAGCAAGAGGATGGTGATTTATAAGAAGGCAGGGAATAGCGAGTGGGAGGTGGTAGCTGCTCCGATGGAGCATTCCTAGTGAGTAAAATGAAGTATCAAGCTGCCATGAAGGATCTGTTGTTTACATTGGTGCTGTCGCTGCTGCTGTGTGGATATGGCGGGGCAGAGGTAGGCCGGTCGGCGGAGTGGAAGAGCCATTCTCTGAAGCTGGATGACGAGGGTGACTATCGCTGCCTGTTCGAGTCAGGCATGAGGGTCTACCGGTCCCCGTCGTTAGAGACGAACCTGCTGGAGGCGAAGCATGTGCGGCTGGAGATAGCCGGCGTGGTGGATGGACGTGAGATCGCGGTGCCAGTGGAGCTGCTGCATGCGAATGTGTACAGCGGTGGGAAGCTGGAGAGGATAGAGCTGATCTCGTCACAGCTGACTTTGGCGGAGGCGCGTGAGCTTGCCCTAGGTTACCAGAGTCTGGGGACTTTCAAGGAGGAGGATCTTCAGAACCATCTGGACAGGGTGCATGGTGCGCACGTTTCGGGAGCAGAGCTGGAGGGAAGGGAGGCGGTGTTCAGTCTTTTCTATCAGGGGGGTCGAGAGCATTTCATCTCGCGCTGTTGGCTGGAGTATCACCGGAGCCAGACTATGCCACTGCAGCTGAAGTGGGAGTTCTCCTGGAGGAAGCTGCGCAGCCATCAGGAGAAGCAGCTGTATCGGGGGCCGATCCCGCCGCCTGCGGGCTTTGAGCATGTGGACATGGAGGCGGGGGATGATTTCGGACCGGACAGTGTGGCAGCTCCTGCTAGTGGGCGGGCTCATCCTGACGGCAGCCAGGATCTGGCGATGAAGCCCGACAAAGGACGCCCAGCCTGGATGTATGTAGCTGGAGGCTTGCTTTTGCTGGTGGGTGCGCTCGTGCTTTTTCTATGCGGAGTGGGAAGGAAAAAGGAGTGAGGAGCCCCTGCGGGAGTGATAAGGAAAAAGGATAGAGGAAAAAGGCCTGCTTGATGGAACCTGGCCCCTGCGGGGCATTACTGATTGGTGATTACTGATGACTGATTGGAGCCCCTGCGGGGAGTGATCGGTATCAAGTAGAAAGTATACAGTCCTGCTTGATGAAACAGTTTTAGCCACAGATTACGCAGATTGGGTTAGATTTTTGGCTAGATGAAACCCTGCTAGATGGAGCGTTTTTTGCCACGAATGGAACGAATTTCACGAATGGGGGTGGATGGAACGAATTGGTCAGAAATGGGCAGACAGATTGGTAGAATAGGATGTATAGGTAAGAGATGAAATATACAGAATGTGATACAGAAACGTATCAGAGATGGTTCAATGAAAGGGACTATAATAAGCCGGATGATTATCTCTCGAATGAATTTGGGGAGGAGTTCGATGGAGTGATCGATGCCCTGAGAGATGTTCTACAAAAGAATGATCTCTCCTGGTACGACTATGATGAGGATACGGGAGATTATGCCATCTATGAGCAAGTCGTGGATGGTCGTTTCATCGATGTGTCATTTGAAAATGAACGCCATGAGGATCCAAAGCTGATCGCCGATGTGCAGTCTCTGGTGATGGCCCAGAAAGAGGATTGGATGATTTGCATGCATTTTTTGAAAACGTATTTCGTGACTAAGGCAGATGTCCTCTGGTACGATTAGTGAGATCGTGATCTCCCGGCGTGTTCGTGGGGGATTGGGTGTGTGATGTGATGAGGATAAATGTCTTTGTAAGAATCTTGCTTTATGCCCTGGTGGGCATGGTGGCGATAGGTCTCGATACGGGGCCGACGCACTTTATCTGTGTGAATCAGCAGACTGGAGCTTGTAAGGTGGATTGGCTGGCATCCTGGCGCCATCTTCTGGTCGTTGTCGTGATCTATAGTTGTCTCTTGGCGCTGTGTGTCGATGTCCTCATCACCGTATGGGGCTGGTGTCATAAGCGCTGGGGCCTGAAGATGACGAAGACCAAGATTCTGCTGCTGGTGGGTGGACTGCTGTTGCTGGTGGTCCTGGGTTATGAGAGGAGGGTGTACGTGTGCCTGGAGGATGGCATGCTGGTGAATGAGTACCGGCTCTGCGGGGTAACGATTCAGCGGGAGGAGGAGGCTACGGCGGTGTCCGAGATGGTCGGGGACGGGACTTGCGCGCATGAGGAGTCAGCGTGGGAGATTGCGCTCAGTTTTCGTTTATATAGTGGCGGGGTTTCCCGCAATATCACTGGGGCGACCTGCCGAATCGGATGCGGCTGCTGGAGATGAAATGGGAGATGAATGAAGTGAGCGAGGAGGAGAGGGAAGTACAGGCGCGGGAGTTTTTGGAAGCCCTGCGGGCTAGTCATTAGCCAATGGTCAGGAGTCATTGGGCTTGCTTGATGAAGCATTTCTAGCCACAGATTATGCAGATTGGGTTAGATTGCTGGCTTGATGGAACCTGGCCCCTACGGGGCATTACTGATTGGTGATTACTGCTGACTGAATCCTGCTTGATGGAGCTTTTGCGCGACCCCGTTGGGGTCGTGTTTTTTATGTGTGGGTTTCCCGGGGTAGCGATCCTACGGCGCGCAACCCCGGGCTGGGAGCCGGAACCCCGTTGGGGTTCGCCGGGGTAGATGGAACGTTTTGTACCACGAATCGTACGAATCTTACGAATGCTGGCTAGGTGACGCGAATTGGCCGCAGGTTGCTGGACTGAGGGATCAGCGGGCTTGTGATGTGGTTGTGGGGGTGTTAGGGGTTATTTGATCTATGGAGAGTGAGCTGACATATCGTTGTGAGGGGGAGAGGGTTTGTTGTGTGCGTGAGGGGGAGGAGCTTTGGTCGCTGGCGTTGGCGGATGTCCGGGTGGTGATCGAGTATGTGTCACCTTCGCTGGGGATCGGGGTGGATCATTGCTTTGCTTTGGTGGACGGGGAGATGAATGAGTATCACCTGCTGGTGGATGACTTTCTGTGTGAGCAGGTGATTCCGGCGCTGCAGTCGGTACTGGGCTGTGATCTGAGCTGCGATTTTTATGATGGTGCGTTGGAGTTTCAGAGCCAGATTCTTTATCCGGCTGAGCTGCGGGGAGTTGCCGGGTATTGCCTGAAGAAGGTGGATGGTTCGTTGCTGAAGCGCAGCGTGAGTTCTCTGCTGGGGAGAGCGGAGATGCATCTGAGTGAGGAGGGGGTGGGAGTGATCAGGAATAAGGATAGAGGATAAAGGCCTGCTTGGGGCCCCTGCGGGGAGTGATCAGTATCAAGTAGAAAGTATACAGCCCTGCTTGATGAAACCTGACTAGCTGAAACGTGTTTAGCCACAGATTACGCAGATTGGGTTAGATTGCTGGCATGATGGAGCCCTGCTAGATGGAGGAATTTTTTACCACGAATGGAACGAATGGGGGTGGATGGAACCTGGCCCCTACGGGGCATTACTGATTGGTGATTACTGATGACTGATTCCTACTTGATGGAGCCTGACTAGCTGAAGCGTGTTCTGCCACCCCTCCGGGGTGGTTGTTTTTTTTGGGGGGAGGTTCCCGGGGTGGCGCTTGCCGTGGCAAGCTTACCGCCGCGCTACCCTCTGTCACCCCTCCGGGGTGGCCCCTGCGGGGTATTACTGATAGGAGGTCTGTGGCCTCGTCATTGGTCAAGGGTCACTAGTCATTGGGCCTGAATGAGGTCCCTGCGGGGAGTGATCAGGAAAAAGGATAGAGGATAAAGGCCTGCTTGGGGCCCCTGCGGGGAGTGATCAGTATCAAGTAGAAAGTATACAGCCCTGCTTGATGAAACCTGACTAGCTGAAACGTGTTTGGCCACAGATTACGCAGATTGGGTTAGATTGCTGGCATGATGGAGCGGGTTTAACCACGGAATAGGCGGAAGGGACAGAAGGTGGGGGGAAGTGGCTTGTCTTTTGCCTGGGAATGGCCTCTTCTTTGAGGGGAAGAAACGTGAGTGTAGAAGGCAACGTGTATGAGCAGTAAATCTCTAAAAAAATTGAAGCGGAACGCTAAAGAGGGCGATGTTTTTATTAGTATTTATGAGCATGACTCGGTTCCACGAATTCACATCATTTTCGAGCCTGGTACGACATTAATTTTGCCTATGGATAATTGGGTGCAGGTACTCTCGATATTACAGTTTCTGGCGTCTGAAGAAAAAAAGGGAAATAATTGTGTGTGGAGTAAGGAGTTCGCTGGAGAGTATAATGATCTTTTTATTACCTACATGGATCTCGGGGAGGAAGAAGTGGTTCATCTGAAAATCGAATTATGCCTGGGAGATTTTCATACTTATCTCTTCTTCAAGGGAGAACATATTGCACAACTCGAAAGCGTGGCACAGCAGTTAGCCACGTGGCTGGAAAAGAAGCTGAAGAAAGCAGGCATAGCCACAGACTACATCAATGAGGCAGATGGAAGCCCCTGCGGGGAGTGATAGGAGGCCTGCGGCCTCGTCATCGGTCAAGGGGCACTAGTCATTGGGCCTGAATGAGGTCCCTGCGGGGAGTGATCAGGAAAAAGGATAGAGGATAAAGGTCTGCTTGATGGAACCTGGCCCCGCGGGGAATTACTGATGACTGATACCCTGACTGATGAAGCATTTTTAGCCACAGATTACGCAGATTGGGTTAGATTGCTGGCTAGATGGAGCGGGTTTAACTACGGAATAGACGGATGGGACAGAAAGCGGGGATGATTAAACCCTGCTAGATGAGGGTTTTTTACCACGAATGAAACGAATCTCACGAATGGGGAGGATGGAACCCTGCTAGGTGAAGCTTTTGCGCGACCCCGTTGGGGTCGTGTCTTTTATTATGTGTGTGTTTCCCGGGGTAGCGATCTTGTGGATCGCAACCCCGGGCTGGGAGCCGGAACCCCGTTGGGGTTCGCCGGGGTAGATGGAGCGTTTTTACCACGAATCGTACGAATCTCACGAATGGGGGGAATGAAGCCCTGTTTGATGAAGTTTTTGCGCGACCCCGTTGGGGTCGTGTTTTTTTGTGTGGGGGTCCTAGGGTAGCGATCTTGTGGATCGCAACCCCGGGCTGGGAGCCGGAACCCCGTTGGGGTTCGCTGGGGTAGATGGAGCTTTTTTACCACGAATGGAACGAATCTCACGAATGGGGGGGATGAAGCCCTGCTTGATGGAGCCTGGCTAGATGGGGTGTGTTTTGTGGGCTTGAGACGTAAAGCTTAAGATGTGACACGCTGGGTGGTTGTCTGGTGGAGGAGGTGTGGTTTTTGGTGTGGGGGGGGAGGTGGGAGGCTATATAGGTAGGTGTTTATACGTTGTT
Organism: Rubritalea squalenifaciens DSM 18772; assembly: GCF_900141815.1. NCBI lineage: Bacteria > Pseudomonadati > Verrucomicrobiota > Verrucomicrobiia > Verrucomicrobiales > Rubritaleaceae > Rubritalea > Rubritalea squalenifaciens. The sequence continues at coordinate 488,821 of NZ_FQYR01000002.1, forward strand.
AGATGGGTGTGGAGGTTGTGTTTTTTAGGTTGACTGTGGGAGGTGATTTGGGGGATGATAGGGATGTCGACTGAGGGAGGCAGACAATCCGGCACTTGGCTGGACCTGCGAGGGATTTAGTGACGACCAGCGGGGTGTCCCGTTAGGCTACGACCTGCCGATGGAACATGGCAGACAATCGGAAAGCTGTTTTGAATAGCTTCTGATCAGGGGATCGGAAGTGAGCAAGAATTCAACCAAACCGATTCAGAAAAAATGTTCACATTTTCAACTGCGACAGAGCTGGTGCAGCATTACCAGCCACAGTTACCAACGATGTGGAACAGCCTTCTACAGCAGACGCATAACCGTCTGAAGGAGGGTGTGACCATCGTTCCGATGAGCGGCAAAGTAAAGCTCATCGATCAGATCCAGCCGACGGAGTTTGTCGAGAAGACAGGCCGAATGGAGAAGACCGAGCTGGATGAAATGGATATGGCGAAGCGCGCCGTGTATGCGAAGGAATTCCACAAGGCGATTGGCTTTGACGAGTTCGACGAGATCAAGCTGAACAACCAGACCTTGCCGGTTCCTGAGACGATGAAGGAGCTGCAGTCTGCCTACGAGCGTAAGTCCGAGGAGATCATCATCGATGGTGTGCTGGGGACGAACTACGAGGGCGAGCAGGGCGTGACAGCGATTGAGCTCCCTACGGAGCAGACGATCCCGCTGGATTTCCACTATGATGGAACCACCTCTAACATTGGCTTGAGCTTTGACAAGTTTGCGCGTCTCCGCCGCCTGGCGATGGAGAACGAGGCCTTTGGCAAGGGGATCAAGAATGGCTCCGACCGACTCGTGCTGGCCACGAATGCGGCGGGGATCGAGGATCTCTATCAGGATGTCTACGTGCACCACAAGGAGTACGTGACGGCTGTGGAGGCGGTGCGCAACGGGGATATCGATAGCTTCCTCGGGGTGCAGATCCTGCGTACCGAGCAGCTGCCGCAGCGTACGGTCTCCAGTGATCTGGTGACGGACTGTGTTGCCTGGGTGAAGTCCCGCGTGTGCTACTGCCCGCGTAACAACTACTCGGTGAAGATGAGCGTGCGTGATGACTTGAGCGAGGCGATCCAGATCCGTGCGAAGTTCGCCGCGGGTGCGACACGCCTGGAGGAGAAGGGCGTGTGGAAGCTGCCGTGTCTCGTGACTGCCTAACAGGTTCTAGAACTCAACGAAGAAAGGAGATAGAGAGATTATGGCAAAGATAGATGATGTGGTGAATTTCTTCACCGACAAAGGCAAGCAGCAGCATGATGCTTTCCACAATTCCGCAGCGCTTATCCCGCGTGATCCGCGTACCCAGCTGAAGGTCAAGGTGGACTATACCATCGATGGCTCTGAGGTGGCGGACCAGATGATCGGCGTGATCCGCCTGAAGGCGGGTGCCCAGATCGAGTGGCACAATATCGAGATCCTGGCGGATACGGATGCCGCCGGTTTCAATGGAGAGATCGGCCTGGTGGATGCCGAGGGCACGTTCACCAGCAAGGCGACGATGGGCGCGGCGAACCCGGTGGGGTCTGCCACGGTGCCTGCGGCGCATGAGCCGGAACTGGAGGAGTCCACCTGGATCGTCTTCCAGATCAAGGCGACGGTACCTGCCTCAGGCAAGGTGTCGTTCTACATCCCTTACATCGCGTTAGCATAAGGGCCCGGGAGGGGGCTGCGTGCTCCCTCCCAATTTTATATTTTTCTAACAAACAATTCCCCCAAACCAATTTTTTTAAAGACATGGGTAAGATCATCAAGGCATGGGACAATGATGGAGACCTCGGGCAGACGGGTGGCGCGATCGACTGGACGGACCAGATCGCGCTGAGTGAAGATATCCTGGTAGGCTCTGTGGAGGGCCATCAAAACCGGGTGGTGAGTCTGGCGGGCTACCGCTATGACTTGTCTCAGGTGAGTACCGGGACCCCGCAGCGAGGAGACAAGATAGCGGTGCGCGGGCCGGGCACTCTCACGACGAGGGGCGCGACGGGCGTGCTGGAGAATGTGCTGAAGGAGGACGATGCGCTGATGTGCGAGTTCTACTCAGCGAGCGAGGGTTGGGTGCTCTCGGCGCGGAATTTCTTTTATGCCCGGCAGGAGCAGGGCGGGCTGATCGTGGCTGAGCCAGGGATCCAGACCTCGGAGAAGTCCGTGGGGATTTTCCCGGATCAGGCGAATACGATCAATGCCTACGTGAGTGGCAGGGACTCGGTGGCGATTGGTAGCCGGACGAAGGTGACCTCCAATGCCTTTGGATCGGTAGCGATCGGTACGGGTAGCGTAGGTCAGGCGCGAGGGTGTGTGGCGGTAGGCTACCAGTCCCAGGCGACTAACATGCGGAATATAGCCATCGGCTATTGGTCGAATGCGCAGAGCCTGAATAGTGTGGCGGTTGGCTACGGGGCGATGACGAGTGGTTTGACTCCGGCCGGTGTGGCGATCGGGCGAGCCAGCCGAGCCAAGGGCAAGATGGTGGTGGTCGGCCGTGACGTGAGCGAGCCGATCAGTGGCGATAATGGGGTTTTCATCGGTGCTGATGTGGATGCGCGCTTTGGGAACTTTCATAGTATGGCGGTGGGTGACAGCTCTGGGGTCGGTGGGAGGAGTGCCACTGCGCTGGGCTATGGAGCCCACGCTCAAAACGCTGAAACTCTGGCCGCTGGTAGTCGTGCCTACGCCAGTCAGGCAGGTGGTGTGGCGATGGGCTGTAACGCCTTGAGCCAGGGCTTTGGAACGGTAGCGGTCGGCTACGGTAGCTTTGGTGGTACGGGTTGTGTTTCCACGGGATTTAATTCTTACTCTGGAAATGGTGGCACGGCCGTAGGGATGGAGACTTTAGCGAGTGGTGTAAGTGCCACGGTGATCGGCTACCGTTCCTACTCCAATGACACGCAAGGTGTGGCGATCGGCTCTAACACGCGCACGCACCATAGCTATGATGTCTGCATCAGCAGCAACCGCGATTTGGGGACGAGCACGGCCTCCATCGTGATAGGCAACAGCTTTTCCGGAGGAGGCGATGGTACACCGGCGCTGGGAGTCTTTGGCTACAGTGGTACGCACACGCAGCTGGCCTTCCGCGATGGCGGGGGCAACGGCCTGGTGAGGCTAGTGGTGAATGGTACGGCGGTTTCTATCGAGAAGGATGGAGTGGGTTCATTGCCACTCGGGAATCTGGTGTAAGGATGCTGAGGTATAATTTGATAACGACTCAGGGGTCGTCACGTCTGCGTGCGGCCTTTGAGCAGGCGGAGCGGCTGGGCTATCTGGAGCGGCTGATGATCACCTGCTACCCGCGGCTGGCGGAGCAGTTTCCGGACAGACCGCAGCAGGCTACCGAGCTGGGGAATGTGGGCTGCTTTGCGGCGCACCGCCGGGCGATCGAGAACCTGCATGAGCTGGGGCACGAGTACGCGGTGGTGCTGGAGGATGATTGTGTGTTTGCCAGTCAGATGGATTGCGATGCGGTGATCGAGGGAGCGATCCTGGAGCTGAATGCGCATGATCCGGAGTGGCGCTGCCTGAATCTGGGAGGCTGCCGCTTTGACCAATGGGTACCGGGCTTTCGTTTCTATCAGCAGCAGGTGGGCGGCTATACCAGTCGGGTGAGGAACATGACGACCACGCACGCGATGGTGTATCACATCGGTCGCTGCCAGGATCTTTTCCAGCTGTGGGTGCCGTCCTATGAAGAGGTGCTGGAGGCTCCGGATGACTTCCATCTGGCGGGGCTGGGGCAGGACCTGTGGCTGTCCCGCCAGGCGGGCTTCTACGCGCTGAATACGCCGATCGCCTTTCAGACGGGCAATGACACGACCATCGGGAATCTGCACCAGAACATCGATCAGGCGATCACACTAACCCATCAGTCCTTTCAATTGTCATGAGCATGGATACGAGAGAGATACGCCCGAGACTGGGGCTGGGATATTGGGAGCGGCTGGAGTGGGAGGAATTCCAGTGCATGAATGCTGAGTACCTCTATACCTACCACCAGACGCCCTCCGGCTGGTACGCGAAGTCCACGCCGAAGGTGGCCTGCACCAGCCTGAAGCTGGCGCTGCTGGCCAAGAGGGATGCGGTGAAAGCGGAGCAGGTGCGTGGGCTACTAGGGTCTAACAGTAGTGCGGAGTTCGAGCATGGCATGCGCCTGCTGCATGCGGCGGATCTGCTGCTGAAGGCTCCGGTGGCCGATGAGGTGCAGCGGGTGGCGCTCTTCCGTGATCCGGTGGCGCGTGTGGTGTCTGCTTACAGCTTTTACCGGAAGGTGCCGCTGGGGGTGATCCCGCGGGGGATGAGCTTCAACCGCTTCCTGGTGTACATCAGCCGAGAGGATCCATTCAGCACGGACATTCATTTGCGGCCGCAGCTGATGGGAGTTCATGAGGATACGCGCCTGCTGCCACTCACGCCTGAGGGTGTGGAGGAATTTGAAAAGCTTACCGGGCTGGAGCTGCCCCGGGTGAATGCCAGCGAGGACAAGCTCAGGCCATCTGCCGAGCAGGTGGACTTTATCAAGAAACTATACCGGGTGGATGACGCGCAGTGGCAGCGCATGCATTCCTAACAAAACGAGAGAATAACGAGATGAGTGTATTAGAAACAACGACGACGACCCCGCCGACTCCCGCCGAAAAACGTGCGGCGAGGCTGAGGGAATCCATGCCGCAGACGGCCAAGGTGCTGGTGGCATACTGGGAGGAAAACTTTGATACCCTGTGGGGCTCGCCGGATGTGGCGGCCACGCTGGTGGAGCTGGGCACGGATGCGGCGGAGATGTTTGACCTGTCCTCGAAGTACGTGACCTTCCTGGCTGGCTTCATGGGCGGCACACCGCTCCAGCCGGAGCTGGACAGGCTGCTGGCCAAGGTAGCGGCACTGCCTGCCTACACGATCCATCCCGATGGTACGGTGACGCTGGACCCTGAGGTGTAGTGGCGCGGTGAGGCGTGTGTGTGATTTTTTTTGAAGTGGGAAGAAACGAACAGAAGTAGAGGAATGAAAAGCTGGAAGACAACAGTATCAGGGGCCGCCGTAGCACTCGGTGAGTTCCTGCAGACACAGACGGAGCCCGAGTGGCTGCCGCTGGTGGGGAAGGTCGTCGTGATCGCGGCGGTGTTCTTCCTCGGTGCAAGTGCACGGGATAACAACAAGAGCTCCGAGACTGTCGGGGCTCAGTAATCGAGAAAAGGAGGGAAGAAGATGATGAGAATCATGATGATGGCGGTGGCCTGGATGGGGCTGAGTTCTTGTACGCCGAATGGCTTGTCCATCGGTTTCGATTTCAGCCTGCCGATCCCGCAGACGGGCGGCGAGGCGAAGATTGGCGGGACGTACACGCCGGTAGAGGCGGACAAGTAGGAGGAGCGATGAAGATACCGAAGACAATCGATACCCGCGCGGAGCTTGCCGTTTACTTGCAGCAGTACGCGCTACGCGAGCATGGCTTTGATCCGGGGCCGCTCGATGGCATAGAGGGTGTGCGCACCCGTGCCGCGCTGGCGGATGCCTGCCAGCAGCATCTGGATGCCGCAGGTCTAACAAAGGTTCCTGCCTACGCCGAGCGAGCGCAGGAATACCTGGGGCTGAGTGAGGTGCCTGGTGCGGAGAGCAACCGGACGATCCTGGGCTGGATCCGTTCCTTTTTCTCCTGGGCAAAGGACGATGGCGAGCTGGCCTGGTGTGCCATTTTTATCAATACCATGCTGGCGAAGTCCGGCATTCGCGGCACGGGCAGCGCGGCGGCGCGCTCGTTCCTGCAGTGGGGAGAGCCGGTGGAGAAGCCGCGCAAGGGAGACATCGTCGTCTTCTGGCGCGGCTCACGCCAGGGCTGGCAGGGGCATGTGGGTCTTTACTGGGGTGAGGCAGGCAGCGAGCACATTTACTGTCTGGGCGGCAACCAGGCAAACCGCGTCTCGATCGCCAAGTATCCGCGAAGCCGGGTGCTGGGATACAGGAGGGAGGCGGGAAATGACACTCAGTGACCCGGTGGTGATCTCCGCCTTTGGCTCGGTGGTGGCTGGCTTGATCTGGATGTTCAAGCGGGACATCGCCCGCACGGAGAAACACATTAAGGAATGCGATGCCGACCGCAAGGAGCTGCGCCACGAGCTGGAGCAGGCAAAGGAAACCCAGATCGGCCACATCCAGCGCACGGCGCGGCTGGAGGCTCTGTTAGGTCTGGCGGGGGAAAAATGTCCGGCAAAGGACTGCCCGAAGAAGGAGCTGCTGAAGTCCACCTCCGCCTATTCACTGCGCCATCAAAAACACGACTAAGCAAGTATGGCCAATCACCCGACTATTGAAGAAATCTGCAACCTGGCGCTGGCGAAGCTGGGGCAGTACTCGATCAACTATATCTATGACAATAGCGAGCAGGCGCGCCTGTGCCGCATGGCACTCCCGCTTGCCCGCCGCCAGGTGCTCAGGGCGCACAACTGGAATTTCGCCACGCGCTTTGCCCAGCTGCTTCCTAACAACGACAGCCATGCGGTGAAGTATCCCTACGCCCATGACCTGCCGGCCAAGTGGATCCGCCACATCCGCATGTGGGCGGACGAGGAGCGGGGGGCGAAGGCGGAGCGCTTCAATATAGCCGGGCAGGTGGTGCACTCCGAGTATGAGCATCTCTATGAGGAATACATTGAGGACGCCTGTGACCCGAACCTCTGGGACGTGGGCTTCGTGGAATGTGTGGCTACCTTGCTGGCGGCCAAGATAGCTCCCGGCATCACGGGCAGTCGCAGGCTCGGCATGGAGCTGCAGCAGGAATACCTGCGCACCGTCCTGCCAGATGCCATCACGGCGGATTCCCAGGACGACCGTTCCAATGAAAACAACCCGACCCTAGAGAGGCTGCGTGAGTCTCTCTACATCCAACAAAACCAGATAATCGACTAAGACAATGGCAGAAGACGATCCATGTTATTTTCAAGACCCTGACCCGGAATTGGCGGTCGGTCCTGCGGGGCCACAGGGCGAGCCGGGGCCTGAGGGGCCGCAGGGCATTCAAGGAATCCAGGGAGAGACCGGGCCGGCTGGCCCGCAGGGACCGCAGGGGGTTCAGGGCATCCAGGGGGAAGAGGGTCCGATGGGGCCACAGGGGTTTACCGGAGCCACGGGTCCGGCAGGCCCGATGGGTCCTCAGGGGCCGCAAGGCGATCCAGGTGAAGATGCCGTAGTCGATGAAGAAAGTGTGAATCCTATCATCGTGGCCTATAACGCCGCGAACGGAGGAACCGGGTCCATCACCTTCAACCGGGATGGAAGCCCTGTGGCTACAGTGAACTGGGTAGATGGGCTCGTGACTACCGAAGGTGATCTCGTGGTCGAACTCGATATAACCACAGGCCCAGCCTAAGCGAATGACGAAGCTATCTATCGTGTGGTTCAGTTATCGGCCGCATTTCGAATTTCTTGTAGAATCTGTTAGGTGTGCAGCCAGTACCTTTCCAGAAGCTACACTGCATGTAGTGAGTGACTCGACCAATCCCTTCACTGGCGATCAGGTGACTGAGCTGGAGACTATGGGGGTGCGGGTGAAGCAGAGCAGCACCGCCCGCAATGGCAATCTCAACGGCTGCGACTGGGCGCTCACGCAAATGCAGTATCTGGCGGATGTTCCCGGTGAATGCGTGGTTAAGGTGGACAGTGACACGCTGCTGTTAGGTAGGGAGTGGCTAGACCCCCTGCTCAGCGGGGCCGTGGATGCGGTCGGGTTCCAGAGCTCCGGCCCGCGCAGGCGCGCTTGGTACGGGGCGGTCTACGCGCTGCGGGTGAGTCTGCTCCCGGCTCTGGCGGCGGAGGTGGGCGAGTACTACCAGTTCCCGCTAGGGCCGGAGGACATCATGATAGGCATGGCGAGCAAGCGTCTCTGCGGCAGCCGCTGGCTCGTGCGTGGGGCTAACAGAAATGACAATCAGGGGGGCAGCTCCCTGTCCTTCTTCATCATCGGGCAGAGCGGGGTGGAGCAGGTGAGAGGAGCAGAGGCGGTGTGTTTCCACGTACACCGCGATCGCAAGCGCGTATCGGCGCTGATGAGAGAAGTAAGGAGAGACAAACATGGCAGTAATCAAGGGTAATCAGGCATCATTCAACTCAGGGGAAATGGCTCCCTGGCTGGACTCGCGTATCGATCTGGACAAGTACCGCTCGGGCGCGCGCATCATTCGGAATTTCATCTGCACCCCCTATGGCGGGGTGAGGCGGAGGATGGGCACCACGCTGGTGGAGGAGGCGCTGGGCAAGTGCCGGCTGATCACCTTCCAGCCGACTACCCAGCAGGGCTACATACTGGCATTCAGTGACTATAAGATGCGCGTCTATCAGGATGGCCAGCGTGTGGGCAGCGTGGAGCTCAGTACCCCCTGGAGCGGGGACGAGATCTTTGAGCTACAGACGGAGCAGATCAATGACGTGATGTTTATAGCGCACCGTGCATACGCCCCGCGTCAGCTCAGTCACTTCGGGCCCACCTCCTGGACCCTCGGGGAAATGGCTTTCGATTACCCGCCGTTCAAAACATTCCAATATGGCAATCAGCTCGGTGTCACGCCTATCAGCTCAAGCACGGAGCAGCTGAGTTCCAGCTTGAACCTTAGTGTGGCAGTGGCCTCAGGCGAGGAAGCCGAGTCTCCCTCGATACCTGTCACCTCTGCCTGGTCTCTGGATATCAGCTCCTTGTCCGCTGGCACCATGCGGCTGGAGTATACCGAAAACGGTGGAGGCTCTTGGACGGCTATGGGCAGCTACACCGCGGCTGGTAGCGATAGCGGTACGGTAGCTGCACCGGGCCTGATGCGACTGGTGGCAGAGGCAAACGCACTGCTCACGGCTACCCTTACTACGGATGTGGTACGCGAGGACCTGGCGCCGGGTGACACGGTGAATCTCCAGTGCTCGCTGGATTCTTTTGAGTCTTTGCACGTTGGCGGTGAGGTAGAGGTGACTCACCCTCTGGAGGAGAACGAGGTGCGCCTCTCATTCCGATCCTCCGGTATCAGTGAGAGCATCCCTGTGCAGGGGGATTGGCTTGTCAGTACCACCGGAAATTGGCGCGGCACTATCAAGGTACAGGAAAGCCAGGACAGCGGCAGCACATGGAAAACCATTCTTACACGCAAGGCTTGGGCAGACCGCAATGTTTCCTATCAGGGCGAAACTCGCGAAAAGGTGCTGCTGCGCATGAAGTTTGAAAAAGCTGCTGACGGTAATGCGAATGATCCTCACGGTACGCTGGAAGCGATCAATCCGGAGGTGCGCGGGCGTGTACTTATCACCTCCGTGACTGATGCTCGGAATGCACACGGCACCGTGATCTCCTCTATCCTGTCTTCTGATCTTACAGACACCTGGAGGCACGGCAGCTGGAGTGACTACGAAGGCTATCCGGCGGCGGTGTGCTGGCATGAGTCCCGCCTGTGGTTCGGCGGTACGGTGCGTGAGCCGGCCAGCCTCTGGGCCTCCGCTACGGAGGACTACTACAACTTTGAGAGCAGCAGTAATGATGACGGGTCCTTCTCGCGCATCATGTCCGCCTCCCGCCAGTCCGCCATCAAGTGGCTCGCCTCCAAGCAGAATCTCTTCATCGGCACCTCAGGCAGCGAATGGCAGGGCTTTAGCAATTCCGAGGGCGGGGTGATTACCCCCTCTTCGTTTATCCTGAGGAAGTTTTCCAGCTTCGGTTCCGAGAGTCTGCCGGCTATTCTAACAGGGTCTGGTCTGCTCTTTGTGGAGAACGAAGCACGCAAGATCCGGGAGATCAGCTACTCGCTGCAGGAGGACGGCTACGGCTCGAATGATCTCACCATGCTGGCGGTACACGTCACCCTGGGTAAGATCACCGACTGTGCCTACCAGAGCCAGCGGGACTCCATCTACTGGGCCACCACGGGCACGGGCAAGCTGATCGGCTGCACCTATGACAAGGCGCAGAATATCTACGCCTGGCACAGCCACGACACGGGAGCTGGAGATGACTTCATCTCCGTAGCCGTCTCCTACGAGTCCGGAGAAGAAGAGAGTGTCTACGTCTGTGTGCAGCGCGGGAGCCAGTACTACATCGAGCGTTTTCAGGTAGAGCAGGTCAGGCAGATCGAGCAGGGTACGCTGGATGAAATGCTTTTTACGGATTCCACTGTGCTCTACAGCGGTCCCGCTACCCTGACCATCAGCGGGCTGGACCACCTGGAGGGGCGCAGCGTGCAGGCTGTGGCGGATGGCAGCTATGCCGGCGAGTTCACCGTGAGCTCCGGAGCCATTACCCTGGATCAGGCGGCGAGCGAGGTGAAGATGGGCTTATCCTATCAGTCTTTGTTAGAAACGCTGCCGCTGGACTTCAATATGGCGGAAGGATCGACCAAAGGACGGCTGAAAAAAGTCCATGCGGTCAATGTGCGCATGATGCGCTCAGTCACCTTCTCAGCGGCGCCAGTGGCACGCGGCAAGTTCGCCTGGAACCAGCTGGATCAGGCTCACCGCAGGTGGGTGGATCTGGATCACATCCCGCTCAGCCATGAGATCGGCGTGCTGGAGGATGCGCAGGTGATCCTTTCCAGCGGGCACGATACGGATGCGCGCTGTGCTATCCGCATTACCGAGCCTTACCCGCTTAATATCCTCTCCCTTCAGCCCCATTTCCTGATCACGGATGATTAGGGAATACCAGCCAGAACGTGACCGTGCGCTGGTAGGGGGCTGGTGGCTGGAGCGTGGCTGGCCCTGCCCGCCTGAGTGCCTGCCCGCATGCGGGGTCATTGTCTCGCAGGAGGGCGAGGAGCGGGCCGCTGGCTGGCTGTATCTGGATAATTCCACGCCCGTGGCCTGGATCGCCTGGCTGGTGACCAAGCCGGAAATCAGCGGCCGCCAGGCACGCAGCGCACTAGACGAGCTGATCGAGGCTCTGTGCGGGATCGCCCGCAGCCAGGGCAGGGCGCGGATCTTCTTCAGCTCCGCCCGGGCCTCCATGACGACCTTTATGCAGACCCACGGATTCAGCGTGGGTGACGAACAAACAACTCATCTGATCAAAGAAATCTAACCATGGCAACAGCATCATTAATCATGACCGCGGCCGGGGGCATCTACTCCGCGTGGAATCAATATCAGTCGGGCAAGGCCCAGGAAAGCATGGCCAAGCACAATGCCCACATCCTCGAGCAGGATGCGAAACTCGTGGAGCAGGAGGCGCGGGAAAATGCCAAGCGCGAGCGCAAGAACAACGAGCGCGAGTTGGCGGCAGTTCGTGCCCGCTTGGCCGGCCAGGGAGCCGCCCTGGATGCCGGCGCGCCACTCTCTATCATGAATGACGTGGCCTCTGAGCTGGAGCTCTCCGTGCTGGATAACTACCGGGAGGCAAACCGCCGCCGGAACAACCTGCTTCAGGAGGCCAGCAATTCCAGATACCAGGGCGAGCTGGCCAAGAACGCTGGCAAGACAGCGCTGTTAGGCACGCTTATTTCCACCGCTGGCTCTGCGGCCAACCAGTACGCGACTGGCAAGCAGATCGGCCTCTTCGGCACCAGCCAGAAGCCCGCTGGGAAAACCAGCAAGCAAACGACTTACTAACATGATCATCATACCCAAAACCAAACTACTCAACCCGGCGGGCGGTACGCCACTTACTAACCCGGCCAACGCGGGCGCAGTCCATCAGGCTGCAGCCCAGGTGGGCGAGCAGATCTCCCAGATTGGTGAGTCCGCGTTCGGGCACCAGGTACAGCTCCAGCGCATCCGCAATGACAATGACCTGGCAAATAAGCAGGCTGATCTGAGAACGATGTTAGGCGACTTTGACAATACCTTGCCGACAGACCATGACCCGTCTACCTGGGTGCAGAGGCGGGAAAAGTTCATCAATAATGCTGTGGCCAAGCTCGGGGTCGACCAGCTTCCGCCTGAGGCTCGTGACAAGTGGGACAGGTGGTATGTGGACTATTCGACCGACAGCCAGCTGAAGACCGCCAGGGATGCCACGGTGTACGGGATCCAGCTGGCCAAGAGAGACGGTCAGCTCAGGCATGAAAAGTACATGGCCAGCGGCGATTTCGAGCTTGCTCGGGAGAACGCCCTAAGGATGCGCGACAACGGTACAATCGCCCCGCAGGCTGCAGACGAAGTGCTGTATGCGATTGATAGAGGGGAAAGAGATTTCGAGATCAAGCTTGCACAGGAGAAGAATCCGCGGGAACTGAAGGAACGCTTGCTAAAGGGTGATTGGGAAATGAACGATCTTGAGCGTGAAAGGCTGCTTGATTTGACCAATAAGGCGATTGCTTCCGAGTCCCGGGAGTGTGGGGCATCGATCATTGATGATATTTATTCGGGTAAGATCAGCAGCACGGAGGAGATTGAGAAAGCGGCCGGTGGGAGGATGCGGCCTTCTGACCTAGTCAAGCTTCAGGGGACTTTGGAGCAATACCAGAATGAGTTGTACAATCAGTACATATCTTCGCCTGAGCAACAAAGCCGTATCATTGGCCAAGTGTCATCGATGATTGCTGACTATGATGCACGTAATCTAGGTGATGATGATAACTATGTAGCTATCAAGACACAGCTTGAGCTGGTGCAGAACAAGCACTTGAAAAAGCAATTGGCTGATAGGCTGGATGGGATGATTGGAGATGAAGAGGACCGGATAAAAAGCGTGTCTGACTTTGCCTTTGATCTCATCGACAAGCATTACAAGACCGGTGGCTTCGGTGGGGGTGGCAAGATCAAGATGGACCAGACGACAGCTTACCAAGCCATCAACAACGGACATTTCTTTTCTGAGGACAATCTCCAGGCATTTGGCTTTTCTGAGGATGACATCGATAACATCATGGATGCCAAAATTGATGCTGGTGCTATATGGGGAAGTGATGAGCGTGGCACGCTGAACGCCAAGCTGGACATGTTCAAGAAGCTGTGGGATTCACGCGAGAATGAGAGCACGGCTGGTGAGTGGTACGACAGTCTAGCTGAGCACGTGATGAGCGGCAGGGGGCTTTATACGGTTTTCTATGAAAAGGAGGATCCTGCTTCCCGCCAGGACTATGACCGCCAGCAAGAGGCGGCATTGATTGCACATGGGCGCATGCGTGCTGAAATGGCTGCTTGGCTTGAGATGAACCCAGACGCCAAATCGGAGAATGTGATATCTAAAGTAAAAGAGCTGAGAGTGGATGCTGAGAGCTACACCGAAACAGCAACCTTTGGCAGCTCCAGGCCTTCCCGTGAGGCAGAGGGGGAAGGCTTCCAGAAGACATCTAGCGTGGATCTCCCTAAACCTATGCAAGGTTTGCAAGCTTCCTTTGATGAATATGGCCAGAAGTATGGTGTGAACCCAGTGTTTCTGGCGGCTATCGCAAGGTTGGAAACCGCCAACGGAACTAGTTCCGCCTTCAGGAACAAGAACAATGCCATGGGCGTTTCTAACTCAAAGGGTCCTATTTCCTTCTCTGATGCGAGTGCTTCAGTTGAACGGATGGCACGTGTTCTTTCAGACCCTAACGGCCCATACAAGGGAGCAACCACCATCGGACAGATTGCACGCATCTACGCCCCTCCTGGAGCTGGCAACGACTATAACGGGACCAACGGCTATTGGCCTAAAGGTGTAATCAAGTACATGAAAGAAATGGGAGTGAAGAACCCTGAGAAACTTAAAGTAGTATCCCGATAAGCCATGGCAATTACCCAGACACTCGACGGCACGGCACTCACTAGCAGAACAGATGAAGTGCAATTGGATTTAGGCGAGGTGCCTAACAACCTTCAACAGGACATGATGCGCAAGGCTCAAGAGGCAAAGCAGCAGTTTCAGCAGAGCGTCATGGAGTGGAAGAGAGAAAACCATGATTTGATTCAGGGGGGTGTTCTTGAGTTTGACGGCTTCCGGCCGGAGCTTAAGCCGGAGGTGAGACAGCGAACCCTTATCAGGAAATACTTGGATGTTGAACACGATTACCAGCCAGAGGACTCACTTACTTACGATATCAATCGTGACGCTGTAGCCGACAGGCTGTTTGATGGTCGCGGCAAGGGTAGTGATGAAGCCTTCTTTGGAGAACTCAAGACCTACTATGCTGGCCGCAAGAAGAAGCAGGACAACATGCAGTATGTCACCAGCAATGCCTTTAATGACATGCTTAGGGGTGGGGTGGGGATGAGTGAAAGCACTCAGGCATGGATGGACGCCCAGGAGGATAGCGAGGAATATGGCAAGAGGTATCGGGAAGCACGCAAGGTATTCAATGACAAGTTGCAGAGTGAGCTTGGCACCTTCGGGCGGAATATGGTGCGCGATGTCTTCAAGGCGTTTGAAGCTGGAGATGAGGATGATGGGGCAATGGCTGCGGTTAATCTCAACTTTGCCAAGATGTCAGCGGAAGAACGCGACAAGGCGGCAAGGTATATCGGCTATCTGGCAAAGAACCTGCCGAAAGAGGAACGCGATGGATTCCTTGATTACGTTGCCAAGTCATGGCGCGGGGTGGAGGGAACCGGGCGCGGATTGATGAACTACCTTGATAGAGGCGCTAGTATCCACGCTGATCTAGCTCCGATGCCGCCTCGACAAAGCCGGCTTGGGACAGTCTATCAGAGTTTTGACAAGCATCTGGAAGATGAGAAAAACTTTAAGGAGCGGTTAGCTAACGAAGTGGCCAAGAATGATTTCTACGAGCTTATCCGTTCCACCTACGAAAACGAATATGATCCGGTATCTTTCTATCTGGAAGACAAGACCGTGCTGGGGGCTATCGAGCGAGGCACCCACGCCATGCCTGGTGTTATATCCACATCGGCGGTGGCGATGGTTCCTTATGTCGGTGTCCATGCAATGGCGGGCATCATGTACGAGGACACCAAGAAGGATTTTACTAGGCGCTTGTTTGAGAATGGCGTGAACCTGGAGGAAGCAGCCGCTGCTGCTGAGGGATGGGCGGCATTGGCTACAGTCCCGGCGGCATTGCTCGAAAGGGCTGGAGCCAAAGGCTTGAAGGGTAAGCTGCCATTCCTGGACAAGTGGACCACGCAAGCAATGAGCAAGATCTCTGCCAATGCTGGTACTAAGCTAGCGGTTCGTGGCGGGTTTGGTACGGTACAAGAGACGGGGATTGAACTAACCCAGCAACTTATCAACGAGCTTACGGTTGATCTTGCCCACGCTTATGATGAGAGATTTCCCGATATTCAATGGAGTGGCCCCGGTGGCGTGGTTGATGGCTATGCTTACACCATCCTAGAGACTGCGGTGTCTGTGGCTCCGTTGAGTATGGGCGCTTCTGGTGCGCTCTCAAAGAGTCAGCGTGGCGAGATCTTTGCCAAGGCTACGGATTTGGAGCTGAAAGCCTTTGGAGCCAAGCAAGCGGACATCGACCGATACAATAAAGCCAAGGGTACGCTGGGTGAAGAGGGCGCTCTGGACATCCTGACAGATAACAGGGACGCGAACAGCGAAGAAGCCAAGGAAGCCAGCGAGCAGCTAAGGGACCAGATCAATGAATCACGCAGATTGTTTGAGGATGCCGTGAAAGCTCGTGTGATGCCTAATATCATGGTGAACAAGGACGGATTCACGGTCACTGACAAGGAGACTGGGGATGTGGTGGGAACGGTGAAGACCAGAGAGGAAGCTCTAGAGATGGCGCTGGACCATGTGGACTTGAAGGGGGAACTCTCGAAAGACCGCATCGACTACTATAGCTCCCTGATTGAGGGGGCTGAGTACACGCTTGAGAACGATAATGAAGCTCGTGAAACAGGTGTGCAGGTGAGGCTGGACAACTTTGTGACTGAGGCGGAGGCGATGCTTGAAAACGCCAAGGATGCGGCTCAGGTGATGAAGCAGCTCCAATACATGGAGAAGCTTGGAAGGGGCAACTCTGACATGACGAGTGTGGTTCTCGGCCAAAGCGTCACGGAGTTTGAAGGCAAGCAGCGCAAGACAATCAACAAGATCAATGGCGGGGCTTCGATTCTCACCGTGTTCCATGAGGATGCCCACGGATGGTATCGTGAGGCATTGGCCACCGGGCGCATCACAAAGGATGAGGTGAAAGAGTTCTTCCAGATGTTGGACAAGGCGCTTGCCGGGAAGAATGTCGAGCGTGGCGTGAACAAGGGGGGTGAACTTCGATTCCTTCCCGCAGAAGGTAAGATCACTGACACGATGCTAGATGAAGCTGTGGCGGAGTTCTTCGAGGTTGATGTTTTGCGCACGCGCAAGGGTAAGCCTGATTCGCTTGCTGCTGCCATCTCTCGCAACCTTTCAGCCATCGCCCGCATGAATGGAGCTGGTGCCAAGTTCAAAGCCTTTGTGGACGCCATGAGGGAGTTCTACGAGCTGGCTCTAAGAAGGGTGGCCGTGATTCGCAAAGGCATCCGTGACGGTGTCATCAGTGAAGCTGATATCGACGCCTTCCGTGCAGCCATCCAGGGAACCACAGAGCAGGGACAGTCTGAGGCTGATATGGTGGATGGAGACAATCCGTTCTCCATTGACTCCAATCCATTTTATAATTTATATACCAATCAAATTCATGAAAAACACCGTCAAATCATTCAAGAGCGAGGAGCACAACAGGGAACTCGCACAAGCCAGGAAGAGCAAGTTCTCGCCACAAGAGCAGAGGCAGGCGGACGCCCTCTACCGACGTATCTTGGAGAAGGGACTGAATCCAAAGTCTTCGCATACGGACAAGACCTCGTCCTAAAAATACCCCGACCTTCCGGCGCACTTGCCTACTCCAGAGACGGCAAAATAACTCGTTCGGCAGATCCCAAAGTATGGGAACTTAAGGCCCGGTCTATCAATCTCCTTGGGGGTATGCCCTCCTCAGTTATTAACATAGACGGCCAGCCGGTAATACTTCAGGATAGAGGTCTCACCCCGGTCACTGAGGAAGAGCTGCAAGGAGTACGTCTCCCTTTCAATATCACTCCTCAGGATGGCCTCATCTATCGCCTAGAGTTTGACGACCAGATCTATCTTGTTTCTGATCTAGCTGCGCACAATTTCGTCAAGGATTCAAAGGGGAATATCCGTCTTGTTGACCTTGTTATTGGTGAGGTTGCCCCTGACGCCTCATTCTATGGTGATATTTCTGACTCATCGTTTTCACTTGGTCATGTGTCCAAGACTGATCAGTCCTTAAGCAAGTTCCTGCGTGAGGGAGATATAGGCCCCCTCCATGCTGACATCCAGAGGCCAATAACTCAGGATCGGAAAGGCGCTGAACAGCTAGACGCGAAGGCCGAGGGGGCGGCTACATTCTCCTTGGACCTGAAGACACTTCCAGATCGTATAGAGCGCGCTGCTAAGACTCCGTCAATTCATCTAACAATCGATACTGGGGGTGATAAAAAGCTGCTACGTAGTGAAGCCGCCGAAAAGGCCAAGCAAGTGCTTCTCAAAGGCGTGAAGAACGAGCACGCCGGAATCGAGGTGTTTGCTAACAACAAGTCATTCAAGCATACGAAAGACCATGCTGGAAGTCACCGCAGGATTGCCATCTTAGGTGAGATCGAGCAGGTGATCAAGGGGGCCACGTGGCTTGTGGCCGCAGATCCAGATCAGCGGAAGGAAGAGCAAAGATTACAGGAGTACACTAACCATCATTTGGCCCATCCTGTGACTATCAACGGCAGCCCGTATGTGGCCTGGATTACTGTTCAGAAGAGCCACAATGGAAGGAATCTTTACAACATTCAAGACATCGAGTTGCTGGAAACAAAGGTGTCGCCAAAAGAGGCAGAGGTAGAGTTGAACAAACCAACGCCCCTATCCAGTGATGACATATCTACTGTCATCCGTGAACGACTGAAAGTCAAGGAGCTACTCCAAAGTGAGGATGTGTCATTATCCATAGGTCGCGCCTCCCAACTGGATGAACGTGCAGACAGCCTGGATGTAGAAGCGAATGAGCGCTCTCTCGCCGAGGAAACCTTTGACTATAATGCTGTTCCGTCGTTCAGCGTTGACATTTCACACTTAAATAAATCACCATTAGAATACAGCTATGAGCCAGAAGCCAACATCCCCCAACGAGTCCAAGAAATCCTTGGACAAGAAAGAGCAATCTCCGTCTATCCGGAGGTTTTACGGGATTCCCTCAGACAGTTCGAAGCAGCTACGGGAACGTCTATTAGGTTCTTCCAGCCAGAAGAAGGACAACTAATCACAGCCTTCACCACCCGATCTCTTCCTGACACCATCTTTATAAACTCTAGGGCAAACACTTCCCTAGCTTATTTGATTGGTCACGAGTGGACGCACGTTGCACAGAAGGATTCAGCTATTGCAGAAGATCTTCGCAAGCTTATTGAAACCTATACCTCTGATAGAGAAAGAAGAATACTCTGGGAGTATATTCTGCATCTCAACCCATACACAGAGGCTGAGCGGCTCAATGAAATTGAAGCTCACATCTTTGGCGACATTATTAGCAACACTAATGATTTTGGGATAGATGCACTTTCTCAGAGTCAGGAGCTGCGCGAAAAAGGTCTAAAGCTGTATCACGATGCAACTGCTCTAAACCCGGATGCCCATGCGGGAGTGAGCGATTCTGAGCTCGCCTCATTCTCTATTGGTAAAACGACAAATCTAGAATATGATGAAAAACATGAACGAACCCGAGAAGAAGAAAATGCCGATACCTCCGGAAGTGCTGCGCGAACAGCGCTTGAAAGGCTGGAGAGATGGTTTGTCGATGACCCTGGAAGAGAAGGTGGCGCAAATGCGGCGCAACGGATCGATTCCGAGACCGAATCGCTTCTTGCGTGGGCGAGAGGAGAAGGGCTCCTCATCCGACCAGACAGCTGGGTAGCAAATGTCAAGGAATGGACTGAACTCGAAGGTGCCAGCGAGCATGAAGTCTATATTTTACCTAATGGCGAACGTGTTATAAAGTCCACCATCCCTCCGAACTTCGGAGCGAGAGGCGTGGTGCTAGATTATGTGAGGAACCAGATGGCGGCTAACCGCTTGTTTGGTGATAATATCCGTCTGGAAGGCATACTGGATATAGACGGTACCTCTATTGTCATTTCCCAGCCTTACGTGAAGGGCGTCAGCCCTACCGAGGCGGAGGTAGCAGAGTGGTTTGAGTCCCAGGGCTATGAAAAGGCGGGCTACAACCGCTGGAAGCACCCAGAGACAGGTGCCGATGTAGCCGATGCCCATACAGGCAACCTGATCAAGACGAAGGACGGAGACATCGTGCCTATCGACCTTCAGATCTTGAAGGAACCGAAGATGGATGGAGGCAGTGGTGCCAATAGATCCAGTAACTTCACGGGAAACGAGGGGATCGGACTGGATGCGAATAGCTCCAGTGGATCTATTGGAAATGGAGAAATCATCAGCGATGATCCGTCTTTCTCCATCGCGTCTAACATGTCTAACAAGTTAGACGGGGTCGTTGAGATTGATGATGTTGCGTTGGGCGAGACGCTCTCCAAGCCAACTAGCTTCAAGAGGATAATGGATCAGGCAAATAACCCGGATAACAAGAGAAGGGTGGAGGTTATCTATGTCCACCGGTCGTTCGCGAAAGCCTTTGAGGGGATTGTCGAACGTTATCTGGAAGAGGGAAGGATGGTGCCACTGGATGTTGCCGTGGAAGCACACCTTGGTGCCCAGGAAACGCTTTTCGAGATCTATGATGATCTAGTAGAGAATGGAGGATACATGACGATTGTATCCAACGACGGAGACTTTGGTGATCTTCAAGCGATTAAGAAGATGAGTATTGAAGAACTAAACGATAAAAGGTATACAAAAATATATGGAAAGGAAATTCAAAAAGATTCCTCCCGCGACAGCGGGCGACGCGATCATAGAGAATCTCAAGAAAAATATCATGCGCAAAATGAGCTTGCAGAACAAGGACGCGCAATCCTCCGACAAGCCCAAGAAGAAGGAAAAATAGACCAGGCTACCTATGAAGCCCTTTTAGGGAGCTACTCTAATGTGGGCGGTGGACTAGATGCTAACAGATCCAGTAACTTCATAGGTAATGAGGGAAGTGGCCTGGATGCCAGTAGCTCTACTGGAGATGGGGGAATCATCAGCGATGATCCGTCTTTCTCCATCGGACCTGGCAAATCCAAGGGGAGTGCGGATAGCTCCAAGGAGAAGGCCGGAAAAGAGCCTTCCAAGCGGAAGAAAAAGGTAGCCCAGCGGGAGAGGGAGGAAGAGTTAAGAAAGGTGAAGCGGAGGGGCGACCGGATCGGGTTCATACGTGATAATTATTCCGACATTCCGCTTGGAGATCGTGACGAACAGAAAAACCGCAAGGAAGAGATTGGGAAGTACATCGAGGATAGACATCGCGGTACCAAGGTGGTGCTAGATGATGCTTATTTCACCGTGGATGAGGCCGTGAAGAAGGGGCTCGTCAGCATGGACAAGGCGATAGCGAAGATGATGTCTGTCATCCCTGGGGCGAAGGATGCGGCGGCACACGACAACGTGTACGTAAATGGTACGCTCCAATGGGAGGAGGACGGGAGAAGGTGCATCCAAACTCTCTACAAGGGGGGGGATGTAGGTGAGATGTTCGATATGATGTCGAAGAGTTACCTGCAGTTCATCGCAAAAAACGGGCTTGGCTACGATTATTTCAGGGAGCAGCTGAAGAACTACCAGAAGGATACGGGCGAAGTGCTTTTCAAAGATCTGGAAAACATCTCCGAGCAGGATGTGGACATGGCCTTTGCCAAGCTGGCGCGCGCCCATCTTTCTAACAAGGGGGAGAGGGCTCACCCGCTCTTTGCCAAGTACAAGCATGTGCGCCGGATCATTGAGTACTTTGGCGAGTTCTTCAACCATGTGCGGGAGACTGCGCAGAACCTGATCAAGCTGAAAAAGGCCGGGAAGCTGGACAAGGAGTTAGAAACGCACCTGGACAAGGCGACGGGGATCAAGGAAGTGGACTTTGCCAAGGAGAGGGAGCGCCATACTCCGCCCCGGGCTTCGCACTCCGAGAAGCCGAAGACCAAGCAGGAGGACAGTGGTGCGGTTGACGATCTGGAGCTGGTGTACCGTGAGCTACCCAAGAATCTGCAGAAGCATTTCAAGAAGTTCGTCAAGCAGGTGATCCATAATCCCGAGGCCAAGGCTGTGGTGCTGGGGCACTACCAGTGGGGCGGTAAGAGCTACGAGAAGGCTGCCCGCCAGAGGGGAGCAGTCTATTACTGGAACCGCATGACCAGTGGTCTATCAGAGGCGGACATGTGGGAGGTGAACAAGGCGGTGATAGACTGGTGTGTAGCGAACGGGAAACAGATCTTCTTCACGCACGATCCGATGGATCCGAAGCATTACAGTGCTTATGCGAGGGAATTGAAGCATTTGGATAAAAAGCATAAGTATAAAAAGTTCCGTAAGCTCAATGAATGGACATGGGAGACCCACAAATAGATTGAACTAACGATAAGACTATTCAATCTGGTAGTGATGCGTGAAGAGGGGAAACAAGATGGGAGCGGGCAGCGAAGCGAAGAGAATCTGCTGCCGGTCTATTTCCGGCGTGATTCTTTTAGGTTGAATAACCTGGAAGATAAACAGCGTCAGCAAGCGTGGTCGGAATTCCTTGACGAATGGCGCGAAGGTCTGAGAGGAGCATTCCGTTACCTCCACGACCTTTATGCGGCCGAAGGGGGACAAGACGCTCTTGCTACGCAGGAGAGTACGGACTATGGTGCCTGGTACACGGAAGTGACCTATATGTTTTATCCGGGGGACGGCCGGAAGGCGCTGAAGTCCGGACTGATCGATTACCTCAAGCTGCTGTACTGCGAGCAAGTGGAGGAGTGCAGCGGCATCCCCTGGGAGACGCTGAACTTTCAATTCAAGGTGGGCCGTGAGCCGCTGGAGGAGGAAGTGTACATCATCGATTACAAGAGCGACTTCCATGCCTATCACCAGGCCTTCGATGAGGAGGATATCCAGGAGGTGCGGGTCTATGACAACAGCGGTAACCCGCGGGTGAAAGAGCGCTTCGTGCCGAAGGAGGGCTGGGAAAACGTGCGGCTGCGCAAGCATACTCTGCACGAGAAGAAGTTCCGCCGCATGGACCTGTGCTGGGCCACGCGGGAGCTGGAGCTGGAGCTGCTGAAACGTTTCTCTGGAGACGGGCTGCAGGAGATCATCATTCACGGGGTGCTGGATGAGAGCGAGGCCTGTCAGGACAGCTACCGGGTCAGCCTTTATTATTTCCAGGAGGACATCGGCAGGGCAGAGCTTTCCGGACTGACCTACACGATCAAGGAGTGCGTGTACCGGGGGCTGGAGAAGCTGGGCAAGGGAGAGCGGGAGGAGATCCGGCTGATCTTTGAAGAGCTGCCGCTGGAGCACATGTGCTTCAAGCGCTACGAGGGCGCCTACCGCCGCTACACCCTCGTGGCGGAGGGTGAGGGCGACAAGCATCCGGCTCTCTATCAGCAGGAGAACCCGCCAGCCCGGGTGCGGGAGGTGTATACCCCGCCCGCAGGCATTCATGCCGAGGAAGAGGACAGGCAGGTGATGTACAGGATGGAGATTCTACGCGAGGCCCTCTATGGCGGACTGGAGCAGCTGGAGGTGGATGTGCTGGACTTGTTCCGCGAGGTGGGGCTGCAGGAAGTTATTCTGGAAGGGATCTGGGGAGACGGGAAAGATTGTCCTAACAGATACCATGGTCGCCTCTACTACTTTGCGCAGGATATCGAGGCGGCGGAACGCAGTGGTCTAACAGGTGAAGTGCAGCAGCTCATCCGCGAGGGTCTGGAGGAAATGGGCAAGGGCCCGGTGGGTGAGCTGGAGGTGAGCTTCAGCGTGGAGGCTATCGAGGATCTGCGCTACCGCCCCGCGGCGGCACGCTATGGTCGCTATGTGTTAGATCCCGAAGGGGAGGTTCTGGCGCACCCCGTGCTGCTGCTGGACAATCCCATCAGGGTCAGTGGTGGCGGTGCTGATAGAAGATCGCATTCTGAGTCCGCGGATGTGGACAGGGATTCCCCGGTGCTCAGCCCGCAAGACCTCATGAGCACCGACGAGATGCACTACCTGAGGGAAGACATCCAGCGAGCCGCCCAAAAATTCCGCCAGCTGAGGGAAAATGCGAAAAGTAAATCCCACTTCCGTACCGACATAAACGGCGGCTAGTGCAGATAAGACGCCCGGTGTCGTTTCCTGGTTCATCCTCCCATGATTAAGGAAAGGGACTGAAATAGCCTCTATCCAGTGAATGATGAAGGCTCTATCGATGCCTTCCGCAATCCCGAGGCCAAGGCCATGATGCTGGGGCACTACCAGTGGGACGGCAAGAGCTACGAGAAGGCTGCCAGCCACAAGGGGGCAAGCTACTACAAGGTGGAGGAATGGAACCGCATGACCAGTGGTCTAACGGAGTCTGAAATATGGGAGCTGAACAAGGCGGTGCTGGACTGGTGCCGAAAGAACGGAAAACAGATCCTCTTCTCGCACGACCCGATGAATCCGAAGCGTTACAGTTATTTTGCGAGGGAGGTGGCGCATTTGGAAGGTAAGGGGTATCAATTCCGTAAGCTCAATGAATGGACATGGGAGACCCACAAATAGATTGAACTAACGATAAGGTTATTCAATCTGGTTGTGATGCGTGAAGACGGGAAACAAGGCGATAACGGACAGCGAAGCGAAGAGAATCTGCTGCCGGTCTATTTCCGGCGTGGTACTTTCAAGTGGGATACTCCGGAAGATAACCAGCGTGAGCAGGCGTGGTCAGAGTTCATTGAAAAATGGCGCGAAGGTCTGCGAGGAGCATTCCGTGGCCTCAACGACCTTTTTGATGCCGAAGGGATGCAAGACGGTGTTGCTGGGCGAGAGAGAACGGACTATGGTGCCTGGTACACGGAAGTGACCTTTATGTTTTATCCGGGGGACGGCAGGAAAGCGCTGAAGTCTGGACTGATAGATTATTTCAAGCTGCTGTACTGCGAGAAAGCGGAGGAATGCAGCGGGATCCCCTGGGAGACGCTGAACTTTCAATTCAAGGTGGGCCGTGAGCCGCTGGAGGAGGAAGTGTACATCATCGATTACAAGAGCGACTTCCATGCCTATCACCAGGCCTTCGATGAGGAGGATATCCAGGAGGTGCGGGTCTATGACAACAGCGGCAACCCGCGGGTGAAAGAACGCTTCGTGCCGAAGGAGGGCTGGGAAAACGTGCGGCTGCGCAAGCATGCGCTGCACGAGAAGAAGTTTCGCCGCATGGACCTGTGCTGGGCCACGCGTGAGCTGGAGCTGGAGCTGCTGGAGCGCTTCTCTGGAGACGGGTTGCAGGAGATCATCATCCACGGGGTGCTGGACGAGAGCGAGGCCCGGCAGGATAGCTACCGGGTCAGCCTTTATTATTTCCAGGAGGACATCGGCAGGGCAGAGCTTTCCGGGCTGACCTACACGATCAAGGAGTGCGTGTACCGGGGGCTGGAGAAGCTGGGCAAGGGAGAGCGGGAGGAGATCCGGCTTATCTTTGAAGAGCTGCCGCTGGAGCACATGTGCTTCAAGCGCTACGAGGGCGGCTACCGCCGTTACACGCTGGTGGCGGAGGGTGAGGGGGACAAGCATCCGGCTCTCTATCAGCAGGAGAACCCGCCAGCCCGGGTGCGGGAGGTGTATACCCCGCCCGCAGGCATCCATGCCGAGGAAGAGGACAGGCAGGCGATGTACAGGATGGAGATCCTACGCGAGGCTTTGTATGGCGGACTGGAGCAGCTTGAGGTGGATGTGCTGGACCTGTTCCGCGAGATGGGGCTGCAGGAAGTTATTCTGGAAGGGATCTGGGGAGACGGGAAAGATTGTCCTAACAGGTACCATGGTAGGCTCTACTACTTTGCGCAGGATATCGAGGCGGCGGAACGCAGTGATCTAACAGGAGAAGTGCAGCAGATCATCCGCGAGGGGCTGGAGGAACTGGGCAAGGGCCCGGTGGGTGATCTGGAGGTGAGCTTCAGCGTGGAAGCCATCGAGGATCTGCGCTACCGCCCCGCGGCTGCACGCTATGGTCGCTATGTGTTAGATCCCGAAGGGGAGGTTCTGGCGCACCCCGTGCTGCTGCTGGACAACCCCATCAGAGTCAGCGGAGGCGGTGCGGATAGAAGGGTGCAGGATGGGCAAGCGGCTGTGGACGGAGATTCCCCGGTACTCAGCCCGCAAGACCTCATGAGCACTGACGAGATGCGCTACCTGAGGGAAGACATCCAGCAAGCCGCCCAAAAATTCCGCCAGCTTCGCGAAAATGCGAAAAGTAAATCCCACTTTCGTGCCGACATAAACGATGGCTAGTATGAACGAACCTGAGAAGAAGAAAACGCTTCCTGCGGAAGATCAGCGCGAGCTGCCTGAGGAAAGGAAATTCAAAAAGATTCCTCAGGGGAGAGCGGGCAAGGCAATCATGGAAAATCTCAAGAAAAACATCAGGATTAAAAACAGTTTGCAGAGCAAGGATGCGCCAACCTCTGGAGAAGCCAAGGGGATGGACCCTGCTGCCGACCAGGAAGCTGGATAGGACACGCTGGGTCATAGGCCGGACTTGATGCTTTGGTGAGGGGGCACTCATTCGCCCGAGAGCTGGGCTGAGGCTCAGAGGTTGGAGGTCCGCCATAGTACTGGCTTAGGACGTGATTTCGCCCAGATTCCGAGCGGAGGGAAAAAGAATGAAGTTTTTTTCCCGATTTTGTTAACAAGTGGGGTTCTGGGCACATATTATAGTGAAGTTACCTTGCAGGGTGATTTCACCGCCAACCAGCAATGGGTGGCAGTTAATAATTAAGAGGAGCTGAGTGGCTTTTCTGAGTTATTGCAGTGTTATGAGTATGATGGGGATGTGGCCTTTTGGCTGCATCCCCTGACATAATCTGCTACAGTCGTTCTCGCGGAGTATTCAGTCTCAGACTGCAAGATCATGGCCAAGAAAAAGAGCGGAAATATCCTGGAACTAGGCGAGTTCGTTCGCCTGCTTACCGAACACCAGGCGGTGATCCGGGGCTATATCCGTTCACTCATCCCGAATGCCTCGGATGTGAATGATGTCTTGCAGAATACCAACCTCGCCCTGTGGGAGCGGAGGGAGGATTTCGAGCCTGGAACCAATTTCAAGGCCTGGGCCTGCGCGGTGGCCCGCTTCCGTTCGCTTGAGCATCGTAACAAGATGAAAAAGAACCAGATGCTGGTTTTTGACGAGGATCTGGTAAATCTGCTTGCAGACGAGGGCGGAGACGCTCAAGACGAAGTGGAGCTGGAGCGCTTGGCGCTGGACGGATGTCTGGAAAAGCTGAGCCCGAAGAATTTCTCTCTCGTGCGTGCCCGTTATCACCGAAACATCACGCTGATTGATTACGCGCATGAGGATGGCAGGGATGCCGCCTCGCTGAGAGTGATTCTGAACAGAGTCCGCTCCGCCCTGCGCGAGTGTATCGAGCAGCAAGTCGCCCTGCTGAAGAAGCAGTCCCCATTTTAGTCCCCATGAATTTAAAGCAGACAGAATCTTCCCCCCAGGATCTCGATGACATGATCTTCGAGCTGCTTGATGGTGCCATCACGCCGGACCGTCATCAGAAGCTACAGGGGATACTGAAGCATAATCCCGCGGCCCGGCAGAGATACCGTGACCTGACCCGGCTGGAGGATCTGCTGGAGGACCAGATGCACTCGGCGGCGCATCCGCAGATGTCCACTCCGCAGAATCTGATTCCCTTTGACCGTCTGGCCCGCCGCCAGCGTAAGCGCATCGCCATGTGGTCTGCTGCGACCGCTGCCGCCGTGCTGCTGATCTGCGGGGTGATCCTGACGGTGATCAATGTAAGTTTTGAGCCTAGTGTGGCTACCATGCGCTATGCGGAGCACTCTGACTACAGGGTGACTTATCCAGAGGATGTGGATTATGAGGCTGGTGAGCTGGTCAGTGGGGCTATTGTGGAGCTGAAGCAGGGCAGCGTGGAGCTGAATATCAACTCCGGCGTGGTTGCCGTGGTGGAAGCTCCGGCACTTTTTAAGATGGTGGATGAGTACACCCTGGAGCTGAAGAATGGTAATAGCTGGTTCAGTGTTTCCCCGCAGGGGCATGGATTTACCGTGAAAACACCTCAGATGGAGGTGGTGGATCTGGGTACGGAATTTGGTGTGGTGGTAGATCCTACCACGGCGGATGAGCAGGTGCATGTGCTGCGTGGTCGTGTCCAGGTAAGCTCATTGCTTAAGATGAAGGATGTGCAGACCTTGACCACCGGACAGGCTTGCAAGGTCAGCATGGACGGCGGTCTGGAGACGATTCCCGTGGCTCAGGATTCATTCCTGAAAGGCCTGCCGGATGGTCTGACCTATCTGGAGTGGAGCCTTGACGAGCCGACCAATAAAGCATTTGCCGCTACAGGTAACATGGCAGGTCTAGAGGACGTGGTTTCTTCCGTCGTACGTGGAAAGATTGATGTCGTCCCGGGTCGCAAAGATCGGGCCCGCAGATTTCACCCGAACAATGGCTTTATTCAGACTACCTGGCCGGGTGTGGATGCCGACCGCCCGCGTACTATTTCCGCCTGGGTGAAGTATCCGAAAAAACCGGATGCCATACCTACTGGCGCGATCATCGAATGGGGGAACCCAGATCTGAATGCCGCCAAGTGGCGTGTCACCATCAATGCTGGTGGAGATGCTGGTAAGGTGGGAGCGCTGCGTACCGAGTTTTCACGAGGTTATGTCATTGGCACCACCGATTTGAGAGACGGGGAATGGCACCATGTGGTCTCTGTCTATGATGGCTCAGGCCGTGGGGATGCGTCCACTATCAAGCTCTATGTGGACGGCAAGCAGGAAGAGATCAGTGAGTATAAAGTCAACCGCGTGGGCACCATCGTCGGGAGACCGGGTGCTGACCCATGCCTGATCGGGCGTAACTTCCGCGGCACCATCGATGACGTGAGGGTCTATCAGGGTGCGTACCCTGAGGAGTACATTCCTCACTTGATGGGTGAGTAGCTTATCCTGGGTGCTCAAGCCCGGTGCTTGGCTTTTCGCTGGCCCTTAGCAGGGGAGCTCCGGCCCGTGGACCAGCTCCTTGTCCAGCAGTGCCAGGTGCGGGATGTGGCTGGCTGGAGATGGCGGGCATTCGCCGGCAATGTGTTTCTGGTTCCAGGCGGTGATGAAGTGCAGCGAGGTGTCCGTTCTCGCTGGGAGATGAGGAACCTTGATCACCAGGCCTCTCTCAGTATGGCGTATTGCCGTGGCTAGATTGTCAAAGCCGGCGTAGGGCAGGCGGGAGTTCAGTGTCTCGCCGTCTTCCGTGCTCATGGTGAGGCAGTAGCCGTCCTGCTGCCAGGTCTCGATGTGCTGGCCGAAGCCGTAGCCCTCTGCCGGAGGTTCATCGATCCAGATGCACTCGTAAAAGTAGTTCCGAATATCCATGGAGGTCTTGATGTGCAGCAGGGCTGCCGTGACTTGCTCCATGGATTCTATGCCAGGAAAGTCCTTCTCAGGCTCCAGTAGCTGGATGGATACGCAGGCGCCCGCCGGGGCGCCGGCTCGGATCAGGATTTTTCCCAACGGAGTTTCAATAAATTGTTCCGCAGTGCTCATTGTACATTTGGGTCAGGCTAGAACCCTAGCCAAACATCTGCGTTGTTGTGAAGCGAATTATCTGAACCTCTTCTTCGGGGGGCTATAAATTCCGTGTCACACGGGATTCTTCTGCTACCTGAGCAAAATAGTCTGATAAAGGGGCGAGTACTTGGTGTCAGACGCCCTGCTGATCATGCAGTAGGCATAGCAGGAGGCCCTCTCAAAGGGGTATGAGAGTCTGGTTGATCTGCTGTGGAGTCGTTTTCGAGACTAGCCTCCGCCACATCCGCCACCACATCCGCCGCCCCCGCAACCGCTACCACAGCCGCTGTCTGAGCTGCATCCACCGCCGACCGAGCCGCATCCGCCGCCAGAGTTGTTGCCACCACCGCCTTTGCCGCCCTTGGAGAAGGCGGCAAGGATGAAGATAAAAATGATAGCGATGATGATGAATGGGAATAGGCCCTCTATAAAGCCCAGTTGGCTGGTGCAGCCCGCTAGAGCTAGGGTGCCGAGGGATCCCAGGGCTATCTGGATGACCCGGCGCTTGGGCAGGATGAAGTGGGTCTTGGCATCCACCCGCTGGAAATGGCTGCAGGCAAAGCGCTGCTTGGAGGGTGGCCAGATGTCCGCAGGGGCTTCTGTCCCAAAATGCTTGCGGTAAGACTCTAGCGTACGCTCATAGAGATCGTGGTACTTCACCCGCTCCGAGTTGCCGCCTTTGGTGGGGCCGTGGTGCAGCGGTTTGCCTAGCACCCCCTGACAGAGCTCTTCCCAGTAGCTGCGTGTGTAGCAGAGGTGCAGGTGCCAGACCTGGTCCACTTCATCAGAGGGAGTGACCATGTGGCCAGCCTCCGAGGAAAGGTAGACGAAGCGCTTGTATTCCTCGATCACGCGCTGCGTGTACGCCAGATCCCATTGATTCTCACGGGCGAGGCGTTGAGAAAATTTCAGTGCGGAGTCCACCTCATCCAGCGAGTAGGAGTCCAGCTTGTCCCACAATTCACGATTCAAAGCCATGCTGGCAGCCTAGTGGGCTCAGGCTCCTGCCGACAATCGCGATTTTTCAAGAACCCGCTCTGCTGAGTACTCAGGCGGCACTCATTGTCTCCAGCTGTGGTAGAAAGTAGTATGGATAAGTGACTAAGAATTAATTATATTTCCGTCATTTCTGTGTTAATTGTCACCGTCACCCCTGCCCAACCCAATGGAAACGAAAAATGACACACACACGTATGCTATGTGCGCCGGACAGGCAATTTGCCGGCAGGCTACATGACTTGATGGAGCAAAATGACTGCACAACAGCTGAGCTCGCCCGCCTCACAGGAATCTCCCACTTCCAAATCCTAGGCTATCTGGCTGGTAAGACGCCGGATACGATGAGCCTGCTGCGCATCGCGCGCCTCTTTGAGGTCTCGATGGAATGGCTGGTGACCGGTGAAGATGGTGCCCACACCCCGGACTATCTGCTGACGGCTTCCGCCTGAGGCTAGTCTCTGTCTCATTTTGCACCCTGTAACTCTGGCTAGCACCTCTCCCGATCGGGAGGGGGTGGCTGGGTCGTGATGTGTATCTTAGTTGTAGATATTAAGCATACGCGCTATGTGGCGTGTTTGTAGATATGCGCTAAAGAGTTACATATTGCGTTTATTTGTCTTGTGTTTTTGTTATGTTGAATAGTCCACATTTCTTTTAAAGATAAGCGTTATCTCTGTCTATTGTTCGGTTTTGTCAAGATGGTGTATGAAGGTGCGGGTTGACTGATTGAGTTTAATTATGCATATCTGAGTTTGTCATGAAAACACGACTCTACACACGCATATTCACTATTTCCGCTCTGGTGGCTGCTTCCGCCCAAGCTGCCACTCTGTCTTTCGGTCCCTCGAATGGGGGGCAAACCGATGTCGACTGGGTCACCGGTACGACACCGACCAAAACCATCGAGGTCTATTTCACCGGGGACGAGGGGGAGAACCTCAGCTTCAAGATGGATTTTTCTGCCGGTGGTGATTCTACCGGACTTCGTGCAGATGGCTCCGGTGGTGGCTACGGCTGGCAGCCTGACGGTGGCACTGGTGCGCAGTCCTACCGCTGGGCTGACGGCGAGATCGCCTACTGGACGGTGACCATTCTGGACCGCGACAATGCCAATGCCGACGTCACCTCGAGCTATGATGTCTTCCTCACGGCTTTGCAGACGACCAATCGTCTAGAAGTCCCGGATGCTGCTACCATCCTGCTGACCAATGGCCTGACTGATCAGGAAAGTGCTCAGGCTGGTGCGGGTACTGGGGAGGTCAACCACACCTTCACGGGCTTCGACGGTAAGAACATGACTCTGGAGATGACCAATAATCCGTCTCCATCACTACAGTATTTCCGTATCGATACACTCGGATTCGAAGTGACCACGGCTGCTGTGCCTGAGCCAAGTTCCACGGCACTCCTCGGCCTGGCTGGACTCGGCCTGATCCTGCGCCGCAGACGTTAATTTCCCGGGTGTTCTGCTCTCTTTAGATTACCCTGACCCACCTAAGCTCAACAGTGCCCGTCCTGACTGGACGGGCATTTTTTTTAGCCTTTTCGCTCTAGCTCATACGAGCATGCGCCGCAGGGCTGATTGCTCTCGACTCCGGGTTAGGGGGCGTAATAGCTTGAGCTCATGATTTGTCGTTCCCTGATTAAGTTGGTCTCACTGACCTGGTTGCTGAGCATGGCATCATTGATGACAGTTGCTGCGGAGGAAGAGAAAAAATTTCCAGAGTGGTGGTTCTGCGTTGCCTACACCTTGAGAGACGCTGATGAACGGGAGGCTAGGCCCTCGCCAGGTGGAGATCCCTTCGCCGGAGATAAGCCGTGGATCCCTTCGGGGCTCGTAAGGCAGCGTGATGTGGTCGATGTGGCGGCCTTGGCCTCGCGCACTTTGGCTCAAAAGACTCTCACTAAGGAAAGCGCTCAGAAAGTGATCAAGGCTACCTTTGAGGGCGGTGGGAGACATCCGGTTATGGACTGTTATGAGCCGCATCATTGTTTTGTCTTCTATACCTTCTTGGGAGAGCCGGTCGCCTGTATCGAGGTTTGCCTGACTTGCAATAATGTGAAGACCAATCTGGGGAAAAACTTGTTTGATCAGGGGAGGCTGAGTGTGGACCTGGTGACACTTGCACGCATTATCCATGAAGCTGGATTGCCGCTGACGCCCTATAAATCACTGCAGGAGTACGAAAATCAGGCTCAGAAAAAAATAGACGCTGCTGAGAAGCGCTAAATAGATGAGTTGATGTGTCAGGGACTTGAGGATCCGGAAGTGGACATCCACTCGGAGCGATTTGTGAAATCGCTGTTCAGCGAGATGTCGAGAACGTACGGAGTGGTCAATCTGTTGTCCTCTCTGGGCTTTGCCTATTTCTGGCGCAAACTGGCCGTCCGGGCTTTGCCCAAAGACAGTCTGCAGGTGTGCGATCTGATGACCGGGGGCGCCGAATGCCTGACCCACATGAGGACGCATTTTGGCAAGGAGACGCGTATGGAGCTGGTGGATTGGTGTGAGGACATGTGTGCGCGGGCCAGGCAGACGGTCCGGCGCTACCATGGCAAGCAGGTGGAGGTCATCAATGCCAGTGCCCTGGCCTTGCCCAGCCAAGACGCATCCTATGATGCCGTCGTGTCTACCTTCGGTCTGAAGACCTTGTCTCCGGATGAGCTGCTAGACTTTGTGCGGGAGGTGAAACGCGTGTTGAAGCCGGGCGGAAGCATCAGCTTGCTGGAGTTTTCCATGCCGGAAAATGCCATGGTGAGATTTTTCTTCCGCCTCTACGTGAAATTTTACGTGCCGTTTCTAGGCTGGTTGTTTCTGGGGGAATCCGGACAACTACCGGATGCTGTGGCAATACACCAGGGAGTTTGGGAGCTGCAGAAGGGTCGTCCCGCTGTTTGAGAGCGAGGGGTTTGAAGTGCAGTGCAGGAACTCTTTCTTCGGCAGTGCTACGCACCTCATCGGGAGAATTTACTAGCTG
The DNA here is from genome assembly GCF_900141815.1 of Rubritalea squalenifaciens DSM 18772. Taxonomy (NCBI): domain Bacteria; kingdom Pseudomonadati; phylum Verrucomicrobiota; class Verrucomicrobiia; order Verrucomicrobiales; family Rubritaleaceae; genus Rubritalea; species Rubritalea squalenifaciens. The sequence goes on from NZ_FQYR01000002.1 coordinate 521,437, forward strand.
TTCTCTAGCAGCGTGAGACAAACTTCGCCGTGGTGAGATCGCCGGACTCCTTGTAGGTGAAGCGCAGGTAGCGGCCGCGGAAGAGGCCTCCGTCCTTGAAGGTGAGGTCGGTATTGCCGTTCGGGTGGATGTGGATGGCGTGCAGAGCCAGCCGGCGGGTGAATTCCTTCTGGGTGAGCGGTCCCTGGGTGGCGTACTGGCGTAGGAAAGTGGCGTAGTGGCTGTCCACGATGTGCTGGTAGAATTTTCTTAGGTTGAGTTCCGCAAATCGGGCCTTGGCGTGGACCTGCTCGGAGTCGTAGCCGCCCTCGCTATCTGGGATGATGCAGAGCTTGTAGAGTTTGAGCATCCACTTGCGCTTGCCCTCGATATGGCCGGTGTTTGGATTGAGTTTCAGCGGCCCCAGCTTTTCGTCTCGGTACTCGTCTTGCATGCGCCGGATGCTAGAGCCGCACAGCAGAATTTCCATGGAAAAAGAGCGCCGTGGGCAGCTGGCTCTGGGCTTGCACCATGTGTTTTTCCAAAAAGATCGTAATACAATCCTTGGGCTGGTCATGGAGAGTTGGAACCCTAATTCCAGACACAATGAAACTAAGTACACTACTCCTGACAACTCTCACTCTCGCTTCCCCAGTCTACGCTGCCACCACCTACACCGGCCCGGTCGGTGGTGATATCTTGGACGGCGCCAACTGGGATAACGGCGTTCCCGATAATTCCAACCTAGGCACCGTGGCTACGGATGCCGTCTGGTCGGGCAATCTCCAGGACGTGGATTTCACGATCACTGGGGGTGCTACCTTGACCCGAGGTTCTGATTTCATTCCTGATTTCCGGGGGGACACGGACATTGTGATCGATAACGGCACGATGAATATATCCACTGGGGCTGGCACCCGTGTGCTGCGCGTCCGCAACACAGCCTCTATAACGATCAATGATGGGGGGAATCTCATTCTGCCGACTACCCGGAACCTGGAGCTTTTTAATACCGCCAGCGTGATCATGAACGGGGGTACGCTCGTGGCTAGCGGCTTCAACGTGGGCAATATCTCTGATTCGGAGCACAGCTTTCTGACCATCAGTGGTGGTTTGGTGGATCTGAACAGCACCTTTACCCCGACTGGATTTATCAACTTTACCAGTGGTTCCACCGGGGCGCTGGACATTGCCGCTGCAGACCAGAGTTACTATGAGGGTCTCTGGGCAAGTGGTGGACTCCGTTATGACGGAGCCAATAGCGGAACTTTCGCAGATCATTTTGAAGTCACTGGCGGTGTGCTTACTGCCGTGGCTGTACCGGAGCCGTCGAGCACTGCGCTGCTCGGCTTTGCCGGTCTATTCTTACTTGCTAAGCGTCGTCGCTAAGCAGGCCTTTGTCCCCCCAGTTTAAAGAAAAGTTCCATCCTATGTCGATGCATAGGATGGAACTCATGCCCGCCTGGTTACAGGCTCATGATTTGGGTTTTTCACCTGCTGGCAGGCATTTTTTTTCTTTGGGTTTTAGAAAATCTTTCTGGGTGACTAGTGCCAGGCGGTGTTGTCGTAGTAGAGATATCCGTCCTCCCATCCGATCATGGTGCGGTAGGTATCTCCCTCGGAGACGTAGCGTGGCTGGCCACTGGGTTTCCACCAGTCAGGTCCATTGGACCAGCTTGGCGATTGCTTTGGTGAGTCACTCTGAGCGGGTACTCCCATCCGTTCCGCGTAGGCTGCCAGCTCGGTGAGCGGTACGCGTGCTTTGACCAGCGTGCGCCGGTCGGTTTGGCCGTCGGCCTCTTCTTGCTCCTGAATGTTGAGCGCGTTTACGGGTAAAGCTCGCACTGCCTTGGAGGGCATGAGCTTGATATAGGTTGTCACTATAAGACCGCAGGAGATGATAAGCAAAGCGACGGGTTTGGCGCGGGGGATCTTCTTCATAGTTTTGGTTAGACCTGTATCGATAGTCTAGAAACTATGCCTGAAGCCGCTTTGGAGGAGAAGAGGGAAACTCGGACCTTTTTCTTATAAAAACTTAGGAGATAGGATCATTTTCATTCGTGATATAGAAATGAAAGATATTTAATGGATTGTGATAGAATGTGTTAGTGGCTGGAGGAGGTGTCCTCCAGCGGGAGCTTCTGGATGTCAGGCACTTGGCAGTTCTCCGCCGGGTAGCCTACTACCAGCAGCAAGAAGGGTTTTTCATCCTTGGGCCGCTGCAGGATGGTATTGAGGAACTGCATCGGGCTGGGCGTGTGGGTCAGGGTGGCCAGTCCCGCGTGGTGCAGCGCGGTGATCAGCATGCCGGTGGCGATGCCCACGGACTCCTTCGGGTAGTAGGTCTTGCTCTCCGTGCCGTCCGGCCGGGTGGTTCTGGACTTCTGGAAAATGGCGATCAGTGCCGGGGCTGTCTGCAGGAAAGGTTTCTCCGCGTCCGTGCCCAGCGGGGCCAGGGTGTCCAGCCAGTCCTGTGGTGCGCGGTGTTGGTAGAACTCCCGCTCCTCCGCCTCGGCAGCCTCGCGGATCTGTGTCTTGATCTCCGGGCTGGTGACCACGGCGAAGTGCCAAGGCTGTAGGTTGGCGCCATTGGGGGCCGTGCCCGCCGTCAGCAGGCAATGCTCCAGCACGCCTTTCGGGATGGGATCTGGCGAGAAATCGCGCACGCTGCGGCGGCGGCTCATGGCTTCGTAGAATTCGGCGGCGCGTATCTGGCTGGTCTCGGCTGGCAGGCGGGTAAAATTCAGGGCTGGCATAATGAAGTCGTTTCCAAAGACCTAACTCACGTGGGAATCGCCCTCATGCCAAGCCTATTCCTCCGCACTGGCCTGCAGCCGCTCTCTGTGCCTAATTGAGAGGACATTTGACTTGCCCTGCACGCCCGCTCTGATCAATCTCCCTGCCAAGATGAACAGATTGTCATTTATTCTCCTGCCAGCCCTCCTGCTGGTATCCTGTGAGCGTCAGCCTATGAGGAGTGTGACGCGTGCGGACGACCCTCTGCCTGAGAAGGTGGAGGCGGAGAGCTATCTGCTGGCCTATCCCGGCCACCTGCAGATGGTGGGCAATTCTGTGGATGTCACGGAGATCTATGCGGCACCCAAGGTGCTGATGGAAGCTGTGAATGAAGAGAAGCAGAAGCGCGCGGTGATGTCTCAGGGCAGCATGACGCGTGAGCGCCGCTTCTGGCTGCAGTGCAATACCGCGGACAGCATGATCGTCTACCCGCTGAAGGTGGATATGACTAACGTGCTCACCATGGGGGGCAAGAAGCTGGAGGTCCCTGAGCTGGGCAATCCGCTAAAAGGCAAGACGGTGAAGGCCCGGTGGGATGGCAAGACCTACAGCTGGGAGCCCATGGGCAAGGAGGAAGAGGCTGTCATGGTGGATACCAACAAGATCTTCGGTGCCTATGATGCGGAGATCTACGGTACCAAACCGCGCCGCCCCGGCGAGAGCTGGAGCTTCAATCCGGCCCATCTTCTGCCCTTTCCTCCGGAAGACGTGAGCTTCACGGGCGAGGCCTCCATGAAATTTGAAAAAGTGCAGTTCTACCGTGGCTACCAATGCGCCTACTTTTCCTTTGAGGTGGATAGCGTGGGCTCCAGCCAGGCTGGGGAAGACCACGTCAAGGCCCGCGGCCGTGTGATCCGGGCGCTGGACTACGGCGTGGACCTCTACATGGCGGTGAATATCAAGTCCCGCGCCAAGCTGGGCCTGGGCAGCACCGGGGACTCCAGCTACTCCATGAACCGCAAGATCGTCCAGCCAAACAAAGTAAAAGCCCGCCCTCAGCATGAGGAACGGGCTGTGGTGAGAAGGTCTCGCTAAAAGGAGTCTATCGGCGGCGGCGTAGGATGAATCCCAGTCCGGCCAGACCTACGAGAGCAGTGCTGGTCGGTTCTGGCACGCTGGAGACCATGGCGCCTTCGAGTACCAGGTTGTCTACGTTTTCCACGCTATTAAAGATCTTCACATTGGCCATATCCATGGTGAAAAGCTTGTCGTCGTTACGGTTGATGCCGAGACGGAAGCTCTGCAGGCCTCCTGGATTAGCGACAACGGTACCGATGTGGTTGGCGGACCCAGCTCCTTCTTCAGTGAGGTAGAACTCGGTGTCCGCGCCGTTCTTGATCAGGGTGATGTTGTACCAGCTGCTTGAATTCAGGCCTGCACTTGAGGTGCTAAAAATGGCTCCGCCTTCCTGAGTCGCTACGCGGATGTCTCCTCCATTGGAGTCAATTTGCCAGGAGTAGAGCGTGCCAGCGCCACCAGTATTATTGGCAAAGAGGCCTTGGAAGCTGCCTTGGTTCCAGCTGTCGGTTTTCACCCAGAGTGATACGGTGAAGTTCGCCGCGCCGCCAGGGCCTACGGTTTCCAGCCAGGCTGGGTTGTTGTCGTCTCCAGAGAAGCTGGCGCTGCCGTCGCCATTCAGGCTGACGAGATCCGTGCCAGATCCCTGGGCCAGCGTGTAGCTGCCGCCAACTTCGTTGTCCAGGAGGTCTCCATCGGAGAAGTCATAGTGGGCGATGAGCGCTGCCTGGCTAGTGGTGGCCATGCAGGCTAATACTGAGAGGTGTGTGAATAGTGTTTTGCACATGGTATCAAGGTATCCTGCCCCATTTGAAAACGTTAACACCCTCAGCTAAAAAAATGGCTCTATGTCGAAGATTGGCTGTCGTGTTTTAAAAATTCAATCGGCGTGAACTTTATTCAAATTCAATAACCTGCCGTTATTCCCCATCGATAGGCGCAATCACTGCGTCAAAAAATAAACACATGAATACTCAATGAAAACACAAACGATGACATTAGTCGTGGCTGCAGCCCTACTGGCTGTGCCAGCCGCTCACGCTGCTCAGATCGCCCTCTACATCGATGGGGCAAACTATGCAGACAGTAATACTCCAGCCGCAGCCTCTGCTGCAGGCGTCACCGCCTCAGGCATGGCTTTCGTAGGTTTAAGTGGCGGTAGTGGTGGACCAGTCAGGGACCAGTTCGGTGATATCAACTTGGGTGGAAATGTTCCATCTGACGACTACTGGTACGTGGTGAATGCCAATCTGGACCTCGCTGCTGACCCAGGGGTGTCCTCCGCCGTAGCAGATGACTATTTCGGCTTCACCCTCACCGCAGATGCTGGCTCTCAGCTGGACCTGAATACCCTCACCTTCGACTGGGGGTTCGGCTCCAATGATGACGCACTCACCGGTACCACTATCGGTTACCGTGTCTTCGCTAGCGTGGACGGTGGTAGCTTCGTTTCACTCGGCGTGGAGTCCTTCAATGGCGACGTCGCGATCGATACCTGGGTAGACGGCACTGCAGGCAACTACGACCTCAGCGGCCTTGGCCTCACCACCGATGGCGGCAGCGTGGAATTCCGCGTCCAGACCTTCTCTACCAGTAGTGGTGGTGGCGTCATGCAGGCATTCCAGAACATCTCCGTAGATGGCGCCCTCGTCGCCGTCCCGGAACCTAGTAGCACCGCCCTCATCGGACTCGCCGGTCTCGGCTTCATCCTGCGCCGCCGCCGCTAACAGCTCCCCTCGATACCAATCCTTCCCAAAACCCAAAGCCACTCCCCTCACAGGAGTGGCTTTTTTGTGGGCAATCGCTCAAGAAAAATCCCAGCCCATGACAAGCCCGCAGGGCTCCCATCCCGTAGGGATGATGGAACAAAGCCCGGCGGTAAGCTTGTCGCTAGACAAGCGCCACCCCGGGAACCGATCCCCCCACAAAGACCACCCCGGAGGGGTGGGGGAAGGATCTTCCCAATGTATTTTACATCAGGGAGTCGCTTGTGTTAGAATAAGGCTTCCTGATTGTGCGGGAATGCAACACGAGATGCTAAAACGATGAATAAGAAAAAGGTTCTGTTAGGTTTGGTGGTCACCGGGCTAGTATCCATGTGTGTAGGCCTTGTAGTGTTCTATCTCTTTGTTGTGTACCCGGGTATGAGGAAAATGATTGATGAGTCGATAACGTTTCGCCGCGTAATAGAAATCCAGAATGCCGTGGTATTCTTCGAAATGGATGAAGGTAAAGAGATCACCGACTTGCACGAATTGATTCCACGCTACTATCAAGCCGCTGATGAGAACGCTCCCTTCGAGGATGCATGGGGGAATCAAATTGAATTCACCAGAAATGAAGATGGATACAAGTACCTCTCCTGCCTTGGGCCTGATGGCGTCACCGAAACGGGCGACGATATCAGCCTGATCTTTAGATGAAGCCATACACTTCCCCGGATCTAGCAGTAAGGTATCAATAGGTGTTTCTGGATCGACCTCACCGCCCTGCCTAATCTAGGCTCTTATCAAACGAAGCGTGTAATGGACTATTTTGTGATACCGGGAAGTCAACTAGCGGAGCATGTGCCCAGCGGGAGTACGGCATCCTTGTTCTATTTTGAAGTGGATGATCACGGGCTGGTGACGAGACAAGTCGAGGTCTCAGGGGACTCACGCTGCAAACAAGATGAGCCGGGAAGTTTTCTTCTCAAGTCGCTTGATCGCAGTCGATACAGTCCGTGCAGAGTATCTGCCGAAGAATTTCATGATAGTTGGAGCTTTCCCACTGACTTTGTAAAGCAGGCGCACGAAGATGGGCGTGTGTATTGGAAGAGGAAGTAGTCCACCCGCCGTATGAACTTAGCGGTGCGGAGTGGCGCTAGAGCAAAGAGGTGTCATGTAGAAATGATTAAGTTGCCAATGGGGTGGAAGTGTAGAAAAAAAGAGCGCATGTCGGTGCGAAGTCTTTTTCTCTTGTGTGTCTTGCTAACAGCTTGTGTTCACACGCCACCCGATGAGGGTGAGATTTGGACTACGAATGTGGAGTACAAGGAGCTGATCTGGAATCGTTCCTTAGAGGTGAACGAGGGTGATTATATCAAGGTAGAGCACGTAAACTATCCGAAGAGTTATCGCGTGGAGTCCATTACGAAGGAGGGAGTGAAGCTGCGAGATCTCTATGCTGGTAGGATGATGATGGTGCGTGAGAATCAGGGGCCAGGCTATAATGCGCATTCGATTGATTTGAGCGGGAAGCCCACGGCGAGAATCCTTTACTTTGTGATGTTCTCGGAATAAGAGCTTAGGTAAATTAGATGAATTGTGATCCAAGCGATGAACTATCTATTCCACCTCGTAGTCGTATTTAGCTGCTTTGCCGTATTGGGCAGCTGTGAACGGGATCGTAGTCAGAACTCTGATGAGGCCACCGCTAGTGAGAGAGTTGAGAATGATGAGTCATTGTCTGCGTTCTATGCCCCCGTGCCAGAGAGCATCACCGTGCCCAAGATCGAAATAACGAACTGGGTAACCTGGCTGACCATAGAAAATACCAATGTATCGGCCTTGGAGCTGGATCAAATCCTGCCGACGATTAAACCAAGCAATCTTGGAGATGGTTCTCCGCCAGGAGGGATGGAGTGGCAATTTACCATCTATTTGGAATCAAAAGATACAGGCAAGGGAGATTTACTTACAGTCTACATGTTGAAGGACGGCGAGATCTTTGGTGTGGAGGGAGATGAAGATCGCATGCTGCGTCTGCAGAAAGCCCTGATGAAGCTTGTGAACAAGAAAACGGGGGAAGCCGAGCCGCTGGAGTTAGCCGCTGTCCGCGAGTTCTTGGACGAAGGTGAACTGGGCTTAGATACACTACTGGAGAGGTTTGGAGGGGCTCCTAAGTTGGTCGATGCTGGTCCAGTATTTGGCGTTGTCCACGTGTGCCGGGGGCATGGAGGTGCGAGGTATCTATTTGAAGTGCTGGATGATGAAGAGAAAGGTGGTCTCTGCGTTGTCAAAGTCTGGCTGGCATTGGACGGGTATAATTTAGGGGAAGCTATGATCTTGTGGGATAAGAGTAGTGAGAGTGAGTGATGGCGAACACCATAGGACATGGATTATGTGCATGAAGAAACAATCTCGATACAGTGAGCTAGATTCGTTCAGATTGATTTGATGCCTATGAAGAGGAAAAATACGTTGATCAAATCAGCTTTTATTCTGTTGGTTTGCGGTTTGGTATTGTGGCTTGTCCATGCTTTTAGGGGCTATCAAGAGGGGAAATACTCGGTCATCATATACAATGAGACGGATGACTATTTGGAAGACATCTGTCTGGCTCAGGGGGCTTCGTGTGAGAGTCTTCCAGCGATAGAGCCACGTGGTCATTTAGAGTATGATTTCGTGGTGCTGGGAGAAGGTGACTTGGATGTGGTTTTTGGAAGTCTTGGAGAAAGGAAGCTTCTCATTGAGGATGCATCCTTCAGGATGCGAGGCAGTTCTCAGGTGGTGGTGAGTCCTGAAGGTGGAATCAAAGTCCAGTCTGCTGGTCGATGAAATCACTGAGCGTAAATACAAGTAATAGAATGAACAAACTGGTTTTAATATACATTGGCTCTGTGGCCTTGCTGGTGCTCAGTGCTTGTGAGTCTGAGGAAACAAATCTCATCCTCATGTCCGGAGGAGAGCTTGTCGAAGAGGTGGAAAACATCGATATGTATAAGCAGGCCTTTACGGAAAAGGACTTAAAAGAATTTTTTAGAGAGAACAAAGGTCAGCCCAGAGACGTCGTTCTAAGAAAGCTGTGGTGGCCAGAGCAGACTTTTGGATCGGATGGGGAATGGAATGATTCCTATGAGTTCAGGCTACCGAAGCAGAAACTATCATCACAAGATGGTGGAGGTGACCTTAAGTTCTCTGGCTTTACATTGCATTATGAGAAGGGGGCTCTAGCATCCTATTCTAAGCACTTTTTGTAGACATCTCTATGTGTGACTAGCAATTAACTACTGTGTTTAATCATGTGGACGTAGTCTAGGCGTGCCGCGCGGCCTATTCTCAACATTGTGCAAAATCAGATGGAAGCATACATAAACCAAGCATTTAAAGTTTTTGAAAGTGCTTATGATTTCGACATAAGTGACCAAGACTTAGTAGTCAAATCTGCAGGGAATGATGAACTTAAAGAAGCTGAGGAGGCAATTTACAACTTATGTCCCGAATGCGTTAGTGAGTATTTCGAGGATATATCTAAGTCGTGGTATTTTGCTTACTTGAGTAGCTATGGTAGAATCTTCTTTTTAAAAGGTGTTCTGCGGGCATGCGTGGAAGACTTGGAGTCGAATCTGGAAAAATGCATAATCTACTTAAATGATGTGGTGGATGATGCGACATTAAATGCTTCACAGGCTCTCGCAATTTTGGGAATTGTTAGGGTTTTTAAAGCGGTGAAATATATTAATTCAGAAGCAAGGCCGGACTTAGAGAGGCTGACGAAGAGACTCGAAAAATATGACCTACGCACGTCGAAGAATCAAATCAACAGGTGTGTGTAACCGACGCAGCTGTTACGCCAATCATGGTAGGATAACTTTAATCAATTGATACTAGGATGTCTGTCTTGAAGAATACGGCTAGTTTCCTCGCTGGCGCTCTCGTAGCTCTCTCCGTGGTTTATCTAATATGTGGAAATCAGGGTGAGTCCAAACAAGCCATTTCACCTGAAACTGGGCGATCCGTAGATGAGAATCCGGTATCTGGGCGTGAGATGGATTACACACCCGATTTCATGAGTCCGGATGCAGGCTGGACAGCTCGTGTAGATTCGGCGGCTTTATCCTACCTGGACAAGGAAAGGTTCATCGCACTCATGGAGGCAGCCTTTCTTGATCAGGATGTGTCAGCAATGCGGAAGCTATTCCTATTCTACTCGGTTTATTGTATTCCTGATGATCACTACTATACCTTGCTCGTGATGCTGGCCATGCATGGCAATGAGAAGGATTTGAATCTTGTTTGCAACCATCTTCACTTTGACCGCGGAGAGCTTGAGGAAGGCTCTAAACTGGAGGTGATTTCAAGACTGAAGCAGCTCTCGGAATTCGATGAGAAACGCTTAGACCCATTTACTGAGTAGACCGAATGAATAAGTTATATAAAATATATATTGTTGCAGTACTTTCTCTCGAGCTGCCACGGTGAGTATAGTATCTGTAAGGCGTTCACCTCCCTTTTTTGAGAAATACCGGACGATGAGACACGCTGCATGGCCGATCCGCAGACACTCGGTGTTTTTGTTAGGCTGGAGTTTCTACAGAAAACGGCAGGTCTTCAGTCGAAATCACTAGTCTACCTCCGGGATCTGCACGCGGCCGTCTTTGACGACGAGCTGCTTCTCCTCCAGCATGATGCCGATGACTTGGCGGAACCATTCCCTGTCCTGGTGGAGGCTGACTTTGGCCAGCGCGGTGATGAGTTCGTCCATGGTAAGGGGACCCTCCGCGAGAGAGGCATAGATGCGTTGGTAGGTCTTGTAGTAGGCGGATTTTTCGGTGGCGTCCCGCCAGAAGGCGGAGGCCAGGATCAGGGCCACGGGCAAGAGATAGAGCCCGAGGGGGATCTCGGTATAACGCGAGTCCGCCTCATAAATGAACATAACGATGCCGATGATGACTCCCAGACCCAGAATGTAGATGCGCATGATGCGCTAGCACTAACAGGGGAATGCAGGGGAGGACAAGCAGATTGATGTGTCCTGCGGACACGTCATGAGTCAATTGTCATGGGTCATTGGGCTTGTTTGGTGAAACCTGTTGCGAACTTGTTTCTTAGTTTTTGTAAAACAATGTGTTAAGGTCTATGTAGTCCCTTGGAGGTTTATGGAATATGATTGTCTAGGTCCTTTGTTTCAGTGGTTTTTGTCGCATTGTAATGGTCAATGGGAGCATAATAATGGCTTTTCTATTGCAACCTTTGATAATCCTGGTTTTTCCATCAAAATAAGCTGCCAAGATAGCGACCTTAATCCTGAGTTTGATTGGGGAAATTTTGGTTTTGATGAAGATGGGGGTGAAAAAGATGACAATGATGTGGAGTTTTTCGTTATCGAGAAAAAGGATTATGGGGTGTCACTTTTTTCGACTCCAGGAAAGATGAACGAGGCGATGTCTGCTTTGATGGCTGCTTTGTTGTGAAAGAATGAATGTCCCGAGTATTCATGGAGTGGGCTAAAATCCGGAACCCGCGTTGGGGTTCTCTGGCTACACTTTGTTCCCGCTAGAAAAGTGGGAGTGAAGCCCCCCAATGACTCCTGACTATTGACCCATGATAAGCCCGCAGGGCTTACCTGCTATCAACCCGGCCTGCAGATTATCCGCTGGACTCTGCTTACTCCCCGGAAGAGGTCTGCAGGCTGCTCTTATTCTTCAGGCGCTCCAAGCTGAGCAGGAGGAGGGAGCTGATAGGGATGAGAAGCAGGGCCCAGTATTGATAGATGGGCTGGTTGAGCTGGTAGCTGGCGTAGGACTGAGAGGGGGCGGAAAGGTCGTAGGTGAGCAGGACGATGCCATTGGTGATTCCCATCATCCAGAGAACGAGCTGGTAGCCCATGTGGCCAGAGATCTTTTCCCGGCAGAGCCAGATGCCTACACCAATGGTCCAGCAGATGCTGAGGATGAGGGCGCACACGGGAAGGATCTCTACAGGGTCATGCATCTGCGGGAAGGCCAGCCAGAGGGTGCCGGCGGCGAGAAGGAGATAATAGAGGGGAGTGTTCCAGTTCATGGCGAGTTGTCCAGTTTCGTACTAAAGTGATACGAGGTCAAGGACTTGTTAGGATGAGCTTGGTTTAGGTTTCCTGTTTTTCAGGGCCTGCAGGATCCAGACGATGTTTAGCGCCACGAGCGGATGCACGGCGGCCAGGTGGAGCGGTACTACGTCAGGGGTGATGGCGGGCACCATGTCAGGAAAGGCTTGTTGGGAGACGGCCAGCGCCTCTGCGAGGTCATGGCGGATGAGCCAGAGGGAGATCAGTACCATGATGAGAGCGCAGAGAGAGATAGCTCCCAGGATCGTTGCGAAGCGGTTGCCGGGTTTGTTGCGCTGGTACTGATAGGCGGCTCCCACGGCGCTGACTCCGAGAATGCCGAAGCATAGGGAGGTCTTGAGCGGGTGCTAGAACGTTTCCGCTGGTTTCAGGATCACCAAGTGCTGGCGTGCATCCCCTAGGATCCAGTCCATCAGCAAAGGATAGGCTGCATAGCTGAGCACCGCAGTGATGACGGCGGCTAGACAGGCGGTGAGTATGGGGAAGCGTTGATGCATTGGGGAAATCGGATGAGTACGTAGCACTCTTCCTCAATTTCCACAAGGCCTTCGCGAGACTGAAAATGCCTCAAAAAAATGGCCGCAGAGGAATCCTGCGGCCATGGTTTGGGAAAAAAATGAGGTGTTCTGCATTCCTAGCGACGTCTGCGCAGGATGAATCCCAGGCCTGCCAGCCCGATGAGTGCGGTGCTGCTAGGCTCCGGAATCGCCACGATCTGGAAACCGGCGATGCTGGCGCGTCGCGTCGGGTCACTAAGGCGCTCACTGCGGATAGTCACGGAATCTGCGGTGAGACCGGTGAAGACCAGGTAGTTGCCCGCGGTGCTCTCAGAGGCTTCCACATAGCTCCCGGTGAAGGAATCACCGAGCAGGAGCGGGGAAATCTTGGAACCGCCATTGGAGAGGATGGTCGCCCCGGCGTCTGCCTGCTGGTCCTGTACCCAGTAGTTGCCCAGCTGGACATCGGCACCACTGTTGGCGCTGTCGCTGGCCAAGTACACGATCAGGGTGTATCCCTGTGCTGCGTTGGCTATGTTGCTCAGCGTGATGTAGGGCTGGCCAGTGCCGCCGCCATCGTCCAGGTAGCGTTTGAAAAGTTTCTCATCCGCGGTGCCATTGGCGCCGTCGGTGAAGTAGTTGGTGTTGGCATCGTAGCGGACCTGCAGGCCTGCGCTGCTGTGGAGGTCTCCGACGACATTGCCGTCGCCATCCACGATGTCCTGGCCACTGTTGTTACCGGACCAGTCGGTGATCAGGTTGTTCCAGTTGTCGTCGCGGTAGGCGGCAGCGCCCACCTGGTCACTGGAGCCCAGCAGGTTGGTGTCATTGGTGAAGGTGAAGCTGATGGTGGCGGCTTCGGTGCCCGCGAGGGTGCCTGCCAGCAGGAGAGCCGAGAGGATTGGAGTGTTATTCATGGGAGTAGAGTTGAGTGTTTATACGAGTAAGGGAGCGGCCTAGGTCTGGCCATTTCAGGATGGAACCATCTATGACAATAAACCAAACTTCTAGAGCCCGCACCCAAAAAATGGCACTCGTCTAGCTAGAGCCGGAGATCAAAGTGAGGGATTTCACTGGTCCTTTTTATGGTTCGGTGCTTGCTGCTTCCTGGGGAACAGGCGCCAGATCAGCCAGCCGAGGCCGAACAATACCAAGCCCGGTAGCAAGAGTAATAGAAGCAGAAGAGCCCAGGCGGCCTCATCCGGAATGGCATCTGCCCAGGTGGCGAGGGTGTGAATCATCTCTTATGGCTGGAGTGGGGATTTATAGTCAAAGCGCTTGCGTAGGATGGACGCGTCTGAATCGACGGTTGAAGTGCTGCAGGGCGATTTTCCGTCATCATACGAATCCTGGAATACAGCGAGGCAATAGTCCTCATTCAGTCGGTAGGTCATGACGGAGGATGTGTGAATCCCTGAGGAGCTTTGGATGAAATCATAGTAGGCGGCCGGGAAGCCTGAGACTCCCCAATCTGTATGTACAGGAATTAGCTTTTCCGTGTAGTTCTCAGGTTTTGGGTACTTGGTCTGCGCGATCTTTTCCCTCAGCTCTTGTACTGCCTGCCCCGTAAGTTTGAGAGAGTTCGAAGGGTAGACGTATTGCGCCTCCTGTTTCGTGGCGCAGGAAGAAAAGGTGAGGGTGAATGATCCACACAGCAGAAGAAAAAGAAAGCGGGTGCTCCACGACATAGACGTCATTGAAGCACCCGCGAGCCGGCATAAAAGCTTATTTTTCAGGCGCTGCGCTCGCTGCCCGGCTGCTGCATGAGCTTCTTCAGCTCATCCAGATGTTTCTGGTAGATGCCGCGCGGGTTGGCCTGGTGCTTGATGCAGAGGGCGGCCGCCTTGCCCACGGTTTCACCCATCATGCCGGTGGTGCGCATTACGCGGACGGGGCCCAGCCCGTCCTTGGAGACGGAGATGTCCCGGCCAGCCATGAAGAGGTTCTCGATATTGCGGGAGTAGAGCGTGCGGTAGGGTGCCCAGTAGGGACCCTTGTAGCTGTATTCCTTGCCCGCGGTGGCTTTGGAAATGAATTCCTGGCCCTTCAGTTCGTCATCGAATTTTTCATGCGGCACGTGGAGGTCGATGTGCCAGGAGCAGGGGAAAGCGGGATCCTCCCATTGCTTGCCCTGGCGGAAGTCATCGGCGGTGAGGACCACGTCTCCCATCAGGCGGCGGGATTCGCGCTTGCCGGCGATGAAGGCAGCCCACTCCAGGCGGTGGTTCGGGTACATGCCGTCCACGTTTTTGAGGGTATCCCAGGCGCCGTACATGGCGCGGAAGTTGAGGTCGCGGATGATCTCGGTATCCTCCACCATGTCCTTGTCGAAGCCGCTTTCCCAGAACCAGCCGCCGAGATTGTTGAGCGGGTTGCTACCGCCCCATTGGCCACGGAAGTTCTTGCGGCCGGGGAAGGGCTTGTCACTGAGATCGATCGCCCAGGGGCAGCGCGGGAAGGGCTGTTCGGTCTTGCCTTCCTGGAAGTCGGCGGTGAGGGCGTCCTTGTCCTTGCACTCGCACTTCAGGACGTTTTCCTCCTTGGCCGCATCCATCGGGCGCCAGAGATTGGTCATGCCCATGTTATTGCCCACGGAGTATTCGTAGTCCGCACCCGCCTGGTAGCCGACCACGGCGTCGCCGGTGCAGTCGGCAAAGAGAGTGCCCTTCACCAGCTTACGCTCGCCCGTGAGCGTGCTCTGGATCACCACGGAGCTGATGCGCTCGCCCTTCTTCTGGGTGGATATGGCCCGGTAGTTGGTGAGCAGGGTGATGTTTGGCTCTTTGGTCACTACCCCCATCTTCTTCTCATCGTCAAAGAACTTGGCGTGCTTGCCATTCATCGAGCCGGTCTTGGGGAGGTCGGTGAGGATTTCCTTCACGATGTCCCCGATGTGTGTGTAAGGCTTTTGATTGATGTGACCCTCCGGCCAGACGCGTACCTCAGAGCTGGCATTGCCGCCGAGGACCGGGCGGTCCTGGATCAGGGCTACCTTGACTCCATGGCGCGCAGCGGAGATGGCAGCGCACACGCCGGCCAGGCCCGCACCTACGACAACGAATTCATACTCTCCTCCATCGGCTGGTGTGTCTGAAAGACCCAGCAGCTTACGGCGGAACTTCTCCAGCGCCTTCACATCATTGGTCGGCGTGAAGCTGGTGTCCTTGCAGAAGAGGATAGCCTCGCAGCGGCCTTCGAATCCTGTCAGGTCGTGCAGGGAGACGGTGGTGTCTTTGTCGGAAATGTCTACGGTGCCGCCATCGTGCCAGTGCCACTCGGCATTCTTGGTACCAAAGGTTTCTTTCACAGGCTTTCCGTCCAGCAAGACCTGGAACTTGCCCGGTGCGCCCGGTGCCTTCCACGGCGCTACCCAGTCGCGGGTGCGCACCCAGATCCGGTATTTGCCTGTACTCGGGAAGGTGGCTTTGGTGGTGGCGTCATTGACGGGACGGCCCAGACCATGAGCCAGCAGATAGGGCGATCCCATCTGGTCCATGGACTGCTGGTCCAGCTCCCAACCGCCGTGATCGGTGAAACCTTCTGCTTCGAGGAAGACAAAGGAACCGTCCGATGGAGTATTTTTCCCGAAGGCACGGCTGGAGGCGAGCAGGCCGAGAGCGGTGGCTCCCGCGTGCCCGAGAAACTGGCGTCTGGAATAGTGAGATGTTTGCATGGTGTTCATGGTACTTACGGTCCAAGTGTCCTGACTGCAGGAAAGTAACACAGGAATCTTCCGGAAAAGGCACAAAAAAGCCACCGCCCCAGGCGGTGGCTTGCACACAATGAATGAAAAGATTTTGCTGGCTAGCGGCGGCGTCTGAGGATCAGGCCAAGACCTGCCAGACCGAGCAGGGCGCTGGAACTCGGCTCAGGAACGGCGGTGGCATCGATCACCACGGAGCCCAGGCCATCTCCTTGAACCGCGCCGTCATCACTACGAATGAAGCCGTTGTTTGTCACCGTGGCGAGGTCAGAGGAGGCGCGGAACATGACCGTGCTGTCGCCATTGTCGTAGATGGTTTGCAGGTAGTTCGTGAATTCAGGGCTCGAGGTGAAGACGAAGCTTCCTTCGGCGTCAGTATTGGAAATTGTCAGGGTCGCAAGAATGGTGCCTAGAGTGCCGCCAGACGTGGTATCACTGCCGCTTCCGGTAGGGTTGTTCCAGGTGGCGGTCGCGGCGTCGAAGTCGAAGTCGTAGGCGCGCAGCTCGATGGTGGTGGTAGAGTCGATGCCTGAATATTTCATGGCATCACCCAGGTCGAAGGAGACGCTGTTGATTGTCGCGCCGCTGGCTCCATAGGTGCTGTAGAGATCGCTCAGGTCAAAGCGGTAGAGGGTGACGAACTCACCGGTGGCGCCCTGGCCGCCGATTAGGTTGCGATGGCTGCCTTCTTGGCTTGTCGTCGCAGCGGACTCGCGCAGCATGACGTCATCCGCCGCAGTGTGGCTGATGGTGATCGCGGCTTGGGTGCTGAGTGTACTGGTGAGTAGCGCTATTGTGTATAGTGTAGAGTGTGTGTTCATGGTTTAGAGTTTTTGAGATAGCAGGGCATAGAAGCGTGCACCTGTGCTGGTGGGGTGTCTCCTTCTCGGAGAAGTAACACACAAAGTTAAAATAAATGTGATATCGTGACGTATCCATGACACTCATGGACAAGGAGTATGGACGCGCAGCAGGAACAGCAGTGGATCGAGCAAAGCCGCCGGGGAGACCTGCAGGCTTTCGAGGGGCTTGTGCGCCTGCATCAATCCTGGCTGAGGGGGTGGCTGCGCGGTCAACTAAGCGACTGGAGCGCTGCCGATGACTTGGCCCAGGATACATTCGTGACAGCCTTCCGGCAGATCAGGCAGTTTCGCGGTGAAGGTTCGTTCCCGGCCTGGCTGAGAGGTATCGCTCATAATCACCTGCGGAATTTCATCCGTAAGAAACGGGAGCTGCTGATGGACGGGGAGACTGATCTGGAAGTCCTGCTGCATGAGGTAAATGAGGAGGAAACGGAGCACGTGGCGCTGGATGCCCTGAAGGATTGCCTGGATAAGGTGGAGGGAGGTGCGAAGAATTTATTAGAGTTGCGCTACGTGCACGGACACACCGTGCGGGAAATTTCCGCGACCACAGGGAAGGGCTATTCGGCCCTGACCATGAAATTACACCGCTTGCGCGATAGTCTGCGCGAATGTGTCGAAAGTCAGTTAGAAGGAGGCAAGGCATGATGTCTAAGGAAGAAATGAACAAGTTGCTCGCACTTTATCTGGAGGGTGTAGCTACGGAGGAGGAAGAGAGAGAGCTGTTAGCTTGTCTGCAGCAGCACCCGGAATGGCAGCAGGAGGCACGGCGTCAGATGGCTGTACATGGCCAGCTCAGTGTCCTGATGCAGGATGAGCTCAGTGAGGAAAAATTTGTGGGAGGCATCATGCAGGCTGTGGAGAAAGAGGATGTAGATCAGTTCACGGAAGAGGTGCGCCAGAAAATCCAGCGTGGTCAGTGGCTGAGGCGTGCACTCGCCGTTGCGGCAGTCATTGCGATTTCCCTGACCGCACTCGTGCTGCTGCAGCCTGAGAGTGTCACTCAGTCAGGTGGATCTAACATGGCCAGCGTTGTTCGAGCTGATGGAGTAGAGTGGGCTGGCAGTCAGATCGAGAGCGGGGCTGTCCTTGGCGAGGGGGGAACCGTCAAAATTTCCAAAGGTTTGCTAGAAATGGATCTCGCTGGGCAAGGCCGTCTGATCGTGGAAGGTCCGGCGCATCTGGAATTCCCAGAGGATGGCAAGGCGGTGCTGCACCATGGCCGTGTGGTGATGCGTGCCACCAAGCAGGGCATCGGCTACCGGATAGAAACTCCGCTGGGTAGCGTGGTGGATCTGGGGACGGAATTTGGTGTTTCCGTGGAGGAAAATGGTGTGGTGGAGACGCACGTGATCGATGGCTCCGTGGAAGCCTTTGCCAAGGGAGGCAAGGGCGGGGTGAAGCTTTTAAAGAATGACGCCATGCGCTTCGGCCAGGATGGTGGCGAGAAGATCCAGGCGGACCTAGGGAACTTCTACACGGAGATGCCGCCATCTCACAACGGAGGTGCTGGCTACATCCATTGGTCCTTTGATGAAGGGGAGGGAATCACCGCTCACTCCAAAGGTAAGCTGGCCAAGGAAGCTCCTGGTCAGGGAGGGATGACGCTCAAGGTGGAGGACGAGGGCAGCCTGCCACAGTGGAGCGAAGGCGTCTCTAGTTCGGCACTTAGCTTCGATGGCAAGGGAGCCTACGGGGAGAGCTCCTACCGTGGTATCGGCGGAGGCAAACCAAGGTCGGTTTGTTTCTGGGTGAAGGTGCCTAAAGATCTGAAAATCAGCGAGGGCTACGGTCTTGTTTCCTGGGGCATTCATAATGTGGAAGGCAAAGCCTGGCAGATCGCCGTCAATCCTCAGCCCGAGCAAGGCCCGGTGGGTAGGCTGCGCCTCGGCCTCTTCGGTGGTCAGGTGGTAGGCTCTACCGATTTACGTGATGGTCAGTGGCACCATGTGGCGGTGGTACTCTACGGTGGCACCCGCCCAGACGTGGGCACCCATGTCTTGCTCTATCTCGATGGTAAACAGGAAAAAGTCTCCCGCCGCGCCCTGCAGGAAGTCCTCACCGATGTGGATAGCCCGGATCACGGACTCTGGGTGGGCCGTAACATGGCCTACTTCGGCAATGGCCAAGGCATGACCGGGCACCGCTTCTTCCGCGGCTCGCTCGATGAGCTCTACATCTTCGACTACGCCCTCAGCGCCGCAGAGGTGCAGGCGCTGATGAAGGAGAGGCAATAGATCACTGGGTAGGTGGGCAGCTGATAGAGCTGTCTTGAAGCTGGACACCCCGGTGTTTTTTGCGAAGGATGGCTCGCGTGTGCATCGGCCGTTTTGGTGAGAGACGTCTATGCTGCTCACAAAAACAAGAAATCTAACAGTCTAGTGATGTTTGCCAAATATTTCATGACCGCCGCCCTGCTGGGTCTCAGTGTCTGTGCCCAGGCTCAAGCCGAGGAAAAATACGTGCTCTATAAAAAAGGATCCTCACTCCCAGTGGGTACAAAGATAGTGACTAAGACGCGGGTGAATACTGAGAATATGAAGATGAAGTTAGCAGATAAAATAGATAACGGAGGCTCGATACTTACTCAGGATTTGAGTGAGGCTTTGCAGCTGGGTAAAGATCGAATTCAGTTAGAAGTCAAGGAGAGCGCGACTGTTACAAAAATGAAAATTGGAGGAAAGGTACTTCCTGAGCAGAAGAAACAAGGTGAGCTTTTAAAGATCAAGCTTTTGGGTGTCAGGAAAGATGGGAAATGGGATTTTAAACCGGCTAATGCTTCCCTGCAGTTATCTCCAAAACAGCAACAACAATTAGGAAACGTTAGTTTTGGGTTTGTGTTGAATGATTGTTATAGTGAAGTCCCGAGGTCTGTGGGTGAGACTTGGGATGATGGCCATGGGTATTTGAAATTGCTCACAGGTGTTGATCAGGGTCTGCAAGGTGAAAACAAGGTGACCTTTGATGAAGTTGTTGACTATCAGGGGCAGCAGTGTGCCGTTCTCACTAGGAAGTTTCATGTCACCGTACGTCTGGATCAAGGCTACAGCATGAAGATGACAGGTGAGGAAACGACCATTCGCTCCCTGAGCCAGTTCTTCGATTTGTAAAAGGAGATGACGCTTCTGATGGAAAATAAATCTGAGGATGAAGCAGATGGGATACATATAATCATACCGGCAACGCGAACGCTTGAGCACACCATCACCTTGCCCAAAGAAGGCGAATAAAAAAATCTCAGAAAAAATCCTCCCTTTAGACAAGCCCCCGTACAGGCGGCGCTGAATCTATAGGTCAGGTTAACCCTCCAGTTTTCATTGAGGGTACTGGGGCCGTCTGGGGTGGGTTTTCCGGGCGGTCCCGCTTTTTTTAGCGCTTTGAGGGCTAGGGGTGATACGGGGCTCCCCAGTGAGCGACTAAGTGGGGTATTAAAGGGACAGCTGTTTGTGTGCTGCAATAAGTTGACAATGAGTCAGTCGTGATGATATACCAACAGGGTGTCTTTTTGTTTGAATGCCCCCTCGAAGTTCTCAATAAGCCGATTGGGAAAGCCGTGTCTGATAGGAATGCTTGGATGGCTCCTGCCTCAAGTAGGTCTCTCTGATGAGAGTGAAAACCGTGCCAAGTGGTTGCGCTATCCAGCCGTGTCGCCAGATGGTGCGAACATCGCATTTTGTTATCGAGGTCAGATATGGCTGGTTCCTGCGGCAGGAGGTTATGCGACTCCCTTGACCAGTGGACTGTTCTACAGTTCGCACCCGGTTTGGTCACCCGATGGCAAGCGGGTAGCTTTCGCAGCCAAGCGGCATGGGAATTTTGATGTCTTTGTGGTCCCGGTTGATGGTGGCCAGTCCGTAAGGTTGACCTGGCATAGTGCGGATGATGTGCCGGTAAGTTTCTCGGTGGACGGGGCACAGGTGCAGTATCTATCACCACGCTTAGGCGAGGTGAAGGCGACTGCGCATGATTCCTTGCGGGGGCTGAGTCCGGTGGTGAAGCAAGTCTATGGTGTACCTGTGAGTGGGGGGCGGCCACGCATTATTTCCCCGGTACCTATGCTTAATCTGGCCTGGAACCAGGCCGGGGACAAACTGCTCTATGAGAATGAGCCGTGCACCCTGGAGAACATGTGGCGGAAGCACCAGGACTCATCAGCGGCCAGAGATATTTGTCTGTTTGATCCAGCGAGTGGAACCTATGAGCAACTGACGCAGTGGAAGGGAGATGATAGAGATCCCCAGTGGAGTGCAGATGGGAAGTCCATGTTCTGGCTGAGTGAGCGTAGCGGCTCTCTGAATATCTGGAGCAGAGAGCTTCAGGGGGGGGAGCCTGTGCAGGTGAGCCGCCACCAGAAATGGCCGGTACGATTTCTCTCTTCGGCGAGCGACGGGACTTTGGTGTATGCCTGGAATGGTGAAATCTGGCGCATCCCTGCTGGCTCTCAA
This sequence comes from Rubritalea squalenifaciens DSM 18772, assembly GCF_900141815.1. NCBI lineage: Bacteria > Pseudomonadati > Verrucomicrobiota > Verrucomicrobiia > Verrucomicrobiales > Rubritaleaceae > Rubritalea > Rubritalea squalenifaciens. The sequence goes on from NZ_FQYR01000002.1 coordinate 542,543, forward strand.
GAAGGCGAGGTAGTGCCCGTGTTCATCCGTCAGTCAAGTTTGGTGGACGGGGTGAGCGTGAAGGATGTCACGCCGGAGGTGAATGAATTTGTGATTTCCAAGGATGGCTCCCAGGCTGCTTTGGTCGCGCATGGCGAGGTGTTTGTCCTCTCTATGAAAGGGGATGGTGTGCGCCGTATCACGAATACGCCGCAGATGGAGCGCATGGTCGACTTTGCGCCCGATGGCCGGGGACTGGCCTATGCTTCAGAGCGCGGAGGTGATTGGGATATTATCGAGGCCAGCTTGACCCAAGAGGGGGATGCCAGCTTTGCAGGTGCTGCTCCATATGAGGAAAAGGTACTCATTGGAGGCGGTGGAGACAGCTATGCGCCTGAGTACTCGCCTCAAGGGGACAAGCTAGCTTATCTAGAGTCCAGAACGGAGCTCAGGGTGTTTGATAAAAAGTCTGGAAACTCGGCGGTGGCACAGAGTGGAGACAAGACCTATTCCTACAATGATGGAGATGTGCTCTTCAAATGGGCCCCAGATGGCCGATGGCTGATTACTCAGACAGGCTTTGGCGATGAGGTGAGTCTCGTTAGTGCCGAGAGTGGAAAAGAGTCTGTTAATCTGAGTAACAACGGTTTTGCTGACGGCAACCCGAAGATGAGTGCTGATGGGAAGATAGCCCTTTGGGTGAGTGACCGTGAGGGCTTGAAGTCAGTCACTTTCGGTGGCGCCCAGCAGGATATTTATGCCGCCTTCCTGACGAAGAAGAGCTTGGACCTTTATAAACAAGGAATTGAGGAAGATCAGAAAAAGCCATCGGAGGTGAGCTCCCAGCAAGAGGCGGTCTTGCCAGAAGTGGATGGACTCTCTACGCGGACCATCCGTCTGACTCCCTTTTCCAGTGAGATCGCTTTCTACCAGCTTACGCCGAATAATAAGCACCTGATTGTCGTGGCGAACCAGCCTAACGGGATGGCGGTTTGCTATGTGATCGATGCTCGTACTCTGGCTATGAGAACCTTGTTCAGTGGGCCAGTCTTGCCGGGAGGAGCCTATGCTACGGATGGCGAAGTCAAGGGAGTCTATGTCTGTAGTGGAGGTGCCGTACATCGCTATGATGTAACAAGCGGGGCCAAGCAATCCGTGCCTTACAGGCTGGAGATGATGCGTGACGCCCGCGCAGAAGTCGCAGGTTTGTTTGAGCATTGCTGGCGCATTACCGAGCAGACCTTTTACCAGAAGGAAATGCATGGAGTAAACTGGAAGGAGGTCGGCGATCACTATCGTCAGTTCCTTCCTCATCTCATCCACTGGGAAGATGTCGCTGTTTTGTTAGATGAAATGGTGGGGGAGCTGAATGCCTCGCACCAGGCGGCCAGATTCCATGCGCCTGCCACGGATATGGATGCCACTGGCTCACTTGGAGTATACTGGGACTACAGTCATGAGGGTGAGGGGATGAAGGTGGCTCATGTTTTAGCCAATGGCCCATCTGATAGGTCTGATGAAGCGATCAAGAAGGGGACCATCATTCTGGAGGTGGATGGTCACCAGCTCGGGAAAGATGAGTCTATCGACAAGCTGTTGAATGGCACTGTAGGTAAAGAGCTGTTAGTCAGAGTGCGCTCAGCATCAGGAGAGAAGAACCTGAAGATGCGTCCGGTGTCACTTGATGTAGAAAACGTGCTCGCCTATGAGAGGTGGGTTTTGGAGAGGCGGGGCATGGTCGACAAATTATCAGGTGGCCGTCTTGGCTATCTGCACCTCAATTTGATGGCTCCGGTCGCTTACAAACGCGCCTACGGTGAGCTGTTTGGCCCGTGTAAAGACAAGGAGGCGGTAATCATTGATGTACGCTCAAATGGGGGAGGAAATCTCCATGACCAGTTGATCACCTTGCTCTCCGGGGAGCATGATAGTTCACTGATCAGCAGGGAGGGAGTCGAAATCGCACGTAACCCCATTGGGCGCTGGACCAAGCCCAGCTGCGTGATGGTGAACGCGAACTCTTACTCAGATGGTACAGTCTTCCCGGTTCTCTATCAGCGTAAGAAGATTGGTCCATTGGTGGGAGAGCGTGTGCCTGGTACGGGCACGGCTGTGGTACGTGACCCGATGATCAACGGATACATGGACTACGGAATTCCAGAGCTTGGGTTCAGGCTAACCGATGGAACATTCTTTGAAAACATGGAGATTGTCCCAGAGGTTTTGGTTCAAAACGACCCCAAGTCGATCATCGAGGGCAAAGACCTTCAGCTGGAAGCGGCCGTGAACACTTTGCTGGAAAAGTTAAAAGAAGCTGGGGCGTCGGCCTCAGAATAGAAACGGCTACTCTGGAGGGTGTGCGTTGCCCTCAAATGTAAAAATCTAACCCCCAAACAAACATGAAAAAAACAATAATCCAAATAATGTCCCTAGCCGGGCTCTTCGCCTTGTCTAGCTGCGAAGTCCAAGAGGGAGCTTATGACAGTCACTCAAACCACAGTGGCCACCATGGTGGTAGTCATCATGATGGCGACCGTAACCATAATAGCCAGACCAGAGTGCCGCGTATTACCGAGCTGAGTAACGGAAATTTCCTGGCGACTTTCGAAGGCGGCGGATCGGCATCCTTCAATAAAGATGGACGGATGATGGCTCAGAATGGCATCAGCCGAAAAGAGGAAGACCTGACTCAGTCTCTGATCAACCTCCGGGTAAGAAATAGAGACCGTTAGGCAGATCAGTACCATTCATTGAGAGTAGTGGAACCGTCAGGAGATCTATCCGGCGGATTCGCTCCTTGTGTGGAGACAAAAAAAGCCGGGCTGGAGTAGCCCGGCTTTTTAAATGTGGTGTGAGAAGGGGATCAGGCGTTGAGGAGGTTCTCGCCGCGGTTTTCCTTCTGGTGGATGGTGACTGGCCATCCTGGGAACTGGTTCTCCTTCTTGCCGTCGGTGGCATCACAGAGGAAGCGGAAGCAGTCCATGGTGTAGGTCTTCTTCTCGGTGTCGATGGTGATCATGCCGAAACCGCTGGCCTTGTTGTGGGCTAGCTCGTAGCGGGTCTTGGCCCCTTCGCGCGGGTTTTTGACCGGGTTGCCGATGGCGTAGACGTAGACCTTGTTGCCGAAGCCGTCGAGGAACTCGCCGGTGTTCGCGTTGTTGTGGTCCGGGCGGTTCTCGTGCTCCATGCCCAGCTCATCAGGCAGCCACCAGCGTGGGTAGCCGGCGGAGATGGCCGGAGTGCAGAAGGACCAGTTAGAGTCACGCTGCTTGTCCACGCCGTACTGGGACAGGGAGGTGAGGTGCTGGTCTCCATTGATGTGCAGCGCCATGGACGGGCGCATCAGATCGATGGCCTTGTTGCGCGCTGTCTGTGGCCAGCCGCCGGAGTCCAGGTCGCCCTTGAGGTAGCCTTTCGGGCTGCCGTGGTGGGTGGCGACGCCGGCAAAGACGGTCTGGGAAAGGAAGACCTTCATGCTGTGGGCGCGCCAGTCCTTGGCCCATTCCTCGACGTATTTTTCCTGGCGCTCGCCGAGCATCTGCAGGCCTGGCTTGTCCAGTTTGCTGGTATCGAAATCCTTGTCCGCCACGTGGTCGTAGCGGGAGCCTTCGGTATTCACGTGCTCTGGTCCGCTCTTCCACTGGCGGTCGGCGATGATGGCGAAGTTGACGCCGCCGTAGACCATGTCTCCGTAGTAGACGGAGATGTCCTGCTTGCAGGGCTTCGGTGAGGCGTAGTCCGGGTGGTGGGAGCAGTTGGTCAGATGCACGGCATTGACCATGCGGGCTGGCTGGCGGTAGCCGCCTCGGCTTGGACCCTTGGCATTCGGGTTGAATGGCGCTCCGCCTTCACCCCAGATGTTGCCGTGGAAGACATCGTGGTCATCCGGCAGGCAGACGGTGGGTGAGTGGCGCATCGGCTCACGGAAGGACCAGCCGAACTGGTAGAACTTGCGCAGGTAGTTGTGAATGGCCGGGATGGCTGGCGTGCGGATGATGCCGAAGCCGCCGTGGTTCTCATAAAGCTGGTCGCCGGAGAAGTAGAGCAGGTCCAGATCCAGCTTGGAGAGGTTCTCTGCCACCGGGGCGTAAGGGAAGCCGTAGTCGTTCTGGCAGGTGAGCGCACCCATGCGCAGTGGTCCGGTCGGGTTGGAGCGGATGGTGCCGGTCCATTCGTGGGCAGTCTCCGTGGAGTCCGTGTGCTGCTCGCGGTAGATCAGGCGGAATGGAGTCTTGGTCTTCTCGTCCCACTTGGGCACGCGGAAGGTCGCGGTCCAGGCGTCGGTATTGAGCTCGGCGCTGCCGAGTTTCTTCCAGGCGCCGTCCTTCTGGACCTCAAGTTCCACCTTCTGGTTGTCCTTCTCACCCATCGGGGCGAGCAGGGCGGTGATCTTCATCACGTAGCCGTCATCGCTGCGGTTGTCGCTGAGCGTGTACATGGACCACATGATCGGGCCGAACTGGCGTTCCGGGTGATGGCTGAAGGCCTCGCCTGAGATCTGCCAGTTACGGAACTGGTAGCCGGCATTGGCTGGGCGGCCTTTGTTGCCTGTGAACTGGCTGACCACAGAGAAGTTTCCAGCCACTTGCTTGGCGGCCACGGTAGCGCTGACGCTTCCGAGGGAGGCGCCGTCATCCGGATTGGAAACAGTAAGGGTGAGTTCCACTTTGTCTCCGCTGGGCTTGCCGGTGAGGGTCAGCTCGTAGTGGGCAGGGATCTTGCCTTCCAGAGTGGTCTCTTTCTTGCCGATGAAGAGGGTCTTGCCCTTCAGGCCGGCTGTCTCGCCGTGGTAGGAGAAGCAGCGCGCGCGGTGGTCATCGATGTCTGCACGGATGCCGAAGCGGAAGCCTGCGCCGTCGTCCTTTTTCAGGCTCTCCGGGCGGCTGACTTCGGTGGAGATGGTAAAGGGCTTGCTGGTATCGCTCAGTTGGTAAAGCAGGGAGTGGATATTGCGGTTCGCGCCGGAGGTCTGGCAGGAGGCCCAGCCGTCCTGGATCAGCCAGTCTTCCATCGGGTTGGTCCAGAACTGGCCGCCGAGGAACAGGCGGTCATGGCTGCGGTCCCAGTGGTCCAGGCGAATGCGTTTGGTCAATGCCTCGGCCCCTTTCAGGTAGGGGGCGCTGTAGCAGGCCGTCAATAACGTGAGAAAATGTCTGCGGTTCATAGTGTGATCTAGAGTACGCTCGGAAATACGCGAATTGTCAATAAGTGTGATTTTTATACTGGTCCTCATACTGGACCCAATAGGTTTCCAGCAATATGACCCCGACACTTGAATGATCCCGGCCGTAGATTTATTAGCCGCAAAAGGTACAAAAAAGAGGCGGACCGGGGGAGGTATCCAGGCTCGCTCAATCACTGTTGGAGGGGTATTACCAAGTCGTCGGAGATGAAATCATTCTTGATCTCTTCGTAGCTGGGGAGCTCAGAGCTGCGGTGATGCCCGATAAACTCATTCTGCGTGCGAACGGTCGGGATTATACCCTCCACAAGCGGCGCGGTGAAATCCTCCGGTCCTCCTTTGAAATCGAGGGGGAATGATCCTCCTGATCTAATTTTTCACGTGGAAGCGGGAGGTCTTGGCGTCCCAGCGGAAGGTGACGCCTCGTTTGTTAGGGACGAGGAAGCGGTAGTCGAGCTTGTCCTCGGAAATCTTCGGTTCGATGTCCGCCGTGCCCTTCAGCACGTCGAGCAGCTTCTCACGCTTCTCTTCGTGAAAGCGCTCGGTCAGCTCTTCGAGCTTTTCATCGCTAAGGATTTTAGTCAGCTCATCAGGGATGGCGTACTTCTTGATGAAGGCCTCGGAGGAGGCGAGGTCTCCCTTCTCTAGCAGCGCGATCATCTTCAGGATCTCCGCGCGGAGGTGGGTCAGGTTGTTCGCCGGGGCTTCCACCGCGGCTTGCTTGGGAGAGGTGTCATCCGAATCCTTGGCCATGCAGAGGGAGCTGAGAAGACTGACAGAGCTGCAAAGTACGACGAGAGTTTTCATAAGCTAGCCCGCATTCAAGCATACTCTTTGAGTGAGGGGAAGTTCTTTGATGGGAGGAGATGGTGTGTTGATGAGAAATGTGCTTGCTCAGGTGGAGGGGCTTGTATGTAGGGTCACTGTTAGTGAAGAGACGCTGTTTTCCTCGTATGACCAAACCACTTTCCAAACAACTGATCCGCGGTGCCTGCCTGTTATTCACGGCCATGGCGTTTTCCTCATGCAGCCAAACCCTGGTGGAAAAACAGGAGGCTGTTAGCGCGCTGGATTCCGGCCGCTGGCGCCAGGTGGCGAAGAAGCCGCCGACCTACTACCCGAAGGGAGTGGCTGAAGATCATCTCACTGGCGCGAGTGATGGTTACTGGGTGTACAGAGGAGACAAGGCGGGTACGCGCTTTTTTATCCCCTCACATGGTGTGCGCGGGCAGAGCGGGGATGCCTTGATCGCAGAGGCGCTGGCGGCTGCCACGCCCGAGCGGAAAAAGAAGATCTAGGAAGCGGAGAAGAAGCTGACGATGCAGGAGCGTGCGGGGCGCGTGGTCAGTGGAGCCCTACTCGTACTAGCGGCTTATGATTGCCCATGGTTTGGCAAGACTGAGACGGGTGAGTAAAGCCCTCGCTCATGCGTGGGCTGATAGCCGGCGATTAGGGAATGGCGCGTAAGTTCAGCCGTGACCTTGCGGATTTTTCTAACGGTGCTTGATTGAAGGGCTTTTACGGGGTGAAAGTCTTTGGGTGTACGAGCGTAGATGTTTATCACTCTGCGAGATACGTCGTTTTCAATCATGTCGGATATCAGAAAATACCTGCAAGGGCCGGATAAGGTCAGGTTAAGCCATGAGCAGTGGGCCTCGCTGAATGAGGTGATTCTGGATATCTCCGCTTCCACGTCGGCAGATGACTTGATGAAAATTGCCGCGGAGGTTCTACCCGGCGTTCTGAAGGCCGACTGGGCAGCCTGGAATGAGCACGATCAAGACATCCAGCTGCAGAAGGTGTACCTGAGCCCCGGCTATCAGGAGAGCGTGGGGGGATTTCAAGACCTCATCAACCACCACATGGAGACCCATCCAGTGGTGCAGGGCATGGGGCTCATCGGCAAGGAGGGGATTTTCAGGCATGTCTGGAACCTGACGGATTTCACCCCGGAGGCTGACCTGCACAAGGTGGCCATCTGGGCAGAGGCCTACCGCCATATGGGGGCGCAGCACCAGCTATCCGCCCAGTTCTGCACGGACGGTCAGAATGGCGTGATACTCACGGTGAACTCGGCCAAGGCCTTTAGCGAGGAACAGCGCATGATGGTCCGCGTGCTGCGCGAGCATTTCGAGCTCGCCTGCCGCAAGCTGGGGATCATGCAGCCGATGCGGGCGGTGGACGGGAGTCTGCCCTCACTGACGATGCGGGAGAGGGAGGTCTTGCTCTACGTGCTGGATGGCAAGACGAACCCGGAGATCTCCATCATCATGGGGATCAGCTCGCGTACAGTGGAGAAGCACGTGGCACGGTTGCTAGGGGAGTTTCAGGTGGAGAACCGTCTCGCTTTGATGGCCATGTTACTCCGGAATGGGAGATAGTGGCTTTTAGGTTTCAATGAACGGAAAAGTACAGAGGCCGTGTCATAAATGCTAATAGATCCGCGTTTGACTCATTATAAGAGTTAATGAGATCGGTTTACCCCATTCTAGGTATTCTCGCCGTTGGTTCGGGAATTGGTTACATCTACTTACAGTCGGAGCAGGTTTCCGCGCAAAAAGATGTGGTGGAGGCTATAGAGGTGCAGACAGCAGAGCTTGTTCCCGCGACAGAGAAGGTCAAAGAAGTTCCCGCGGAGTTAGTACAGCAGCCCTCTGAGCCGGACGTGAAGCCTGCCGAGCCACAGCCGCCAGTAGAACCTGCGGAGCCAGAGCCGCACCCGGTGCTCACAGAGGTGGAGACGGACTTTGATTTCGCCGCTTGGCAGAAGGCTCGTGGCCAGAAGATCGATTTGAAGGCCTGGGGGAAATACAATCCCTCCCCCCACCGAAGCTACTTCAATGGAGATAGTGCCGAGTGCGTGAAGAGATGGTATGTGAATCTGGGGCCGCTCGGCGTGACCACACGGATGCATGACCGGGCCTGGGAAAATTTCTCCGCAGTGAAGAAAGCTTTTCCGAAGGGTCTCTGTGATCAGGACGGTAGCCTGGTCTGGAATCACTTCGAGGTGGTGACCGTAAAGCCGGGCTCCCCGGCGGATGGAGTGCTCAAGCCGGGTGACCGCATCCTGGCGATGGACGGTGAGTACCTGCAGGGCTCCCAGCGCTGCATGCTGGATAGTGAACTGGGGAACCGCCATGTGCGCGGGCTGGAACTCCATGCCGGTGAACTGATCGATCGCGCGGAGTCCCTCGGTGAAATTACTTTGGTCGTCTTGCCCTCCGGGAAAGAATCCGGACTTGCTGCGCGCAAGTCTGGCTGGCAGAAGCTAGAGGAGCTTAAGCCTAGCTCCGGAGCTACGGTGGAGATCAAGTTTCCTTCTGCAGGGATGGTGCGCCTGATCGCCAGCGGCAAGAAGCCGAATGTGGATGGCCTCCGCATGACGGGTCCTGGCGGGCTGGCCATGGACATGGAAATGAAGCGCCGCGAGGGCATCATTAACCATGCCCTCGAGGTGCCTGGTAAGGATTGGGTCTTCAAGGGGCCGGTCAGCTGGAAGAGCGGCTCGCTGAGAGTGGAATTCCGTCCAGACCTGCAGAAACCGGAAAAGGATCTGGCTGCCAGATTGGAAACCGTCTCCCTCAAGCTGGATAAGATCGGCAGCTTCGGCTCGCATTTCGACCCGAACAGCGAAAAGGCTTACAACTACTCCCGCATGCTCAAGCACCGTCTGCTGGTGCAGCAGGAGGCCGATGGTTCTTGGAAGGCTGGGGGCTACGCCAGCCTGAGCTTCCATACCTCGATTTCCGGCCTCGCGCTGATGAGTACCGGGGACCGCTCCGTCATGCCCGCGGTCAAAAAGGCGGCCTACTATGTGGCGCAGGCTACCGAGGCTGACAAGTGGACCTACTCGAATGGCGTGCAGTTGCTCTTTCTCGCTGAGTACTACCTCTACAGCGGGGACAAGGAGATCCTGCCCTCCCTGCGCCGGGTGCTGACGGATGCCCGCAGATTTGTGCTTTCCGATTTCACGGCGGGTCACAGTTACATGCGTCCTGGTTATGGGGGTAGTGGCTACATCGGTGGTGGTGGTGCACTCTGCTGCGGTCTGGCCGTGGCCTGCAAGACCCCGGTGGCCAATGCCGAGGATCAGGACTTGCTCCACAAAATGCTCTCACGGGTGCAGGAGATCGCGCCTGCTGGCCTGGTGCCATACGGCCGTGGCGGTAAAAAGAAGGCCCACAACGAGGTGTCTGGCCAAGGCGGTGGCTGCGGCTCCGGACCCTACTTTGTGGCTTCCTTGTTAGGAAGTGGTGGGGAGCGCTTCACCGAGGCGGCGCGCGAGAGATTTTCCACCGCACCCTTCGGTACAGCGGAGAATGGACACGCTACCCAGACCCTGCATTTCTTCTGGAGTGCCTTGTCGTCCTGTCTGTCTAACCAGAAAGGCTATCAGGGAGTCATGGATGCCTATCTCTGGAAGTTCACCCTGCTGCGAGAGTACGATGGCCTGATCAATAAGAACAACTACCGCGTAGAGTACCACAATGGAGACGGAGTGATCGGTGAGCCCTACTGGCGTACCGCAGCCTACCTGATCCTGATGAACGCACACCGCAAGCAACTCGCCATGACGGGCAAGGAGGAATACCTCTCCCATGAAAAGGAGGAGACAGCGCTGCTCTACAATGACCATAAGTCCACCAAGCTCCATATGATCCGCAACTGGGCGCTGGTAGATGCTCATCTAGGGAGTGATTCCCCAGCCTCCCTCAAGGCGGGGCTGAAAGCCATGCTGGAGCTGAAGGAAGACTTCGGCCTGGAGAAGGCGCTCATGGAGCTCTTCAGGCAAAAGGCGCCGCAGATCGCGCGCGATGTCATGCGGATCCCTTCCAAGAACGGGCGCGTTCCTTCCGGTCAGCTTGCCGAGTTGGTGATGGGTATCCATTTCGATGGTCTCTGCACCGCTGACCTGCTGGCGGATCTGCCCGAGGAGCTGGAGGATGACAAGAAAGCCATCAAGGAATTTACCAAGAAGAAGCAGAAGGAACTCGCACGCAAGGGGGCGAATGGGCGCATCGACTACCGCGTGCTCATCCAGCCGCATTCGGTCATGCAGGCGGAGGAGCTGGGCACCAGCCGCGATATCGCCACGGCGATCTTCCCGATCGAAAACCTCAAGGTGGAGCTCGGCGACAGCTCACGGAAGTTCTTCAGAAATATCGTCAAATCAGGCAAGGACGGCAGTTTGAAGACCAGCTGCAAGATGGCGGATGGAGAATCGACCGTGCTTAAGGTGAGAGTCTCCTACCGCTGTGCCGGGCTGGAATTCAAGTATGTCAGTGACTTTGACATCCCGGCTTCCGAATCCCGAAACTATGTGCCTGCCCTTGTCCGAGTGCCGGTCAAAGGGACTCTGCTGGAGGATTACTACGGCTCCTACAGCATGGGGTTGCTCTTGTCTAACAAGGTTCCTTTTTCCTGTGAACAGCGCAGTGAGCCGGCTCCCTATCTGCTGGAAGGGCAGATCTATGAACTGGAGATTTCTCCAGGCAGCGCTTGGGGGCATGACCTGCGTACGGTCAAGCTGATCGGTGATGCCAAGCGCGAGATCAGCTACCAAGGGCCGCGTGAAATCCTGGACGGTAAGGTGGAAACCTCGCTGGCGCTGAGCTCCGGCAAGGCGGTCGAGATCAAGCTGAACCGCAAGCAGCTGGTCAAATCAGTCTATACGGATCTTGGCGATGGCAAGATCTCCCACCGCATTGAGGCCATGGTGGATGGTGAGTGGAAGCTGGTCAGCCCTCGCGGCACCTCAGGGCTGCGAGCCTGTGAGCCGGTGGAGACTGACCGCCTCCGTGTTCTCTATGACGGCAAGGGAGCGGAGCTTAGAGAGCTGCGTGTCGTTTCCCCGGAGAGCGATTATCAGGGAAAATGGGGAGATGTCTGGTAAAGAGGTTCTCTGATAAATTCTGAATTACGCAGATTGTTAGTTTCTGGTTACGGTTAATGCTCCTCTTGATGGTGAATCGAGAGGAGCGTTTTGTTGTGATCCTATGCGCATGGGGGTTACGCGGTAATAGTAAGTCATTTTCTAACGAGTCCGTGTTGGTTTCAAAAGGTGAAGCAGGGTGATGGTTTTCCCCAACTATTTGGTGGGGGTGTGTTAAGGATGTCACTGAGTTGTCACACAATAATGAACGATAAATGAAAAAGTTCTAATTTTTATCTTGTTAGCAAACTCTCTGTGTGTTCGTTAGATGTGATTCTAATGGATCAACTTCACTCGTTTTAGGTTTAAACTACACCAATCTACGCTCATGAAAAACTTTAACCTAACAAAGTGTCTGGTAGCTTCCGCTGTGGCGGGGGGGTTATCACTGGCGCCTAATGGAGCCCAGGCTGCTGTGTCGAGCAATGATCTGGCCATCATTGGTGCGGATCTGACCGCCAAGAATGGCAGTGAGTTTTTCTCATGGATTGCCTTGAACGACATCGCTGCGGGAGAAGTGCTCTACTTCACGGACTCCAGCTACAAATCCGGTGGATTCGAAGTGAAAGAAGGCTTGTTCGAGTATACGGTGCAGGCCGGTGGTATCTCAGCTGGGACGGTGATCAAGGTGGATAACTTCAATCCTCCTTCAGGTTATACCTCTCCGCTGAACTCTGCCTATCATTTGAATGCTTCCATAGACTTCACGACCTCAGGTGATCAGCTACTGATTTTCCAGGACAATGATATCAGCGACACCGCAGGTTTCACCGCACTGTGGGCAGTGAACTTGAATACTGATAACTGGACCTTCCCCGGACCTGAGTCAGGGCAGTCCTGGAGTGAGCTTTATCCCGGCCTGACCGAGGGAGTCAATGCCTTGGCACTTGGACTTGGTGATCAAACTGGGGATGACTCCGAGGGGGCGCGCTTTGTGCTTCCCGATAGCTATGGTGGTAACTTCGTCGGCACGGCTGATGAGCTGCGGGCCCTGATCCAGAACGAAGCGAACTGGGAAAAGTTAGCGGAGACCTCTACGTCGGGCGGCTTCAATGAAAGTGCGGACTGGGTGATCGAGGGAATTGGGAATGTCACCATCATCCCTGAGCCCAGCTCCACCAGCCTCCTGTTCCTCGGCGCTCTCGGGTGCCTGCTCAGACGCAAGCGTTCCTAAAACATCTCTCTCTTAAAACAATAATACCATGGATCCTAACAACATATCCTTAATCACAATAGCGCCCTTCGGCTCCTGGGACTACTCAGGTGAGGCCATCCTGTCTGTTAATAAGACACAGTACTACACCAAGCAGGACAACAAGGTCGGTATCCAGTACTGGGTACTCAACCGTTTTGACCCGACGAGTGCTCCTCTCTTCACTTACTTCCAGGAAGCAAACAACTACAAGTTTGATACCGTGCCTCCGGGCTTGGACAAGTTTGTGGATGATGACTACATCATCATCGTAGCCACCCAGGGCATCTTCATCACTCAGGTGCCTCAGGGAGCCTTGTACCAGTTTCTCGTGAAGATTGGTGCCGGTTCTCAGTTGGACATGCTTGAGCAGCTGAATACCTACTACGCCTGTGGTTTCACTGGCAAGGTGGGCTACACGCTCATCACCGTGCCTAGTACGCAGGACAGCGGCATCGAGAGTGGGGCGATTCCTCACTCCGTGTATGTGAGTAGTTCTTCACAGCAGAAGCAGTACGGTTCCGCTACCTATCCAGGCGGCATGCTGGTAGCCCAGCTGGTGCCTACGGAATACGACGGCAAGAAGATCTACACGCCAGTGCTGACCTCCAAGCAGTCCGTTTACTAAATCCCTTTTGTCCTAGGACATTATTTCCCCGGCACTGTGTGTGGAGTTAAGGTGGCGGGGAAATATTTTTTTGTACCATGAAAAAGTCTATCGTCTGTATCGCCTTCTACATTCCGGGCACTGGCCTGACCCGTGTCATGGATGCGCTGGTGCAGCAGTTTCGTGATGAGTACATGGTGCACTATGTGGGCGTCGGTTACAAAGGCCCTCGGATCGAGCAGCCAGGGCTGACCATTTACCCCACCAATCTGGAGGGGGGGGATGTGATGGGCTCCTACATCGCACGGGAACTGATCGAGGCAATCGAGCCTGAGTGCGTGTTTATCCTGCAGGATGTCTGGCACTTCCAGCGCTACATGATGGTGTTCGATGGTCTGCGGGATAAGACCAAGATCGTCGGCTACACACCGATCGATGGCGAGGTGACGAACCCGGAATCGGTAAGCTATCTGCTGGGGCTCGATACACTAGTGCTCTACACTGAGTGGGCACGCGACCAGGTACGCAATGCGCTGTTAGAGATCGCGCCGGAGGAAAAACTGCCGCGTATGGAGGTGGTGGCTCACGGGGTGGATACCAAACAGTTTTACCACTTAGAGGATCGGCAGGCTGTCAGGAAGGAAGTCTTCCCCGGGCTGGAGGAAGGTGCCTTTGTGGTTCTCAATGCCAGTCGGCCCTGCGTGCGCAAGCGGGTGGATCTGACTTTAAGAGCCTTTGCTGCCTTTGCGGAGGATAAGCCAGCTAAAGTGAAGCTCTGTCTGCATCAGGCTATCAGGGAAGAGCAGAGCCTGCAGCTGCTGGACCTGATCAAGGAACTGGATATCGAGGGCCGGGTAGTTCTCAATCCCTTCTCAGGCAGACGGGAGAGCGAGGTGCTCAGTGACGAGGACCTGAACAAACTCTACAATGCCTGCGATGTGGGCGTGAACAGCTCCATGGGCGAAGGCTGGGGGTTGGTCAGTTTTGAGCACGCCGCCACGGGCGCTGCCCAGATTGTTCCTGATCACACAGCCTGCGCGGAGCTTTGGAAGGACTCGGGTATCGTCGTGGAGACAGAGCCGTCTGAGATTGGCCAGATTTCTCCCTTTGTCATGACTCAGCCTACGCTGGAGTCACTGCAAGCGGCCTTTGAGCTACTCTACAGCAATTTTAGTGAACGTGAACGGCTGGCGGAGCGGTGCTATCAGAATGCCCAGCGCGAGGCCTACACCTGGGAGGCTATCGCCAAGCAGTGGGAAAGCGTCTTCCAGGCTGCCGTGAGATTACCTAACAACCAGCCTGTGCTGGTAGGCTAGCCTGTGGGGAATCGGCAAAGAGTTCCCCGGAGCGCAGGCCGAACATCACCTTGAGCCGGGCACCAGTGGCGATGGCGTTTGCGGAGCTTAGCACATTCACGCGGATATAGCTGTCTTTGGCGCAGACCACATAAAGATTCGGGTCATCGGGCGCATGGATGATGCAGCCCGGCTTGGCGTTTAGCGGCGTACGGCAGTGGAAGCTCTCCGCCTCCAGCATCCGCACCTCCGTGCCGCGGATCCAAGTCAGGGCGCCGCCGTAGTCTGGATTGCTGGCGTGGATCAGCCGTGCCACCTCACTGGCGTCCATGGAATCCCAGCGGATGATCAGGTCCTCTAGAGTCGGACGCTTTTGCTCGCTGGCCAGCTTGTCATTCTGCGCTGTTAGTTTGAGCTCTTCGCCATTGTCCAGCTGCTGGATGAGGCGGGAAACCAGATCCGGAGCCAGCTGGGCGATCTTGTCGAAGAGGGAACCTTTGATCTCTACCGGGGAAATGTCTGTGGTGGTGCAGGCAAAGATTTCGCCAGCATCGATTCGGGCGCTGGCGCGGTGCAGGGTGAGGCCGGCCTTGCTTTCCCCCTTGCGAATCTGCCAGAACAGTGGATCGGGTCCGCGATAGGCGGGCAGTGGGCTGCCATGGAGGTTCCAGGTGCCGTGCGCAGGGGTCTGGCACAAGCTTCCCGAAAGCCGGTGCGGGAAGGTGAAGACAATGGCTAGATCGATGCCGTGCTCGCGCAGCGCGTTGGATAGCTGTTCCTCGCCGTCCTCGTAGCAGACTAGCGGGATCTGGCGCATCCGGCAGAGCAGCTCCGCCTCTACATACATCGGGCAGTCTTTGCCCGGCAGGCAGACCAGTGAGAGCTGTCCCGTCTGGGTCAGATGACCCAGTAAGTGAAAGGCGGCAAAGTGGTTGCAGTAGAGTGCGGTCTTCATAAGAGATTAGGTAAACAGGCAATGATACTGGACGATGCGTTTGCCGCTTTCCGGACAATCATAGAAGCACTCGGGATTCAGGTAGATTTCAAATTCCTGACCCTCGGGGTCCTTGATCATCACCGTGGCATCAATCGCCTGGTCGGACTGGGTACGCATCACCATTTCAAAGGGATCCTGCTTCACTTGCGTGTACTCAGGCGGTGGTGCTGGAAGAGGATCAGCTCTAACAAGGGTAAGAGTGTCGATATTGTCACCGTTCAAATAGACCTCGTAAAGTCCGCCTGTATGCTTCTTGAATTGTGATATTTCGTACATGTATTGAGAATCAATAGTGGGGATGACCTGCTGTAAAGGTAATTTGTGTTAGAATATGTTTGCTGTAGGTGAGATCTATCTGTTAGTAGAGATCGCTTCATAATTGAGAAGCCACTCAATCTTTACAAAAAAACACACTATGGATGGATATATCGGAGAAATTAGAATGTTTGGTGGGACCTTTGCCCCACGTAATTGGTCTTTTTGCCAAGGGCAGATGATGTCCATCACGTCAAACTCGGCCTTGTTTGCCATCTTGGGAGTCGTCTACGGCGGTGACGGGAGAACCACTTTCCAGCTGCCTGACCTGCGCGGCAGGGTGGCGATCTCTGCTGGCCAAGGTGCGGGCTTGTCGAGCTATGCTCTCGGGCAGAAGGGCGGACAGGAAACGGTCACACTGACCCAACAGCAGATGCCTTCCCACAATCACACCACGACCAATGATCTGGCCGCTCAAGTAGGTGTGCTCGAGGATGATGGTAACACGCCTGATGTGGCAGGCCACATTCTGTCCAATGCCAATGAAAGCATCTACAGCTCGGATGCCGCAAATGCCCAGCTTGGCGGCGTTTCTGTGACCGGTGGAGTTGCTGTCAACAATGCTGGCGGAGGTCAGTCGCATGAGAACAGAATGCCATTCCTGGCGGTGAACTACATCATCTGCCTCTACGGAACCTTCCCGAGCAGAAACTAAAAGGAATCAATTTACGGAACGGTACTGGGTACCGCGACGTTTGTGTGTGGGGAAGGCGGTCCAGCAATGGGCCGCCTTCACTGTATCGTGATCTTGCCGCTCGGGGTAAAGCCTGGCTGAGTCGCGAGTTTTTTCAGGCGCAGGCTGGTAATGCCGAAACCGACCAGAAAGCAAAGCGCTGCGAGAACGGCGGAAATCAAACTGATGGCGAGAAAGAAGATCAGGGCAAACTGAAGGTAGTTTAGGGGAGAACCCTCTTCCATGCGGATGATCAGAAGGATGAGGCCTTGGACAAAGGAAAAGACATACAGGGCCAGGGAGATGCGGTGCACCAGCTGCGTCGTGCGGGTTTTGCGTTCATAGCCCAAGTTGCGTACGCTCTGGGTAATCAGCAGAGCCAAGGCCACGAGGATCCAGAGGTAGAGGGGAGCAATGATTGCGATGAATATCCCCCCGATTCCATCCTGCGGGGATGTCGCGTTGACTAGATAGGCGAGACTCAGCAGAAAACTCACGCCACTGGTGAGGTAGAAAGCTGGCAGGTAGAAGCGGAAGAGGTCGTGTTTGTGGTGGGTCATGATGCTCAGTCTGTTAGCTTGATGATTTTCCTGCGGACGATGATGGAGGGGATGATGCTGGTGGCAGCGCCAATGATGAAAGGGCTCAGCATCTGGATATGATCGATGCCCAGCGAAAGATTGGGAATCAACAGGAAGCCGAGGGAGAGGAGCATGCCGAGAGTGGTCCAGTTGAGGCCCCAGCGGACCAGGGACTGGTTGGCTTTGGTGATCGTGATTTCCTTGCCCCAGATTTCTATCTTCTGCCCGATGGTCGTAGGCTTGAGCATGGTGAGGAAGAGACCGCCGAGGTAGAAGAAAAGGAGTGCGTAGAGATAAATGGCCCAGGTGAAATTGCGAGGCACCAGCTGGCTGGTGTAGCTGCCGAATTGCAGCGGTATCTGAGACTCGCTACAGGAGAAGACTACCGTGGAGTAAACTAGGATTGAGGCGGCAGTGATGTGAATGGCTTTGACCATGGATGGCTTAGATACGATGCGCGCGGCGGAATTGGTACTCTTTCTTCAGTTCCTTGTGCGTGATGCGCTTCTCCCCGAAGAGGATCGGCGCCTGAATGAAGCCAAAAAGACCCGCGACTCCGATGATGGTGCCCACCGGAAACAAGATCAAGGCGAAGCTGCTGCAGCTGATCCCCATAATACGCCCTGACCGGCTGCGCTTGATCATGTGGTACGCGGAGATGGCACCAAAGCCCCCCAGAAATCCGAATAGGATGATATAGAAATCGAATCCATCCACACGAGTGCTGGAGGCCAGCTGGAGGCTAGCCTGCCCGAGCAGGATGAGAGAGATGATACTCGTAAAGCTGGCCACAGAAGTGACATTGCAGGAGCGGGAGTAGAGCCTGTCCACCGCCTGCTTGCTGAAGCGCGCGAAGAGCGGATTGCCGTAGCTTTCCTCCTGGGTGGCTGCACTGTTAGGCGGGCTGTATGGGTTCTGGGTCTGCATGGCTGGTGGTCTTCTTGCTGGGATTAGTGTAGGTTCTGTGATACTTTCTGTACTTAGCCATGAGCAAGATCATCAGCGCAAGCCTGCTTTCCATCGCCGTCCTCATCACCGCCTGTGAAAAGGAGGCTCCCGAGCAGCCGGAGACGGAGGTCACGGAAAGTGCGGAGAGCAGCACCTGCCGCCAGCGCTTCACCAAGGCTCATGAGCTCATGAAGCAAGAACAGGACACCACCTCCCTCCAGCAGGCCCGCGAGCTACTCCGCTCCCTCCAGCAGGAATACCCCGACTGGAACCCCTCCCTCGTCCAGAACCGCCTCGACAAATGCGAGAAACTCCTCGGTGTGGAGGACTAGGTTTTCTCTATCAGCCGTCTTCAGTACTCCGTGGTCTTGTCCAGCTTGAGCACCCAGCCGGCCTCTCCGGCGTGCAGCTTGTACTGGAGCTGGCGGGTCTTCCCGGTGGGGGCTTTGGCCGTTTCATCCTCCGGATAGATCGGGAAGCGGCGGGCGAGGACATTTTCCACCACGGCGAAGGCGTCCTGGCCGCGGTAGCCCGTAGCAGCTTCCTTCTCAAGAGGGGGCAGGTAGATCTGGCTGAGCGATTTCTTGTTGTTGGCGGAGTAGGCGGTCAGCTGGGCCTCCTTGTTCTCACCGCTGACTGAGAAGATGTAGATCTCCGGCGAGCCGTCGGCATTCAGGTCTGCTAGCTCAGCACCCGTCACCTTGCCTTTGACCTTGTTCATCACGGGGGTGTTGTCCTTTTCCAGCCCCTCTGGGGTGACTAGGATCACCGTGTGGTCGTTGTCCATCGGCTTGGCGCTGAGGTTGAAGGTGATCCCCTGTAGGCTGAGCTTCTTCGGCAGGCTGCTCTCCACGTCCTTGAGGGCGACACTGAGTTTGTGATTGGCGGTGAGGTCGGAGTCCTTGGCATTGCCCATCAGGTAGAGGCGGATGGTGTAGCGCCCGTCGGTGGGGAGAATCTGCGTGGTGGTCTTCTCATCCTCCGCCGACTGGCTGCCCACGAAGAGCGTCTCCTTGTTCATCGGGCTGATCAGGTTGAAATACTGGGTCATCCGGTCGCTGTTGAGAGTGACGGTCAGCTGCTGGCCGGCACTGGCGTCCAGCTTGTAGTCGAGGATATGATTGCCCGTCAGCGAGCCTTCGACCACGATTTCCCCGCTGCCACCGGGGATACTGAGAACTTCCTCATGCGGCTTGTCCGCATACACGGCTTGCAGACTGAGGGAACACAGGGACAACACACTTAGAATCTTTTTCATCGTTCTGGGGATGGTTTAAACACCCTCCACCCTAACACAGAACCACAAGATTGCGAGGCGCAAAAAGCTTTAGAAATCGTCCTTTCTGAAGAGGGCTAGCCTAGCACCTATTCTTTTTCCTGAGCCTCAGGCTTTGGCCAGGGCATGGGCTTGCCGGTTTCTAGCAGAGTCTTGAGGGAGGAGAGGATGACGGGCCAGCCGCCGGCCACGTTGGCGTAGGTCTGGTTTTCTTCTTCAAAACCGCTGTGGGTCACGGTGAGGGCGCACATCTCCTCACCGATGGGCTCGATGCTGTAGCTCACTGTGGTCTCCGCGTCCTTGGAGCCGGCGAAGTTGAAGGTGTGGGTGAGAGTCTTGGGCGCTTCCAGCTTGGTGATGGTGCCGGAGATCATTTCCTGATCGCCGCCATAGCTGATCTTGCCGCCTTGCTTGAGCTCCAGGGTGTGGATCGGGGCCAGGTAGTACTGGTTGACGGCCTCCTTCTGGGTCAGAGCATTCCAGACGGTCTTCGCAGGCTTGGCAATGAAGGTGGTGTAGCTGAATTCCGGTTTCACTGGTTCAGCCTGAAGCGGCAGACAGAGGCAGGCAAGGAGAATGAGGGTAATACGCATAGGGCTGACTCTGGCTGTTGGAAAGCACACTGACAAGGAGAAGATGCAGCTGGAGCTATGCACTTGGCGGTCAAAGGTCTGTCTGCTAGGGTGCTGCCGTGGTCGATTATCTGAAAGAGAGTTGGAGGGGGGTCCTGAAAGTCATTGTCGGGATCGTTCTCGTCTTGGTGGTCTGGCAGATCGCGGCGCAGGAGCTTTACCGGGAGAGCAAATTCCTCGTGAATGTGGGTGCTTTCATTGTTAGCGCCGTGTCCTTTTACTTCCCGGATGAGGTGGTTTGCTGCACTGGCTGGAGGAGGCATTCATCCGATGACTGGAGGTTTGAGCCTGCCTGGTGGGTGGAGTTTTCTGGATTCCTAGGTTTAGTCTGTGTGATTTGGATCTTATTCGTGTAGAGTGCTTGCAGATGACGGAAGAGAACGCCAAGAAAGGTTTCGGTTGGCCACTGGTCGCAGGCCTCGCTGCTGTGGTGATCCTGGCGATTGTCCTGTCTGGTGTGGCGCTCTCTTATTTCGGCCTGTTGCGCAGCGATGATGAGATCCGTGATACCGCGATGGGGGACTATGCTCCCTTCCTGAGGCAGGCGGACAAGCTGGAGCTCTATTCTCTCGTTCCCAGTCCACACAGGGATCCGGATGGTAACAGGATCGATCCTGACCCCCAAAAGACCTTCCACGGCTACTACATCTACGGCAAGATCGAGATCACGGATCCGAATAGAATGGATCAGGTGCGTACAGCCGTCCACCAGAGCGTCGCCACAGAGCGCAATCCGCCAATGATGCATTGCTTTAATCCTCGCCATGGTGTCCGTGCCTACTGGAATGGTGAGGTGCGGGACTACCTGATCTGCTTTCAGTGTGCCTCCATGGAGATGTTCCCGGCTGCCGCGGCTGAAAAATCTGAGAGAGTTTACTTTGGGGCCCAAAACTTTGCGAAAGTCCTGAACGATATGTTAGATGCCAATGGTATCAAACGAAGCCTGCCTCAGTGAAGCCTGAGTGAGCCCGTTTTCAGTATCTCTAACTAAAAATGTGTTGCTTTTTAAACGCTAGTTTGAGATCAACTTGGTGCAACTTGGCTAGCCATTAGTTCCCCCCCGAAGCCAATTCCACCCAAGCTTGTCAATTATGAATATATATTCATGAAAAGCTTGAGTTCTGGAATTGTCATGTGCTAGCTTCCGCGATCATTATACGAGACCTCAACATGCGAAAAGTTTATCCAGTGCTGGCATTCTTCACTGTCATGGCTGCTGCCTTCTTGGGCGGCTACCTGGGGAAGTCCACGTACTCTGAGGTGACCCTGAGTGAGGTCACCTGGGTGATGCTGACCTCCCTGCCAGCCACCGTGGCCGGTGTGTTGATGATCATCGCGGTCACCATGCTCTACCATGAGAAGAACGTGCCCTCACGTCTCTACTGGATGGCGGTGACCATGGTTTCGCTGGCCACCCTCTCCTTCGGCTGGCTCTGCCTGATGGTGGCCCGCGGCGTGTAAGTTTTCCTAAAACAATAAACCCGGAGGCAGGCTGCACTCCGGGCTCTGGTTTACGCATACAAATGGTTGAGAGTTTCCCTAGGGTTGGGGAGTGAAGTGGTAATGGCTCTTCGGCGTGTGGTTCTTGAAGAAGGCCATGGTATAGGTCGCTGCGGTGCGCAGGCGGCGGGTGATGCTGGCCACGCTGCTGAGCACCAGGCTGGAGGCGCGGCTCTTGCCGGCATTCTGCTGGAGCAGTGCCAGTACTTCCTGTCTGCCGAACATGGCGGCAAAGGTGATCGGTGTCTGGCCGTGGCCTTGCTCCGCGTTCGGGTCGGCCCCGTGGTTGACCAGGATGCGTGCGCACTCCAGATGACCTTTGAAGGCCACTCCGGCCAGTGGGGTCTGGCCGCGGGAGTTGCGTAGCTCCGGATCCGCCCCGTGGTAGAGCAGGATCTGAACCGTCTGTGGCTGGTCGTTGTAGCTGGCGAGCATGAGCAGTGAGTTGCCTTTGTGGTCCTGCAGGTTGACAGGCATGCCGGCTTCTAACATCGGCTTCAGCATTTCGATGTCACCGTGGCGGGCGGCATCCAGCGCCATCTCCTGCAGTTCGGCGTAGCGTTTGTCTTCGTCGTTCATGGAAAGTGGAATGGGTTAATGATTTTACGTGTTAGGCGGGCACCATGCCCAATGCTTGGCGGACACCCTCACCGTAGGCGGGGTCGGCTTTATCGAAGTGGGCCAGCTGGCGCTCGATGATTTCCTGCGGGACGCCCTGCATGGCTCCGGCGATGTTCTCAAAGAGCTGCTGTTGCTGCTCGGCACTCATCAGGCGGAAGAGATTGCCCGGCTGGGTGTAGTCGTCATTGCCTTCGCGGTGGTTATAGCGATCAGCGTCTCCAGAGATCTTCAGCGGTGGCTCGGCGAACTCGCTGCTATCAATTGGCCCGTCGAAGCTGTTAGGCTCGTAGTAGGCATTGCTTGAACTTGGTGTGCTGAAGTTCATGGAGCCGTCCATGTGGTAGGTATTCACCGCGGACTTGGGTCGGTTGACCGGCAGCTGCTCGTACCAGGTGCCTACACGGTAGCGGTGGGCATCGGCATAGGAGAAGATGCGGGCCTGCAGCATCTTGTCCGGTGAGAAGGAGATGCCCGGCACGATGTTGGATGGTGAGAAGGCGGACTGCTCGATCTCCTGGAAGTAGTTTTCCGGATTGCGGTTCAGTTCCAGCACGCCCACGTCGATGAGCGGGTAGTCGGCATGTGGCCAGACCTTGGTCAGGTCGAAGGGGTTGAAGGCGCAGTTCTCCGCCTCTTCCTCCGGCATGATCTGGATCTTGAAGTCCCACTGCGGGAAATGGCCCTGCTCGATGTTCTCGTAGAGATCACGCTGGGAGGACTCGCGGTCCTGGGCGATCACCTGGGCGGCCTCTTCATTGCTCATGTTCTGGATGCCCTGACGGGTCTTGAAGTGGAACTTCACCCAGAAGCGCTCACCCTTGGCATTGATGAAGGAATAAGTGTGGGAACCGTAGCCGTTGGTGTGGCGGTAGCTCTTCGGCAGGCCGCGGTCGGACATCAGGATGGTGATCTGGTGCAGGGACTCGGGGCTCAGTGACCAGAAATCCCACATCGCCGTGGCACAGCGCATGTTGGTGCGCGGGTGGCGCTTCTGCGTGTGGATGAAATCCGGGAACTTGAGTGGGTCGCGGACAAAGAAGACCGGCGTGTTGTTGCCTACGATGTCCCAGTTGCCCTGCTCGGTGTAAAACTTGAGGGCCCAGCCGCGCACGTCGCGCTCGGCATCCGCCGCACCGCGCTCGCCGGCCACGGTGGAGAAACGCAGCAAGCACTCGGTCTGCTTGCCGACCTCGGAGAAAATGTCCGCCTTGGTATACTGGGTAATGTCATGGGTGATGGTAAGAGTGCCGAAGGCGCCGGATCCCTTGGCGTGCACCACACGCTCCGGGATGCGTTCGCGGTTCTGGTGAGCCAGCTTTTCGATCAACTGGTAATCCTCCAGCAAGAGTGGTCCGCGTGGGCCGGCTGACTTAGAGTTCTGGTTGTCTGCGATGGGGTTGCCACCGGTGGTTGTCATTTGTTTGCGAGACATAGATTCAGGAAGTTTTGGTTAAATTGGTTTATCGACTTCGCTGCGCAGTATGCCTGCTGATTGGATATTGGAGAAATACTTAGGTCGTATAGTAGATATAGGAATTTCCTATAATAAGGCGAGAGCGTTACAGATGTGTGAAGCATTGATGGTGAAGGAAGCTATCGGTAACAGGAGCGTCTCCGGAATGATCTTGATTATGAAGTAGATATCTTTTAAACAAACGATTGATGCTATTGTCTAAATTACACAACAGAGTTCTCGGCATGATTATTCTCCCCATCTGCTTTCTAACAGGTGTTGCGGGGGCTGCGGAATTCAAAGTCTACCGGGTCGGTGATGACAAGAAGATCGTAGAGGCTGGTAGTATGCAGCTCCGCGCTGCGAAAAGTATCCAGCAGATGCTTGGGAACTATCACCGGGGTTCAGATTTTGCGATTCCTAAGGAGGGGATCAGTGCGGAAGAAGGCAAGAAGGCAGTGGCCGCCGCAAAAAAACAGCTTCTGGCTAACAAGGCGAAGTACGAGGAGGTGATGAAGGAGAAGGCGAACATGTGGCACGTGCAGACCTCCACGATCCTTCAGGCCAATGAGGCGCTAGGCGGTATTCTCGCCGCCTACGGAGGGGAGGCTGAGATTGCCTGGCTGAACGAACAGTTTCCCAATCATTATTGGGTCGGCGCGCCGAGCGTGCAGATCAGGATGCGGCACGGAAAA
Source organism: Rubritalea squalenifaciens DSM 18772 (assembly GCF_900141815.1). Classification (NCBI taxonomy): domain Bacteria; kingdom Pseudomonadati; phylum Verrucomicrobiota; class Verrucomicrobiia; order Verrucomicrobiales; family Rubritaleaceae; genus Rubritalea; species Rubritalea squalenifaciens. The sequence goes on from NZ_FQYR01000002.1 coordinate 566,421, forward strand.
GGTTTCGATACCAGCAGCCCACTGGATTTTAACCACGTTCAGATTGCTCGCGTTTACGCGCTCAAGCGGGACCAGGCAGCCGTCGACTGGCTCTACAAGAACCGTGAGAAGCTCATCTCAGAGGAGATCGATTTCCTCTATGATCTGATGAAGCTGATGGCGCTGAACAAGCATCCACAGGCAGAGAGCTTTGCCCTGGAATGTCTCAAGCGGTACCGGGAGAAGGCGGTCGAGGAGAACATGGGGGACAGCAGCAAGATTGGTTATGATCTGGTGAGCCATGTGCCCTGGGCGGTGGCCTATCTGGCAGCCTATGCCGAGGAGGCGAAGTACAAGGAACTCTTCGAAGGACTCAAGATCCATGCCAATATGCGTCAGGATATCATGCTGATGATCAGTGTGGACCCTACTGTCTGGCTGGATTGCGTTTATGGTAAGCCGGGGGCGAATACCGATTATCAGCGCTACATGATTAAGGAGATGAAGTGGGACCGGTCGATTCTTCGGGCAGCCTTTGTCAAACGGAGTTCGGATCAAGCGGCCAGGTTGGAGGCCTATATGAAGGCTAGCTTTAGTGCTATTTCAAAGAAGCATAATCTTTTTCAGATCACAGGGCGTGCAGATGTCAGTCTCTTGTTTCGTGAGACGATGGCGATTGACCTGAGCCCCTTGCGTGTATCTTCCGTTGCTGCGCTGTATGCTCAGCTGCGCTCGAATCCTAACTGGGAAGTTCCGCGAGCTTATCTTTATACTCCCTGGGTCAAAATGGAATGGTACCCTAAGCTCATTGCAGAGATTCTCGGAGACAGAGGTTCCATTGTTTTTAATCCTTATCGTCTCAGTCCTTATGATCATGAAGAGATCAAGAAAACTTTGTTAGGAGGTAAGATGCATCTTAAGTGCGCTGTGGATTCCGTGATCCTTTGGCAGCAGTATATCAACAACTCCTTCAAGCCGCCGATCGAGTATCAGCTCGGCGGCATTCATTCTCCAGCACTCAGGCTGCCGGGAGACATGTCTTCCATCGGCATGCACAGCTTCATCCGCACCATCGCCAAGCGCGGTAAAGGGACCTTGCTCATTGGCATCAAGGTGGAGACCAAGCACCGGGACGAAGGCGGCCTCGCCAGTGCTATCGCCCAGCTTGGGGAGAAGATGAAGCCCTATTACGAAAAGCACGGCCTCAAGCAGATCAGCAATCTCCGCTGGCAGTGCGGGGAGGACAAAGGAACGCTCGAGTACCTCAGCACCTCGGAGTCCGGTCTGCATTTCTTCAAAGGCACCTTCACCCGCCCGGACATGCGAGATGTCCATCTCTACTTCGACTGGAACTCCCCCGGCAAAACCTACGTGCTCGCCCACGCCCTTTACGAACCTGAATTCAACCTACCATGAAAACCCTGACTCTACTCACTAGTATCGCCCTGGTTGCCAGCGCCATCGCTGACGATACAGCGCAGCAAAAACTCCAGGCCCAGAACCGGATCAACACCGCACTCATCAAGCTCAGGCAGGCTGAGGCCGGTGGAAATGCCGGTAACATCGCCGAGGCCAAGCAGAACTTGGCGAGAGCGGAGCTTATCTACCGCGGCGCCACCCGCGAGCATTACCTCTCCTCCATGCGCGGGGTGAACGAAGACGGCCAGAAGCGCTACGTCTATCACAATAAGGCGGAGAATACCCGTCGCCGCATTGATTTTACCAACGCGCTCGTAGGCTCGGCGGAGAACCGCAAGGACATGACTGCCGACCAGCGTGCTGCCTTTTTGGCAAACAACGAGGCCGCCCTCCGCGCCATGATGATTGACAATGCGGTGAATGAATCCTTTGTCCGCGAGTTCCGCCCGGTAGAGGACCGCACCTACAAGGGGCACACAGCTTTTGACAAGCGGGTGGATGCCAAGACCGCGCGCATGAGTGAGCTGCTCCGGAACATCGAGAGCACGGACTACAACACGAGCTACGGTCACAAAGGCTTTGCCGCCGAGGTGGACCAGATGGCCAAGCGCGTCCAGGTGGAGCACAACCTGGAGGAGTACCGTTCGCTGGCGAACAGCCGGAATTTTAGAAGCCCTAGCTCCGGTGAATTGCTCACCCCGACCCAGCAGAGCAAGGTCGGTGCGAATGCCATGAAGGTGCTGGAAAGCAGCGTGAAACGCCGCGCGCACGACGGCGGCATTCCTGAGGACTTTGTTAATTTCTTCACCGGCGAGAAAAAGGATTCCCGCCTGGCGCTGGCTGGTCAGCTTTCCTACGAGAATAAGTCAAACATCGCTTCGCAAGCGCTCAAGCACGTGGAGGGTAAAAACGCCACCCCGCAGGAGCACTTCCGCGCCATGTCCCAGGTCATTCACCAGCGCGCCAATGAGCTGGATGACTATTTCACCAATGAATACCTGCCCAATGCCAATGACGGCAAAGACAGCACCGTCAGCCAGTGGGCGAATCTCGGCATGGGCACGGCCATGCGCTCCATCTTTGAGAACAGTGAGGAAGGGGTAGGCACCGTGCGCCGGAAGATCGATGCGGTCAAAGCTGATGGCTACAAGGTAGCCGCTCTCCTCAATGAGGCCGCAACGACCAATGCGAACAATCTGACAGCCAAAGACCGGGATTTGCTCATCAACTACGGCTATGTGAAGAAGGAGGCTGATGGCAAATACTCCTATCAAGTGCCTCAGTCTAACCGGGACATCAACCAAGTGATGGATGTGAACCTGCCGAAGAGCCCCTGGATGGATGTGGTCAGTGTGCGCAGTGCCGGGGAGACTGGCCTCGCCATGGCTACGGGGGCAGGTTCGGCACGTTTTGCCCAGGCTCTGGCCAATGCGGGAAATCTGGGAGCCAAGGGGACGGCAGCACTGGCCACCCTCACCGAGGTGACTGCCAGCTCCGGTATGGACTCGCTGATGAATGTGGCGCACGGCAAGGATGCGGATTTTGACAAGGCGCTGTTGCACAACCTAACCATGGCTGGTGTCGGCAAACTGACTGGAGCTGCTGGTGATGAGTTTTTGAATTCCAATAAGAGCTGGCGCGATGCGCTGGAAAACTCCGGGAACAATACTGTGTTCCGTGAGTTGATGGGCGCGACCAAGGACGGAGAGAAAATCCTTCGCAGTGATCAGATGAAGCGCTTCATCGCTAACTCGGTAGGACTCACCTCGGAGGCGGCTATCGAGACTGCCTATCAGGCTGCGGCTGATGGTGGACCACTGGACAAGGATGCCTTCATGGCCAATCTCTTTTCCGGTGCCATGTCAAAGACCGCCAGCTCGGTCATGCACGGTGGCGGGGAGGTGACTGCTGAGAAGGTCATCGAGCGCTTGCCGGAAAGTGTCCGTCAGTGGGCGATCGATAACCCGAAGGCGGTGCTCGCTTCTATTGAGCGAGCCCGCAAGAGTGAAGCCCATGCCCAGGAGGCTGTGGATCGTTTTGATGCCGTCAAACGCCGCGTCGCAGAGGGGGGTGAAGGGACGGGCTTGTTAGGAAAGCCAGAAAACAGCGCTGAGGTTTATCGGAATCCAGCCATGGCAGACCATATCATGGACAGCCTGAAGAATGGTGACCTTCGCTGGGGTGACTTAGGCATCATTGCAGAGAAGGAAGGCAAGGTCGTTGCGGATCTCCTGAATGAGGTGAAAGACCGCCGCACAGAGTGGGCTTACGGTGTCAGGGAGCCGGATAGTGGAGTGGTGTTAGATAAGGCGAAGGAAAATGTGGCGGCGGACTACGATAGCCGGATCGCCGATGTGCGTGCAGGCAAAGGCACAGCGGAAGACAGGGCGCTCGGCGTGGACGGTCTGCAATCAGAAAGAACCGCAGTGCTGGAGCAGCTTGGTAAAGGCGAGCGCGACAAGAATGCCGCTGGTGTGAAGGCGGGCAAGGCTCTCTCTAAGGCACACGGTGAATTGTTCACCAAGGATGTGATGGAGAATGGCGTCGGCCAAGAGGTCAAGGACCGTGCCATCCGCGAGCTGAACCGCGAGTACGAGCTCAAGAAGCAGGCAGCCATCACCGGAGACGGGGATGCCTCGTCCAAGGACATCAGGCTCAGACAGCTGGAGGCGGAAAGGCTGGCTCATGAAAAATCGATCAAGGAGGCCAAGATGATTGCCCCCGGTTCCAGTGATCCGACTAGTGATATCGACCGCTCCTGGAGTGAGCCGCGCGTGGTGCAGGCCATGAAAAACCTGCAACGCGATCGCCTCATGACCGAGAGCAATGGCGTCAAAGGTGTCGGCCCTACCACAGCCAAAGCCTTTGACCTGAATGAATACTACAACGTGATGGACGGCGTGAAGGCCGCCATGCCGCTGCGCAATGATGCAGAAAAAGGCTTCAACAACGAAAAGGTGGATATCGAGGGAGTCGGCACCGTGAGCCATGATGATGCTGTGGCCGGCAATAGCCTGGCGGCTGCCATGTCTCATATGTCTCCCGAGCGTCGCGAGCTTTATAAGAAGAATATGCTGGAAAAGGCCGGTGATGATCCGGTGAAGAAGCAGCAGCGCGAGACGGAAATCGCCATTGCCGAGCGTGCGCTTGAAGCCAGTGAGAAGAGACTTAGCGAGGCTCGTACCAAGGTGGCCGAGCGTTTCGGGCTGGATCCGAACAGCAAGGAAGCTGGCATCTACGCCCGTGACCTTGTCTACGGGGAAACCATGCGGGATGTGAAGGCGTTGGATACTCAGATCAGCAAGCTGGAGCCGGGCTCGCCAGACTGGAAGAAACTCCAGGCCCAGCGTGAGCGCCTGATGAACCAGGCCTCCCGTGACGGGATCGAGGCCTACACCGATGGTGCTGGCCTGGATGTCATTGTGAACCGCATGCAGAGCAAGACTCGCGAGGATGGTAGCAAGATGTCGGTCAATGACCTCTGGAATGACCCCAAGTTCAACCGTGATGGCGACCTCAGCCACCTGTCCGAGCGCCAGCTGGATAACATGATGAATGACCAGACCATGATGATTTCCGAGCACCTGGATGCCTACACGGAGGGTGGGGAGACTCCTCACCAGACCGCTCGCGCTTTGGCCAAGTACGGTCAGCGTGCCGCCTTGGTGGCTAAGATGAATGGCGCGGACATGCCTCCGGGGCACCCGATGCGTGAGCTCTACGATGCCACCTCCAAACTCATCGAGCACAAGGGTGACCCGACAGCCATGCGCGCCGAGCTGGAGAAGCTGGCTGGCCCCGGTGGGACCTATCGCGATGGTCTCAACAAGCTCAAGAACATGGTGGAAAATGCAGTGCCCGGCCTCAAAGGCTACACCGGAGTACCTAATTCCAAACCAAATCCAAACGTGCCGAAAGGCTTCTCCTCACTCAGCTCCTACCGCGATTGGTTGCGTACTCGCGACAAGTTGTACGAGCGTGGTGGACAGCAAGAGGTGGACCGCTGGCTGCAGGACCAGCGTGATGCAGCGGAGATGAACCGCGCGGCTCTACAGGCTGAGAAGGCAGATCTGGAAAAACTCAGTGAAGACTACCTGCCTGCCGACTTCAAACAGGCCCGTAGACTGCAGGAAAACCTGGATGCCGTCATGGAGCAGATTGAGGCCATGCCCAAGTCCCTCGAAGCCAGCCCGGAATATCTCGAGCTGCTCAAGCAAAAGGCGGACATCGAGCGGGCCATGAAGGCACTCAAGGACAAGAAGGCCGCCTACGAGAAAGAGCACGGCAAGCTGCCCAAGCATCCAGATCTGGATCAGATTGATCGTGAGCTGAAAGCTCTGGAAGAGAAGGCCCAGGCTCTCGATGACTACCTGAAGAACGGCACCCACCCTCCGAAATTTGATCCGCCCAAGGTGGCTGGCGATGGCACCGATGATCTGGAGAAAATGATCAAGGAAGAGGAAACTCCCAAGGAAAAGCCAGTGCGTCGTCGACGTGGTGGTCTGGCAGGTGCCCTTGAGGATGTGGCTGATAAAATCGAAGGCGCTGGCGAAGAGCCTAAGAAAGACAAGTAGCCTTCCCATGAATCTATGATCAATGCATTTGCCATAGTCTCAGGCTATGGCAAGATGCTTGCATGGAATTACGCCAGCTACGCTACTTTGTCACCGCAGTCGAGATGGGCTCTATCAGCAAGGCGGCGGAAGCCTGCCGGGTGGCCCAGCCGTCCCTGAGCCAGCAGATTTCCGCGCTTGAGCACGAACTCGGTGTGCAGGTGCTGGAGCGTAGCTCCCGTGGTGTGCGGCCTACTCCAGAGGGAGAGAAGGTGCTGGAGCATGCCCGCAAGATGCTGCTAGAGGGGGAGACCCTGCAGGCGGAGCTCAGTGGCATGGGCAAAGAAATCCGCGGCAGCCTGCGCATGGGAGTGATCCCTACGGTAGCGCCCTACCTGATCGGTGAGCTGCTGTTAGAGCTGAAGCAGAACTACCCGGGGCTGGATCTGGAGCTGGTGGAGGACCGTACCCAGGTGCTGATCGAAAGACTTTCCAAGGGAGACATTGAGTGCGCGGTGGTCAGTGATATCCGGGTCAAGGATGCCAAGACCTGGTCGGTGCGGGTGGATGAGCTCTACCATGAGCCGCTCGTCGCCGCCTTGCCGGCCAAGCACGTGCTCGCCCGCAGGCGCGCCAAGCCCAAGCCGGAGGAAATCAATGCCGGGGAACTGATCTATCTCAAGGAAGGTCATTGCCTGTTAGACCAGACGCTGAAAGTCTGCCGCGTCAAAGCCCCGGACCAGCGCATCAAGTGTGACCAGTTGGAAACCGCCCTGGCCATGGTGGACTCTGGAGCCGGTATCGCTGTCGTGCCGCAGCGTGCAGCCGAGCGCTATCATTTCCCCAATGTCGTCGTGCGTCCCTTTGCCGAGCCTCAGCCCACTCGCATGATCGGCCTCATGCGCCGCCGCAGTGGCGGCCTCTCCCCGCTGGCCGAAGTCATCGCCAGATGCCTGCAACGTATTGTGGGTGCAGGATAGAATCTGATGCTTAAAAGTCAGGCGCTTCCCGCCCTGTCAGATGGGATTGACAGAGTGCGTTTGCATTTCTGAATATAACTTGATGGCTGATTTCTCCCGAAACCGTAAATCCTTAGCAGAGCAGGTAGCAGATTTTATTCTGGAGAGCTTGATTCAGCAGAGCGGTTTGCAAGTGCTCCCTGGCGAACGCTTGATTGCAGAAAGAGCTGGGGTGAGTAGGCAGACAGTGCAAGAAGCCCTTCGTCTATTAGAAAGGCAGGGGGTCATCATGCCCAAAGAGGGGAGGAAGGCCAGACGGGTAGCGAATACTTATCGGGAAAAGCCTAAATCAGGGATGGTGCTGATCTACCTGAGAAATAGCGGTTTGATCAGAAGTGCAGCAAACGTACGAAACGAAAGGAGATACATCGAAATCTGGGAGGCAAATGGCGGGACGGTGATTGTAAAAGAGATGGATTTTATTCTGCATAAAGATCCACCTCCTGCTTTTTTTGAGCGTATGGTAACTCAGTATGGTATGGATGCCATTGTGCTGACGGTCGCTCCTCTATCTTGGGTGAATGGGGCTCACCAAGCGGGCATTCCTTGCTTATGTGAGGGTGGTTTGGTACCTAATGACGGCTCTGTTAGCTTGATTGCGTATGATGCGGCACTGACTATGCGCCATGTGCTGAGATATCTCAAGACACGCGGACATGAGAGAATTTTAGTGCCTTGCAGTACCTATTTTGCAAGTTTACACTTGTTGTACCAAGCTGTTTATCAAGAGGAGATGTGTGTCGCTGAGGCTGATGTGGAGAATTACATACCGCGTTTCGTGGAGCATCAGCCGAAAATTTGGATGGCCTACTGGGAGAGGGCCTTTGCCAGAGCGAGGCCTACGGCGGTGGTATGTGCGGACACCCCTATTCTTATTTCGCTTCTATCCTTCTGCAACAGCAAGGGATTGAAGATCCCAGATGACATTTCCTTGATCTGTTTGGATTATAGCGAAAACCTCCGCTGGTACCAACCCAGCATTCAGATGATGAAGTATCCCCATGAACGTGCAGCAAAGGATTTTGAACGATGGATTAAAGGGGGACTGAAAAGTATCGGAATTAAATTATATCCTATGGAAATTGTTAAGGAGGCGGACTCTGTTCGCAGTCTTGTGTAATGCTTGCTCATAGATAATCAAAGAGACGGCCATTGGGCCGCCTCTTCATTATTAACCAACACTTGGAATGATGGAGCACTAGAACCTTCTTCTGCGCAGGATGAGCGCCAGACCAGCTAGCCCGATCAGTGCAGTGGATGATGGCTCTGGGACAGCGGATACCGTGATCGTGCCAGTGGAGCCGTCAAAGAGACCACCATAGCCTAGGGCTGCTAGTTGATCTTTATTGTAAGTTCCTGCGGCGACGTTGTTGCCGTCAATGATGAGGCTTGCGACTGTGCTGCTCTGGTCCGTTAGATCCAGTGTGGCGCCTGCAGTCATGGTGATGCCGGAGTTCAAATCGTTGAGGGCATTGGTCAACTGGAGTTCACCGGTTCCATTGATGGCGATTCCAGCCAAGCTATCCAGTCCACCACTGAAAAGGTTATCCACGATCATGTTGTCGAAGATATTGATGGTGCCGGTACCGAATGCACCCGCTGCATTGACCTTGGTGGTGAAGGGCTGGTTGAGGCCGGAGAGATTCCAGACACCTGAGTAAGTACTGGTAGCATCCAGTCTCAGTTCGAATCCAGATTGCTCCCCATAAAAACCCGCGACACGGCTAAAATTGATCGTTCCATCGCCTGAGACGCCGTTGGCCAGAGTCATGTAGCTGAAGTAAAATCCTCCTGAGAGGGTTACGTCGACGGAGCCATTGACTTCAACAGTGGTATTGATGCGGTAATTACTGGCACCAAAGGCACCTCCGCCTTCTTGGCCAGCTTCCATGGTTGCTCCGTCGAGGAGAGTCAGGCTGTTGAAGGTGTAGTTGTTGGTCTGCAGGCCTGAGGCATGGTTATTCTCAAAGCGCAGTGTACCTCCGCTCTGGACTGTCAGGTTGTCTCCGCCGAAGTTGTAGTCACCTGTTGCGTTCGGGGATTCCACCACGTGACCATCTGCGATGAAATAGTCCGTGCCGCCTGCCGGGGGATTACCTGTGTCCCAAGTGGTCCCGTCGGTCCAGAAGCCAGACTGGACAGAGACTGCGGAGTGGGCTGAGAGGCTGGTTGCGAGCACCAGCATGGGGAGTGTAGTAGTGAGTTTGTTGAGGGATGTCATTGTGTTATAGTTTAGTGTGAGGTTATTCAGTAGTCTGAATGCTACATCCCCATCTTTAGCGGGTGTGTCGGCTGGGCTACAATGGGGAGTGCAAAATTCTTTCTGGACTGTTTTCTTGTCCAGATAGATTTCTAATCTCCCAATGACCTAGTTGACAGGTGCCTGGCCAAGCTCATCCAAGCCTAGAAAAGGGCGGCCCCGAAGGACCGCCCTTTTCCGTTAGAGGGTACGACACAAAAGCTGCTTAGATCGCGTGCATCGGGCACTTGCTGAGCTCCTCCGCCGGGCCGAAGAACTCATAGTGCACCTTGTCTGCCGGATGGCCGATGGAATCTAACACACTGAGCACATGGGCCATCATCGGCTTGGGTCCGCAGAAGTAGACCTCGGTTTCCGGGCTGAGGTACTGGCCGAGGAACTCGCGATCGAAGAGTCCCTGGCTATCTGGACTGTCTCCATCCAGCGGGGCGCTGTAGCGGAAGTGGGCGCTGATGTTCTCATGCTCCTGTGCCAGCTTGCTAACTTCCCCGGCAAAGGCGTGGTGTTTGGAATCGATCGCGCCGTGGACGAAGCTGACCGGGAAGCTCTTCCCTTTGCTAGCGTGCAGCATGGAGAGCAGCGGCGTGATACCGATGCCGCCGGAGAGCAGGAGTACGGGCGCCCCGGATTTCTCCGCAGCATCGGCATCAAAGACGAAATCTCCGCATGGTGGAGCCACTTCCACTTCGTCACCCAGTGCAAGATGCTCGTGCAGGTAGTTGGACACATAGCCGTCCGGCTGGTCGGCGTGGGCGGCCTTCTCTTGCTTCACGCTGATGCGCAGACCGTGCTGGCAACCGTGGCAGGAAAGGGAGTAGTTGCGCATCGTGGTGGAGCCATCGGCTGTCGGGATACGCACGGTGATGTACTGGCCCGGCAGGTAGGCGGGGACGGTGCCGCCGTCGCTCGGCTTCAGGTAGAAGGAGCTGACCACGGCGGATTCTTCCTCCTTGCGGAAAAGGGTGAACTTGCGGAAGCCGTTCCAGCTCTGCTCGGCGTAGATGCCTTTTTCCTGCTGGATCAGTACTTCGGCCAGGAAGCCATAGGCTTCTCCCCAGGCTTGGAGAATTTCCGGCGGTGCCGGGTTGAGCAACTCATCGATCGAGGCCAGCAGGTGCTTGCCCACAATCGGGTAATGCTCTGGCTGCACTCCCAGCGAGGCGTGCTTGTTCGCGATCAGGGACACCGCTGTAGCCAGGTTTTCTGGAGTCTCGATGTTTCTGGCAAAGGCACAGACCGAGGCTGCGAGCGCTCCCTGCTGGCTGCCGGAGACCTGGTGGGCGGCATTGAAATAAGCCCTTACCTCCGGGTTCTCGCGGAACATCCGCTGGTAGAAATGGGCGGTCAGTTTGGTGGCGTTCTCGGCCAGGAAGGGGATGGTCGCCTTCACCGTTTCAATCGTTTCTTTGGATAGAGCTGTCATTACAGTAAAAGGGGTAAAAAAAATACCTGTTTACGTCAATGGATAAAAGTGGCATTTTAAATACCACAATTATGAAGCTAAACTCCGCCACTGATTTCAGTTTCCGATTCCTGATCTATGCCAGCGTGCATGGAAACAGGCTGGTGACCGTGGCCGAAGTGGCCGAGGCCTACGGACTGTCTCATCACCACCTCTCGAAGATCTGCAAAACTTTGATCAAGGAAGGCATCCTGGAGGCCAAGCGCGGCCGGGATGGGGGCGTGAAGCTGGCTATGGCGCCGGAGGAGATCGGGCTGTCCCGCATCATCCAGATCATGGAGCCAGACCCCGCGCTGGTGAACTGCACCGGAGGCATCGGCGGCCAGTGCAAGATCCTGCCAGCCTGCAAGCTCAAGGGAGTGCTGGCGGAGGCGCGCCGCGCCTTCTTTGAGGTGCTGGACAAGTACACCCTCGCCGACCTGGTGGCCGAGCCCGCCATCGCCAAGAAGCTGGTTGCCCTACTAGGCGAAGACTAAAAAAAAAGAGCAGCCGGCTGGCTGCTCCTGGGTGAATCATTTCTTAAAGACCGTCGAAGACTAGTTCTCGATCGGTGTCGGGAAGAGGAGCTTCTTCGCGGCATTGATGTCCTTGATGATCGCCGTGCGCAGCTTGCCGACGGGCTTGCCATCGCGGTAGGTGCGCATGCGGATGGTGGTGGCACCATAGGGGACTACGAGTGGCTCCTTGTAGACCGGGTAGTGGTGGTCCACCTCGCCTTCATCGAAGGTGTAGTGGATGTCCAGACCGTCGACCTCGGTGCTGAGGGTGATGACCTCACGCTTGTTGATCTTCTTCATCTGGATGATCGGGTCATAGATGGAAGTGGCGTAGTTGATGTCCAGGAAATCGAGACGCTTGAAGTGAGCCTCCACGCGCTCCACGAACTCCGGCCAGTCCTTCTTCGTCTGGGTACTCCAGGCGGCATCCGCCAGCGCGAAGCCACGCGGCCAGAGCATGTACTCGCAGTGGCGCATGTTAGGAATCTCTTCTGTCCAGAGCGCACCGTGCAGGCCGAGTAGCAGCTTCTCATCCACGCCCTTTGGCAGCTGGTAGTCGAAGTGATAAGACTTCTTCAGGCGCAGCTTGCTATAGGTGGCTGGCTCGTAGGACTGGTGGCCCTGATAGAGGTCGAAGTAATAGGCCGAGTTCGCGGCGATCACCACCTGGCGTCCCATCTTGGCCGCCTTGTTAGCTCCACCCACACCGCGCCAGCTCATCACTGTGGCGGACTCAGCCAGACCTCCTTCCAGGATCTCGTCCCAGCCGATGATCTTCTTGTTGTGCTTCGCAAGCATGGCTTCCACTCGCTTGATGAAGTAGGACTGCAGCTCGTGGGCATCCTTCAGGCCCTTTTCCTTCATGAAAGCCTGGCAGTCGGGATCGGCATTCCAGTATTTCTTGGTCGCCTCATCACCACCGATGTGGACGTACTGGGAAGGGAAGAGCTGGCAGGTCTCGCGGAACACGTCGTCGAGGAACTTGTAGGTCTCCGGGTTGGAGGGATCGAGTGTGTTCTCGATGATGTTGTAGAACTTGGAACCCGGGTTCACCTGGAAGGGGCCGCCCGTGGTGGAGAGCTCAGGATAAGCAGCCAGGATGGAAAGCGCGTGGCCGGGGACGTCGATCTCAGGAATCACCTCGATGTGGCGCTCCGCCGCGTACTTCACGATCTCCTTGATCTGCTCCTGGGTGTAGAAGCCTCCGTCAGTGGCCTTCTCGTTCTTCATCGGTCCGGGGCGTGTCCACCAGATGCCCTCACGCGGCACGCGCCAGGCGCCGATGCTGGTGAGCTTCGGCCGGGACTTGATCTCGATGCGCCAGCCCTGGTCATCGGTCAGGTGCCAATGGAAGACGTTGTACTTGTAGTAGGCCATCATATCGAGAAAGTGTTTCACCTCCTCCACCGTCTGGAAGTGGCGGGAGGAATCCAGCATCAGCCCGCGCCAGCCGTAGCGGGCGCTGTCCTTGACCGTGCCCAGCGGGATCTGGAAATCCGCCTTGTCCTTCTCCAGCGTGACCAGCTGGAGCAAGGTTTGGATGCCGTAAAACACTCCCGCAGCGTCCTTGCCTGTGATGGTAATGGCCTCCGGCTTTACCTCGAGAAGGTAGTCGGAATCCAGCTTGCCGGTGCGCAGCATGATCGTCTTAGCCGCTCCCGCAGGAGCCTGCGTGCTGGAGCGCTGCATCCAGGACTGCAGTGTCTTCGCCAGATAGTCTTTTTCGAAACTGAGCTCCGCCGCAGCCTCGATCGTTGAAAAGGCTGCCAGATTGGTCGTGTCTTTCTGCCAGCTGACCTCGCTAGGCCGCGGGATGAGCTCCGGCTCCGCCTGCAACAAAGGTGCCGCCAGCGCCGCCAAAGCAATCAGTGAGTGCTTGAATGCTATCATCGTGAGTAATGTGTAAGTGGTTCGAGTGCCAGCCTCCCCCATAACGGAAAGACCAGTCCTATACACACGTCGTATCCTACAGATTCTTACAGAAAAAAGCAGTCATAATTGTGTGGGGGGAGGTTAGATGGGGATGCCCTTAGACAAATGCCAGTAGTTCTTTTATACTGTTAGTATGGCGGATATCTGGAGCGAGGAGAAACGCAGCTGGGTGATGAGCCGGATCAAGGGCAAGGACACCAAGCCTGAACTGGCTGTCCGTTCGCTGCTGCATGCGCATGGCTACCGCTTCACCGTCAGTGGACCACGTAACCAGACCTTGCCGGGAAGACCGGATATCGTCCTTCCCAAATGGGCCACCGTGATCTTCGTCAACGGCTGCTTCTGGCACGGTCATGAAGGCTGCAAGGATTTCTCCATCCCCAAAACCCGCACCGAGTTCTGGCTAACCAAGATCCGCAAGAACCAGCAGCGCGATCAATCAAACAATGGAAAACTCGAATCCCTCGGCTGGAACGTCATCACCATCTGGGCCTGCGAACTCTCCACCAAAGACCGCCTCTATTCCCTCGAACGCCGACTACCCTACCTCATCGAGCGCAAACCCTTCGAGTACCACCTCGAGGATGAAACCGACCAACTCGGAAGGGTGGCGGAGGATTTCGATTAGGGTGATTTTCTTGCTTTGAGTTGCCTGACATGCTCTCTGGCTACAGCTTTTTTATCGATGGAGGACAGGTGTGCGACCAGTTGAGATGTAATGCTTGTTAGATTAATTTCCTCAATGAGGGTTTCTGATTTATTTCGAATATATCGAAGTAAACCATCGGTGAGTACATTGGGCGGAAGCTCTGTCTTTAAGGTGCAATCACCAATAAAAAACACCATGTTGTGACAGAGGGATTTATCAATTCCTAGAAACTTTGAGAGAGCGTTAATGTGAAGCTGGTTTTGTTGAAGTGGGTTTTGGAAGCGGTGTTTCTTTTGTAGATTTGTTGAGTCCATTGTCTTTGATTCTCGCTGCCAAAGATCCAGCCGCCGTAATTTTTCGTCTCTATTACAAAAAGACCGAATCGAGAAATCACCAGATGGTCTATTTGAGTGGTTCCCTTTCCATCTGGTCTGGGTAGGTAGATATCGTTGAAGACTTTGTAAATGGCGGGATCAAGTCGCTTCAGGCCAAAGCTAGTGACTTGCAACTCACCCCACCACCCTTTGACACTCGGACTGCTGAAAATGCCTTTGAGCAATATTATGATAAAAACAATTCCAATGAGGTGCCAATATCCAAGCAACTGATGAAGCAGTGTCTGGATGATTTCAGAGGTGAAGCTGCTAGAGGCGATGATACTCATAGTCCGTTGATTAAAGGATGGCTAATGCGGTAAAGTGGAGGCTTGCTTATGATGCAGGAAGAAGAAAAAGGCTATATGATTGTTATAGATTCATTGTTAGGTGGTGTCGTGCCATCAGTATTGGGAGATCATGGGCCAATACTTTTTGCTACGGAACGGGAGGCTCAGGAAGAGATCGTGAGTCACCTGATGTTTCGACTAAATGAGTTTCTGGAAGGGGAAAGAGACTTCGAGAGTGCAGTGAGTCTGGAAGAGTATGTAGTTGTTGCTTCGCTTATCCGAGGAAACGGTGAGTACGATGCCACTCAAGAAACTCAGGATTAGGGAGGTTCTTAGCCGGGAGAGTAATCGGTGTATGTTCTCTGGAGAGGAAATGGGTTTCTATCTCCTGATTATTCTTAAACTGCTTCAATCTGTCGCTGACGAGAATCGTAAAATCGCCTGAGAGAGCAATGAGGCCTTTGTCAAAAGCTGCATCGTAAGTCGCTGCCAAACATAAACCGTTAGCTGGATCTGTACGGTGCTCGGCATGATCACTCCATGGGATGATATGACTGGCGCGGAGTAGTTCCAGAACAGGAATTCCGGAGATACAGCACTTCTGCTCGTAGGAACCCAGAACTGCTTTCCTGAAGAATTGCTGGTGTCTGCGCACCTTAACGAGAGCAGTTGTCTCGGACTCGCCAGCAGGGGGAGAGATCGCTGTGGAGTCCATGGGCTTTGTGCCAAATGAATCGATCAGGAGTTCACTCTGTTCTGCTAGTTCATCCAGATGACCGTAGAATTCCTCCCATATCACACGATCAAGGCGGCTTGAGCCTTGCAGCCCTTTAATGCCGCGACTGGTTTCTGCCGGGTCCAGTGAAGTAAAGTTGTTAAGCTTCATCGCTACGGAACCCGGAGTTCTCTCTAGTTTATCAGCAAGCTCGATTATAGGCGGATAGCCTTGGTGCTGCCTTCCAAATGGAGTCTGGTGGTAAAGATTAAGCGCCAGCAGCAGGTGCTCGCGAGTCCAGCGTTTGCTCATGCATTACACTATGCTCAAACTTATGCTCGAATGTGAAACTCTAAGTGCGAAAATGCTACTTATAGTCCGTGGCTGGAATTCCTGTAGGGTGCTATGCTGGGGGGAATGAAAGAGGGAGGAAGTGAGGCTAACAGCCATTGCGTTATAGAGATCCCCCGCGCTGACCGTGTGATGGTACGGGTGGCGCTGGAGGAGCGATTGAAGACTTGGGAGAGGACCCGGGACTATTGGCAACAGGTAGAAGAGAAGGGTTTCGCGAGAGCTTGGGTGGAGGGGGGAATCGAGGAGTGTAGCTCTCTCTACGAGGCGCAAGCTATGTGCGAATTGTGGGAGGTGTTTTGTGCGGGTGTGTTCAAGCAGTTAGAGGGTGACTAAGAAATTATATGGTGATCGAATCACTCCACGACAACCGCATTGATGCCGAGGCCGTGGGGGGCGTTGGCGCGGGTGCTTTTGTTGTCGGTGTAGTAGGAGTCGACGACGAGTTCCAGGTAGTAGGGGGTATCTGGCTGGAGGTTCTGCAGGGTGGTGCGGATGCCGCAGATGGCTTTCTGGGTGTAGGGTAGGGGGCTGGCAGTGATCATGGTGCCATCCGCATTGCGCACCTTGAGGGTGAGATTGGTGCGGTAGGCGCTGTAGTGGATGGTGATGATGAGATCGCTATGGAGATTCTCCGGTGTGGTAAGCGGGATGCGCCAGCCCTGTCCTACATTGAGCCCTAGTTTCTGGTCAGCATACATACCGGGGATTTTCTCACCTTTTGGAGTCCTGAACGTGTAGTTGGGCAGCTCGAAGAACTGGAGCTCGCCGATGTCACCGACAGGTTGGAGCTTGCCAAGGATCTGGCCGCCGGACTTGCGGCTGCTGTCGAGGCTGAGTGAGGTGCCGGTGTAGATGGCCCAGTCTCGTGCCAGACTGAGGTCCTTGAATTCGGGGTCAAGTTTGGCCTGGCGGATCTTTTCGTAGAGCAGGAAGACGCTGGCAAAGGCTGGTGGGGTCTGCCTGGAGGTGGGCTTTGAGGCGGCTGGTGAATCTGCAGCTTCCAGCCTTTCAGGTGGAATGCTGACCGGGCTGCTGTCTTCGTCTTTGCCACTGGCGATGACCAGACCAATGACGAGGGTCAGGGCGACCGAGCTGGCCAGGATGATGAGGGAAACTTTGTTCGCGGATAGTTTGGTGTGTGAGCTTTGCGGAGTCATAGCAGGAGAGAGTGTGAGTTACTCTCTGTATGACTCTCTAGGGGAAAGTATTAGCCCGATAGGCTCTATTTTTATCCACGCTTCTAGGCTTTCTGCCCGGTGGAGCGCATCTGGATATCGCCGATCTCCACGTGCTCTGGAGCCTCGATAATGTGCACGATGGAGCGGGCGACATCCTCGGCGCTGAGCATGACCTTGCTCTCGCGCTGGGTGGCCAGCTGCTGCTCGCGGCCGTGGAAGTAATTGTCTAACAACGGGGTGTCTACAAAGCCGGGGGAGAGGCTGCCTACGCGGATGCGGGAGCCCTCGGCGCGAAGCTCGGAGCGCAGTGCCTCGGTGATGGCGCGCACGGCAAACTTGGTGGGGGCGTAGAAGCCACCGCTCGGAGGCACACGCCAGCCGGACATGGAGGAGACATTGAGAATGATTCCAGTGTCTGTTAGTCTGGGTAGCGAGTGCTGGCAGAGCAGGGCGAGGGCATGCACATTGACCTGCCACATGGTCTTCCATTGTTCAGGGTTCCCGCTGGAGATGGGGGACAGGTAGGCCATGCCGGCGCAGTTGATCAGAGCATTGAACTTCGGCAGGTAGTTGAAGATGTTTTCAATGTCCTCCGGCTTGCTGAGGTCCGCCTCAATGGGGTGGATCCCATCGGGAAGATTCTCTAACTGACGGCTCACACCGTAGATGATGTGCTCCCTCTCGTGCAGTAATTCGGCGGCGGCACGGCCAATGCCGGAGGAGGCTCCTGTCAGAAGTATGTGCATAACACGGTTAGTATAGACTGAAACCGTGCCGCTGTGAAGTCAGAGACTTTCGACCTTCATTCCATTCAGGCCGATGCCGATCTGAGGGAGGCCTTTGGTTTCTGGTTTCGCCTGAGAGAGGAGTACGTCCACGTAGAGGAGTGAGCCGGGCTGGGCTCCTTTGATGGTGGCTTGGAGCGCATGATAGGCGCTTTCTTCCCATGGGCAGGCAAATTCCTGCAGCACGGTGCCATCGGTTTTCCGGATTCGGATGAGGGCGTCTGAGCGGAAGGCCACAAAGTAGGTGGTGAGCTTGAAGCCTGCCTGAGCGGCCTGTGGGACTTTAATGCCCACGGTGTAGCCTTCATTAGGCTGGAGGCCGTTTTTGACATCGGCATAGAGTGCCGGAACCAGCGGGGACTGGTAAAATTTTGAGTTGAAGGCGTGCGCGGTACAAGGGTAGTTCATCCCGTCCCCAAAGCTGCCTATCTTCAAAGGTATCTTGAGCAATTTGCCTGAGTCTTTGCGGATGGTGTGATTGTACACCGGGCTGCCGGTGTAGACGGCCCAGTCATGGATCTCAGGGGCATCCAGATTGCTGTGCTGTTTCTCAGGTGGCCAGGCTCGGTGTCTGGAGTAAAGCATGTTAAAAGAGATGCTAAGAGGCGTTTTTTCTGCAGAACTCAGCTCCTTTTCCGGCTCGTCTACTGCTTCATGGCCTTCTTCCTTATACCAGTCCGGTACTTGGACATTAGGGACTACCTTTTCATCGTCTCCGCAGGAGCTGAGGGACAGTAGGGCTAGTGAGTAGATGAGGGAGAGGCGAGATGATGGATTGAGTGTCATCGGGTTGGGTGTATGTGAGTGAAGGATTTAAGCCTTATCCTTTCATACAATTGCCCTCCCCCTATCAAGCCGGAGTCCAGGGTTTCGGGTGGTCCCTTTCCTACCCTTGTCATGTGCTGCCAGCGGCTGCGCTGGATCGGTTAGAGACGCTCGACTTTGATGCCATTCAGGCCGATGCCCACCTCAGGCAGAGTGCCTTGAATGTTCTCCGTGTTGCCTAACAAGACATCCACATACAGGAGGGAGTCAGGAGCGGCATCGCTGATCGTGGCTTCCAGAGCATGGTAGGCCCTATGCTCCCAGGGGAAGGCGTATTCCTGCAGCACTGTGCCGTCGGATTTACGGATGCGGACTTGGGCATCTACTCTGAAGGCTGCGAAGTAGGTGGTGATACTAAACTGGCCGCTTGAAGTATGCGGGACTTTCACGCCTACCGTGTATCCTTCTCCTTGTTGTATTCCGTCTTTGAGGTCGGCATAGAGTGCGGGGACGATGGGTGCTTCTTGCTCCCTGGAAGTGAAGGCGTGTTTTTCACCGGGGAAGTCCTTGCTCTCCTCAAAGCTGCCGATCTTGAGTGGAGTCTTGAGGAGTTTGCCAAAGTCTTTGCGCACGACTTTGTCGTAGGACGGGCTGCCGGTGTAGACGGCCCAGTCCTGAATGCTGCTGGCATTCAGGTTTGAGAATTTCTTGTGAGGTGGAGTGACACGGTTATGGGAGAAGAGCACCTTGAGTTCGATGTTGATCGGCTTCTGGATATCCTCAGTTGAATCCGGCTCCGCATCGGTGAGATCTTCGCTTTCTTCCTTGTACCAGTCTGGCACAGCGACATTGGGAACGACCTTTTCATCGTCACCGCAGGAGTTGAGTCCGAATGCAGAAAGCGCAAAGAGGATGCCTAAGTAGGATCTAGCGTTTATTTTCATAGGTGTAAGAAAGCTCGAAAGTGCAATTTGCGGTAGTGTTTGAAGCAAGAGATGAGGCTGAGATCAAGCCTAGATCCCCTGATGCCGCCTTTATGAAGCTATGGTTGGACTACCCGGTTAATCCTTCCTGTTTCTCTCTCAAGGGGTTCCTGAGGGAGTGGCGGCATGGGTGCGGCCTAGCGGGGCGCTTACTTCAGCTCAAGCAACTGCTGCCTTGAGGAATACTGCTGAGTGAGTTGTTCCGCACTTGTGCGTAAAATGCTAAGGCCGTGCGCGATTTTGATACAGTTTTGTCACCGAGTATCATTCGTTTCTGTTAGGGGGTGTGCCTATAGGATGCACCGTGAACAGAGACAAAAAAGATATCATGATCGATCAGGAGTCCTGGATTCCTGTTCAGTGCTCTGGACTCGCTGCTCCTCATTTGAAAGTTCATTACCATGATCCTCGTGTGCACGAGGTGCTGGTGGCCGCCTTCGGGGATTTGTTTCCTGCGATCGTGAAGGATGAGAAGACTGGTGAGTTCTACTACGCGTCTAACAACGAAAGTGGCCGTAATCTCGTCGAGAGTTCCGAGCCCGTCAAAAACATCGTCGATGTGCCGCGCGCAGAGATGATGCGCCTGATGGAGGGCTGGCTCAGGCTACGCAGACGTTTGCAGGAGGAGAAGATCCCGGCAAACCTACAGCCTGTCCTGCTGAACTTCCACGTGCCAAGTCCGCGCCGTAGCCTGGACCGCTACCGCATCTATCAGCAAGGCGAGGAGAAGCGCCTCTTCATCCTGTGGGGCTTTGAGAAAAAGGATGCTCCGGCCATTTCCGTGGAGAAGGCCATCGCGCTCTTAATGGATGTGCCGCTCGGCCATCTACGCAGCATCCTCTCTACCTCCATGCCTGCCAATACGGGGACAGTGCCAGTCAAGGCTGTGGCTGAAGAAGCCCAGCGCAAGCTGATGGAAGTCAAGAATCAGCAAGACAACCAAAACGGAGCCAAGCTGATGATCGGCGCGATCGCTGCGGTCTTTGTCCTCCTGCTCGGCGTGGGTGCTTTCATGCTGTTAGGTGATAAAGATGAGCCCAAGCAGGTGGAGACTATCGTGATCCGCGAGCAAGTTCCTGCACCACCCGTGACCAAGGCTGAGCCAGAGGTGAAGCCCGAGCCAGTAGCAGCCCCTGTGGCAGAGGTGGAGAAGAAGCCTGAGCCTGCCCCAGTGGCCGTGATCGATCCCAAGCCGGCACCCAAGCCGGAGCCAGCCAAGGTGAACCCACTGGACCTGATGGCCAAGGCTGAACCAGTAAAGCCTGCTGCCTCCAGTGCCAGTTTATTAGATCAAATGTCCGGAGCGGATACTGGCAAAGAAAAGCCGGATCTCAATGGCATGCTGCCGAAGACCGGCAAGAAGAATGATTTACTCAACCAAATGACAAGATGAACACACGAAAGACCAAGCACACAAGCTTCCGATCATTGATCGGTCTGGCGTTCTTCTTCATGA